>JAFGCH010000001.1 GCA_016932695.1 Acidimicrobiia bacterium | reverse complement strand
TGTTCACCCTGCTCGCCGGGGGCTGGCAGCTTCGGCGGGCCTACCGGAGCCGGCGCGGCTTGGAAGAGGGAGGCTGAGCGGTGGAAGCGACCCTGGCCTCCATCGTGGCGGCAGCCAGTGCCCTGGTCTACGCCGTGGTGGGGGAGACGATCGCCGAGAAGGCGGGGGTCATCAACCTCTCCCTCGACGGCAGCATCATGCTGTCGGCGATGGCCGGGTTCGCCACGGCTTTCACCACCGGCAGCGTCCTTCTGGGCTTCGTGGCCGGGGCGGGGGTGTCGATGGCGGTGGCCCTCCTCATCGCTTTCGCCAGCATCGAGTTGCGCCTCAACCAGATCGCGGTGGGCTTCGTCCTCACCTTGCTCTGCACCGACTTGGCTTCGTTCCTGGGGGATCCCTACGTCGGGCAGCGCTTCGCCGGAGTGCCCCCGCTGGCCATCCCCGGGCTGGCCGATATCCCCTGGCTGGGCCCCATTTTCTTCAAACACAACCTGTCGGTGTACGGCAGCTTCCTGGCCGTCGCCCTGGCCTACTTCTTCATCTTTCGCTCCCGCCGCGGCCTGGAGTTGCAGGGGGTGGGGGAGCGGCCCGAAGCCGCCCACGCCCGCGGTATCCGGGTCAACCTGCTCCGCTACGTCTATACGGTGGTCGGAGGGGCGCTGGTGGGGATCGCCGGGGCCTCCTACTCCCTGGACGTGCGGCTGGGCTGGCGGGACGGCCTCACCACCAACTACGGCTGGATCGCCCTGGCCATCGTGATCTTCGGAGGCTGGCACCCGGTACGAGCAGCCGGCGGCGCCTATCTCTTCGGTGCCCTCTCGGTGCTGGCGTTGAAGCTGCAGCCCCATCTGCCCGACTTGGCCCAGATCCTTCCCATGACCCCCTTCGCCCTGATGATCTTCGCCCTGTTGCTGGTGTCCCAGGATTGGTCGCGCCGCCTGGGCGACCGCTACCCGCGGTGGCGCCGGCTGCTCAGCGGCGACCCGCCCACGGCCATCGGCACCGCCTTCTGGCGGGACTGAGGGGGGTGCCGTGGCCCGATCGGTGTGGCGCCGGCTCCCCCCCGAGGACCTGGCAGCCTTCCGGGCCTTCCTCGATGAGTTGCCCGCCGCCGGTGGGCCGCGCTACGGCCTACTGGGCATCAAGGTGTCCTGGTGGTCGCGGCTGAGCGGCCCGACCCGGCCCTATGTGGTGCTGGTGGCCGGCGGCCGGATCGCCCTGTCGAAACGGACCTTCCATCGCCGTCGCGAGGTGACCCGTCACGACTTCCCGCTGGGTGACCTAAAGGCAATGAGGGTGCATCGCGGCCCTTTGCTGGAGAGCGCGCGGCTGACCTTCGCCGACGGCTACTCGCTGCGGGTGGGCGGCCTGCCCCGGTGGCAGAGCCGGCCGCTGGAGCGCTACCTCGCCGGGGAGGCGGACGCCCTGGACCCCGGCACACTCTCGCCCGAGCAGCTCACCAACTTCTGCCAGGCGCTGGAGGCAGTCGGCCTCCGGCCCCTGGCGTCGGGCGGTGGGAGCAGTCCGGCTGCTTAGTCGTAGGCGCTCATTCGTAGAGGAAGGCCAGCCAGGACGGGCGGTCCGGGGCTTCCCGGTTCATCAGCATCTCCCGCCACTCCTCGTCGGTGAGGCGCTCGCCGCGAGGCACCCAGAACTCGTAGAAGGCGTAGACGGCCCCGACGGCCACCTGGAAGTGCCCTTCGTCGTTGGGCACCAGCACGTACAGGGTGTCGAAGCCCCCGGTGGCGATCTCCAGGGCATCCCAGGGATTGGAGAAGATGTCCACGACCACTGGGGCCCGGCTGTCGGGGTCGTCACCGAAGCCACCCAGGTAATCCGCCTCTCCGTCTCCGGCCTGCAGCCATAGCAGTTCGAAGTCGCTGCCTATCGCCGCCAGCCAGTCGTTGTCGGCCGCCGAGATGGGGCGCCCGGCCAGTTCGTCGCGGGCGATGCGCCCGAAGCGAGTCTCCATGGCGATGAGGCCGTCGAGCAGGTCGCGGGTCTCGTCGGTGAGCAGTGCCCGGTCGGCCAGCCCGGTGCGCAGCAGCCGGGCCGCCTCGGCCAGGCGCTCGAAGGGCACCGGGTCGGGCTCGACCCAGTGGCGGGGCGGGGCCGGGGGCAGCGGCTCGTCGCCCTCGGCAAAACCCTGCTTGGAGTAGAGGACGGTGTCGTGCTTCAACTCGGCATAGGAGCCGAAGCCCCCCTCATGGGAACGAGCCGCCCAGGCCTCGGTCTGCATGTAATCGGGGTACTCGACACCGCGGGGGAGCCACATGGGAAGGATGGCGTAGAGCCAGGCGTCGTAGACCGTGCCGCCCCAATCGGCCGGGGGACGGGTCGCGACCAGGTCGCGCAGGGCGGTGAGGCGTTCGCCGTACTCGGGGTACTCCGCGGGCACGCCGGCCGCCTCCTGCTGGGCCAGGGCCCAGTCGGATCCCATCGCGCCGGCGACATCGAGCACCGAAGCCTCGAGACGCTGCCACACCTGGGGGTGGACCAGTTGGTCGAGCAGGAACGAGTCGAGCACGAAGCGGGCCCCCATGGCGCGCACCGACGCCTTCTCGGCGTCGATGAGCACCGGGCGGACGGCCGCCAGCGCGGCACCCACGGCAGCCATGGCAGCGTCGTCGTTGCTTCCGCCTGCGGCTTCCAGCGCCGCCATCAGTTCCCGCGGGGTGTAGTCGTCGGCGGCGCCCACCAGAAAGGACGTCGTTTCGTAGATGCGCTCCCAGGCGTCGAGGAGCGCCGGCCGGGTGGTGAGCAGAGAGCTCAGACACCAAGCCCGGCGGAGAGCATCGGGGTCGTCGATGGGGAAGGGCGTCGCCCCCAACATCGCCATGGCCTTGAAGTACCGGGTGAGACCCTCGCTCCGGGTGTAGTGGCCGCGAGGGGTCATCAGGGTGTAGTCGACCTCCACGCCCAGCGTCGGGGACTCGGCCATTTCGGCGTGCAGGTCGACCAGGCCGACCTCCTCGGTGGCCCGGGCGCCGATCACCCCCGCGTCGAGGCCCAGGATGGTGGCGACGGCCTGCAGGTAGAGGCGGACGTCTTCCTGAGCGGCGGCGTCATCGGGCGGGTTGCCGGGCTCCGTGGAGGCGGCCAGCAGCCCTCCGACCAGCTCCTCCAGCAGGGGGAGGAGCACCTGCTCCTCGGTGTCCCGCAGGGCCTTGGAGAACACCAGATGCCACTCGTGATAGCCGGCGTCGGTGGTGACGTACACCGGGCCGTCGGCGTAACGGGCGGTGTACGAGTAGATGGTGTGCAGCACCTGGCTGGACCAGGAACCGTCGATGGCGAAGCCGTCGCGCGCCAGGTCTTCGCGCAGAGCGCGCGGCTCGGGGTACTCCGGATCGGTGACCTTGAACTCCCAGTAGACGTCGTCCAGCGAGGTGGGCTGGTCGGGGATTCTCATGGACGTGCCGTCGAGCAGGGGAACCGCGGCGAAGGGGGCGAAGGCTGCCTTCGAGGGGAGGGCGCTGGGAACCGCGCCCGGCTCCCCGCCGGGCAGGGTCGTCGTGGTAGTCGTCGACGGGGGTGGCGTGGTGGTTGTGGATGAGGTGGTGGTGCTGGTGGTGGTCGAAGGGGAAGTGGTAGTGGTCGGCACGGTGGTGGTCGTCGTGGTGGTGAACACGGCGGAGTCGCCGCTACAAGCGGCGAGCAACGCGCCGGCCATCAGGACGGCGAGCAGACGGCGGGAGGGGCGCATGGGTGATCCCCCTGGGAGGTGTCGCGCCAAGTATGGTCCCCCGAAGCGGTTCGCGTGAGATATCCGGCGCGGCCCAGGATCACCGGGTCCTGGCGGCCGTCCCCGTCCACGTCGGCACAGCCGGGACGGCCGCTTCCGGGGAGCTCCGGGGCGGCTTCCAGGCTCAGCCCCTGCCACACGGCCGCGCCGGTGGCCACCACGGCCGGGTCGTCGAGGCCGGTATAGGCCAGGGCGACCGCTCCCTCGCAGGCCGCCAGGTCTCCCACGGGCCGCCAGATGTACCCGGCCGCCCACAGCGCTTCGCCCGAGAGGGTGAAGACCCCCAGGTGGGCGCTGCGGCCTAAGGAGTCCATGCCCACCACGCCGGGCCGGGCCTCGCTGAGGGTGCTGGGGCGGAAGGGGTGGCGGTAGGAGGCGGCGAGGTCGAGAAGGCCGTCGCCGGTGGCGTCGCCGATTGCAGCCGCCACCAGGTCGCCGTAGGTGAAGGCGAGTCCGTCGGGCGGGGGACGTACCGGGGCGGGATCGGCCGGTCGGGCCAGCGTCCACCATTCCCCGTCCAGCAGGACGGCGTCACCGCGAGGCAGGTCCCATCCGGAGAAGTGCACCCGGAAGTCGTGGTGGGCGACCCGGCCCAGGCGGTAGGCGACCACGCCTTCGGCATCGGCGAGCACCTCGAGCAGGGCGCCGGGGGCGGTGGGATCGGGGGAGAGCAAGGAGCCGAGACCGGAGACCACCAGGCTCAGGTGTCCCGGCAGAAAGCCGACGACCCGAGCCGCAGGTGAGGGGCCGGCCGAGGTCACCACCAGATCGGCCTGGGGCGGGGCGAACCCCGGGGGCGCCGGCGCCACCGAGACCAGCAGGGTGGGCGCCCACGGCGCTACGGTCGCCGGGGCCGGGTCGAGTCCCCGGCCGGTGGCACAGCGCAGGCGCACCGATGCCGCGGCGGGGGAGGCCGGCATGAGAGCGGAGGGCCCCGCCTCGTCGGGGCAAGCCACGGCGGTGAAGCCGGCGGCGGCCAGGAGATCCGCCGCCCCCGAGGTAGCGGCGACCACCACGGCTACATCCGCCCGCCGGGCGGCCAGGCGAATCTCGCGGAAGAGACCGTCCGTATCGGCTCGAGCCACCGTGGCGGCCGGCCCGGAGAGATCGACCGTGCCCGCGACCAGCAGGCGCATCGGCTCGGCGGGGGCGGGCCCGGCGAGGGGAGGAGAGGCGCAGCCCATCAGCGCCAAGGGCACCATCAAGAGGCACCATCTCATGGGCGCATGGTTGCACGGCCCGGCACGATCCGCCGGGGGAGGGGGGGGCCGGGCCATCACCGCCCGCGCCGCAGCCGGCCCACTACTCCAATCCTCCGGTTTGGCCCTCGGCGTACCACCGGTGGCGGGCCCGCCGGCACGGGCGGGGTTCCCCCCCCACCCCGGCTAGGGTGCCGGGCGTGCCCGAGGTGTTCATCTCCGTCGATGTCGAAACCGCCGGGCCGGCGCCCTGCGTCTACCCCCTGCTCTCCCTTGGCGCTTGCCTGGTCCATGATCCCCGGCATACGTTCTACGCCGAACTGCAGCCGGCGACGCGTGAGGCCGACCCAGTGGCGCTGGCGATCAGCGGGCTCAGCCTCGATCGCCTGGCCGCGGAGGGCCTGGCCCCCGCAGAGGCCATGGCGCGCTTCGCCTCCTGGGTGGAGGGGGTGACGCCCCCGGGCGGCCGCCCGGTGTTCGTGGCCTTCAACGCCTCCTTCGATTGGATGTTCGTGGCCGATTACTTCCGGCGCTTCGGGGTGCCCAACCCCTTCGGCCATGGCGCGCTGGACATCAAGGCCCTGTACATGGGGGTGACGGGGGAGCCGTGGGAGCGCACCTCTTTCGCCGCGGTGGCCGGGCGCCTGAGCCTGCACGCCGAACTTCCCCACCATGCCCTGCAGGACGCCCTGATCCAGGCCGAGGTCTTCCGCCGTCTACTGGCCGTGCTCCCCAACCCCAGCCGTGACCCCTACGAGGAGAGAATGAGATGACCCAGCAACCCACCCCCGGAGCCGACCTCGAGCGCATCCTCACTTCGGCGCGTCGCCTCGGGGTGGAGTTGGACGAGGCCGACGCCCTGCAGTGGCTGGGCGCGATGGCGGCCACCGACAGCGGTGAGTTGGTGGTGGACCATGCCGCCGGAGTGTTCGGCCACCGCGTCTCCATGCTCGACTTCAGCCCGGAGGATCTAGCCCATTTCCGGGCCGTAGGCCGCCTGGTGGGCTTCGACGATGCTCCCGGGGTGGAGACCGCCCTGGCCCTGTCGGGGTCGGCGGCGCAGTCGAAGATCCAGACCTACCCGGGGGATTGCGACTACTTCGAGCGCGTCAACATCATCGCCCCCACCCGGGAGGAAGCCTGCCGCCGACTGGCCGAGCTGATGCGGGAGAAGGCCCTGGCCACTCTCGCCGGCGAGACCTACCGGCTGATCGAGGTGAAGTTCGGCAACTACCCCCGGGACCTGCGGCGCGGCGAGCGTCTCTGCCGGGCGGGCACGCCGATCGCCTGGAAGCCCGACGAGATCCGGGCGGGGCGGCTGGCGGGAGAGGGGGCGGGGGGTGAGGCGGTGGAGGTGACCTGGGACGAAGTGGCCCCGGACCCCGGGTGGTGCAAGCTCGACTGGGTGGTGGCCGACCCGGTGCGCCGTCAGGTGGCCAACGCCTCGAACATGCTCGACGTCACTTGGGAGGCTCCCGACGGGAGTATCACCCCGCTCGATGGCTACCTCGACCCCTACTTCCAGGAGGTCTACCTGGAGGCGGAGTCGGTGCCGGTGTTCTCCAAGCTGGTGCGCCACGTGTCTCCCGACGCCCTCGCCGACTACGTCGCCCAACTCGAGCGCGAGGTGCGCAAGTACGTGGCTCACGAGCCGCGCAACTACGGCAAGGCGGCCAAGCGCATGTACAACGTGTTCCGCCTCAGCGGGCGCTACGAGGAAGCCGCTTTCCTGCGCGAGCTCTTCGACGAGCCGACGGCCGTGCTCTACCAGGTGCACGCCGTGCTGCGCACTGTGGAGGAGGCCGCCGAGCCGGGCTCCACGATCTCCCTGGACACCCTGCTGGCGCAGGTGGACGCGCTCATCCTGGACGTGCTGCGCGCTCTGGAGGGCCCCGAGGAGGAGGAGATCGTGCGCCTGCTCCTGCAACTGCGCGACACCCTCACCCGCGAGGGCCAGGGGGGGATTCGCTCCACCGCGGTGGAGGCGGCACGCGAGCGGGTGATCAACCTGGTGAACAACTTCTTCCACGACAAGCTGGTCGGCCTGCCCTCGATCGCTACCTACTTGGAGGAGATGAGCGCCGGGGAGTGAGACGGGAGCGCGGTGGGCCGGACGGGCTCAGCGAGCCTCGGCCCAGGAGGCATCGGGCTCGTAGCCGAAGCGCTCGAGGGCGGGCTGGGCCAAGGCGGCGAACAGGGCCCGGTCGCGCGGGGTGAAATAGTTCTTCCAGTCGCCTGCCTGGCCCTTGCGCCGCCCGCTCTTGGGGTCCTGCTCGCCCGCCCGGCGGCCTCCGGACATCTTCTTGAATGAAGTGGCTTCGAGGATGTCGCTCACCAGTTGGGGCGAGCAGCCGACGCCTACGAACGCGAAGGTGCGCTCGATGGAAGCCCGGGTGTCGGCCAGCAGGTCCTCGTAGCGCAGGAGCAGATAGCGCTCGCCCAAGGCCGGGCGCAGGAGGCCATCGACGGCGGTGGTCACGTCGTTCCAGGACTGTGCCCGGAAGCGGAGGTGCTCATCGGTGAACAGCCTCCCACCGCCTCCCTCCAAGACCTTCTCCACCCGGCGGACCAGCGGCGACGGCTCGTCGCCCTCAGCCGCCCGGTTGCGGTACACATGGAAGAAACCCGAGACGGCGACGTCGCGTCCGTCGCGCACGATGTGGATGGCCCGGTAGCCGGGGTAGGCGCGATCGAGGTGGGGGAGGATGGCGGCGGCATCCTCCGGGTGGAGCAGGGCCAGCTTGTCGCCGAGGTGGGTCAGCCCGGTCACCTCGGTGCCCGTGGCCACGAGGGTGGCGGCGGCGAGGTAGTCGTCCACCAGGCGCCACAGCTCGGGGCCCATGCGTTCGGGCTGGAGCCCCAGACGGAAGGAGGAGTGCGCCCCCCATGCCGCCATCGTCCCCGGGTCGAGCAGGTGGCGCAAGATCGGGGTGTAGTCGGCGGTCTTCTCCACCAGCTTGCGCTCGCCGCGCAGGAAGACCTCCGGATGAGAGCGGAAGATGCGGCTCAGCCAGGTCGTCCCCGACTTCCCGCGGCCGATGACCACGAAGCGGCGGAGATGAGTCATCTCGGCCATCACCGCCAGCCGGCGGCGCAGCAGGTCGGCATCCACCGGGAGGGGGTCTCCTCCCGTTGCGGCGGGTAGGGGCACGAGGCGGAGGGTAGCCGAAGGCGGCCGGGTGCCTCTCAGAAGCGCAGCGGCGACCGGAAGGAGCCCATCCAGCCCTGCATCTCGCCCGGGTCGGGCTCCACGGGGAAGGGATGGGGGGCGGGCGAGCGCCTCTCGGGGGCGAGCGCGCCGTAGAGGACGGCGTAGTCGTCGGCCATGTCCTGCAGCGAAGGCAAGGTGGGGCCGATCGCTCTTGCCTGGGAGCGGAGGGCGGCCATAGCCTGGGGGTCGTCGAGCAGGCGGCCGACGGCGGCCGCCACGGCCGCCGGGTCCCAGGGGTCCACCGTCACCCCGCCGCCCAGGCAGGCGAGGCGCTCGCCGATGGCTCCCAAGGAGGAGCCCACCACGGGGAGGCCGAGCCGCCAGGCCTCCGACAGGGTGTACGAGTAGGTCTCCGCCCAGGGGGAGAGGAGCAGGACCAGGTCGATCTCGGCGGCAGCCAGCAGGCCGGGCAGATCCTCGCGGCGGTATGTGCCGTGGAGGACCACGTTGCGGCGCGAGCCGTTTCCGAACCGCTCCCGGCCGAACAGGTGCCAGGTGACCTGCCGGCCCTCGAGGGCGTCGATGACGTCGCCCAGCAGTCGGTCCCCCTTGTGGCGGCCCCCGTAGCCCAGCACGGCGACGCGGCCGCGGGCCGGGCCGTGGGGGAGAGGGAGAATCCCGGGGTCGGCTACTCCGTGAGGCCGTACTACCAGGCGGGGCGCCAGCTCCGGGAACGAGCCGAGGATGATCTCGCGGGCGGTGGCCGACGGGGTGATGAGGAGGTCCGCTCGCTGCAGGAGGCTGCGGTAGGTGTCGCGCCACTCGGCTACCAGGCAGCCGGCCAGACGGCGGGCCTGGTCCTCACAGCCGGCACAGGCCGGGCCCTCACCCAGGCTGGTGCATGGGGTGCCGTCGGCGGCGTCGAGTAGTTGCGCGCCCGGGCAGAGGGGGAAGTAGTCGTGCAGGGTCCAGGCCACCGGCAGCTGCCGGTGCGCCGCGGCCTCGAGCAGGGCGCCGACCACCGGCAGGGGGGCCCGCATGGTGTGCTGGAAGTGCACCAGGTCGATGCCGGCGTCGAGCAGGCGCTCCAGCCAGGAGGCCGGGTCGGGGGCGCTCCCCAGGTCGAGGGGGAACTCGAGCCGGGCGGTGGCATCGGGACGCCATTGCACCGTCCCCCTCCCGGAATCGTCGAAGCTCAGCACAACCGGGTCGAGGCACTCTCCCAGGCTCTCGATGAGGTCGCTGAGGTGCAGCTCGGTGCCTCCGATGATCCCCGCCCAGAGGCGATGGTGAACCAAGTAGAGCACCCGGCGCCGATCGGACTTGGTGCGGCGCAGCAGTTCGAGGCCGAAGCGAGCCTGCACCCCCCACAGCGGGTTGCGCTGGATGAAGCCGCGTACCACCTCGTGGTAGCGCGGCCAGCGCTGCGTGATACGGCTCAGGTTGCCCGCCAGGTCGCCGCTGCCGGATTCGGCAAAGGAGACCCCGCCCTCATGCCACACGAAGAGGGCGTCGCAGAGCAGGTTCAGATAGCCGCGCTCCCGCATGCGGCAGGCGAGGTCGTTCTCCTCCCCGTATCCGGTGCCGAAGAGCTCTTCGTCGAAGCAGCCGACCGCCTCCAGGGCATCCCGCCGGTAGTAGACGCAGAAACCCACCGAGGTGGGGATCTCCAGCCACTCACCCGTCCCGGAGGAGCGCGCCACTTCGTCGAGCAAGGCGAGGTCGACCCCCGGCGGGTAGCAGTTGGGTTCCAGCCACCGGGGGACGGAGCAGATGGTGGCGTTGTTGGAGAGAGGGGTCACCGATCCGACTCGATCCGACGAGTGGGCCAGGGCACGCAGGCGCTCCAGCCAGCCGGCGGGGACCTCGGTGTCGCTGTTGAGCAGGACCACGTCGCCCGAGGCGGCTTCCATAGCGAGGTTGCAGTTGCGCACGAAGCCGAGATTCTGTTCCCGGCGCACGACGGTGAGGCGCGGGTCGCGGGCGGCGAAGGAGGAGAGCAGACCGGGAAGGCGGGGATCGGGGCTGGCGTCGTCGGCCACCACCAGGCGCACCCCCTCGCCGGAGGTATGAGCCAGCACCGACTCCAGGCAGCGCGCTACGGCGGCATGGCCGTTGTAGACGGGGATGATGACGTCGACGGGCGGCCGGACCACGGCGTCACCCCGTCCGGGGGTGGCGGCGCCGGCGGAAAGCCGCGGCCACGTGCGAGGGGCTCAAGCGGCGCGCCTGGAAACCGAGCCAGCCGCGGACGCTGCGCAGCCGGCGCAGCCGGCGCACCTCGTCCTTCAACGCCCCGATCTTCTCGTGGTACATGTGCCGGATGTCGGCGTTCTCCTTGAGGAGGGCGTCGTAGGCCATCCGGTTGCGCTGTCGCTCCCGCTCGAGGCGGGCGCGACCCTCGGCCTGGGCGGCCGCGATGGAGGCGGCGTGGGCGGCGGCTGCTTTCTCGGCGTCACTCCCGAGTCGGCTGATGTGGGCCTGCAGTTCGGCGATACGCTGCTGCCCCGACTCGATCTGGGCGTCGCGGATCGCCAGCGTGGCCCGGCGCTCGGCCGAGGTCACCCAGCCGGGGGAGCGGCGCTGGGCCGATTTCACCAGGCGCACCCGGCTGCGGCCGTCGGAGCTCAGGGCTACCTCACCCACCAGCCAGTCGGCTTCCAGGGCGGCCGTTTCGATTTCGGCGAGGTGGTGGTGGTGCAGAGGCCCGCGGCGGGAGGTCGTGGCGCTGAGCCGCCCCCAGCGCTTGACCGGGGGCAGGGTCATCCCCTCCACGACGAAGTCGTCGAACAGCGCTACGGCGTCGGAGGTAGTCGCCGCGCCGAGCCGGGAGAGCAGGGCGGTGAGGCCGACCCGATCCAGGGTCTCGGCGATGCCCGTCAGCAGCACATGGCTGTAGCGGGCGACGGGATCGGCGATCTTCTGTTCGCCTTCCTCTTCCCCGACCGCCAGGTCGATCTCGGCGCGGTCGACTCCGTCGAGAAGCGGCTCTCGCGGCGCTCCGGGGGGAGCCACCTCGAGGACTCTGCCCAACTCCGGGCCGAACTCGCCACGGAAGCCCCAGAGGGCTGCCCGCCTCCGCAGGAAGGCCGGGCCGATGGCGAGGGGCACCGCCTCGTCTGCCCGATCGGGCAGGGCGGCCAACGCGGTGGCCACCTCCCAGGCCTGGTAGGTGCTCAGGGCGGGCGTCTCGGCCGCCGCCGCCAGAAGGGCGTCGTAGGCCGGCCCGCCGGGCCCGCGGGCGGCCTGATGGCGCAGCCCCGGGTCGAAGAGAGCGGCGGCGGCAGCCTCGTCCCACTCCAGCCCCATGGCCCGGGCAGCGGAACGCGCCCCGGCGAGCAAGGCCTCCCCGGGGCCGTCGTAGTCCAGCACCGGGAAGCCGAGCGCCTGCTGCAGGGCGGCTAGGCGGGTGAGATTGGCGTCGGCTACGGCGCGGGCATGTGGGGGGGCGAAGCCGTTGCGGGCCGTGAGCGAGGCAGCCACGGAGGCGGGATGGCGCAGCACGCCGATCAGGCGCATCGCCGGCAGGATCTCCACCCAGGCGGGCAGCAGGAAGAGCAGTCGCGGGTCCTTCACCCCCCAGGGCCTTCCCCGAGCGGCCAGGTCGCGGATCACCTCGGCCAGCGGGCCGAGATCACAGGTGTGGGGGTCCAGGCGGTGCGGCGGGCAGGTCCAGTCGCGCTCCTGGGCGGCGAGCAGGGCCCGATGGGCCGCCAGGACTTGCACCGATTCAAAAAAGCCGCGGGGGTTGTCCGGCCCACCGGGCAGCAGCTCCCCCATGTGCAGGCCGGCATGCCAGAAGAGGCCGGAGACCAGGGAGGTTCCGGAGCGGTGCCCGCCGAGGATCAGCAGCGGGGCCGCGGCGCTCTCCCCGGAGGTTGCAGGGTCGGCGGGCATCGCTCCTCCGGTCGGCGGGGTGCGGGTCAGGATAGACGGCGGCCGCCGCCCCGCCCTCCCGCCCCGGTGGCGGGGTCGGCATCGTGGGCCGCGGCGCCGTCGTCCTCGAACGAGTAGCCGTAGCGGGCGATGGTGCCGGCGGCGAAGCGGCCGATGATGCCGCGCAGTTCCGGGTCGTAGTAGTCCTGGAACCGAGAGCGGCGGCTCCGGTTGATCGGTGGGCGCTCGTAGAGGTCCCGGCGGAAGCCCTCGGGAATCTCCACGTTGTGCGCGGCGAGGAAGTGGTGGAAGTCCCGCCGTAGGTCCTCGAAGCGGCCCATGGTGAGCCGCCCCTCGGCCTCGCTGGCCCCCGTCTGGCGGCGCAGGTGCAGGGTCAGCAGGTCGACTTCCTGCTCGGCGGCGGCGCGCACCACCGATTGGGGCGAGAAGGAAGCCGCCACCGCCGGGTCGTAGAGCCGGCGCATCGTGGTGCCGAAGTCGGCGCGGAAGCCGTCGCTCAAGGTCACGAACCAGGGGTTCATGACCCGCACCCGATCGCGGTGCTCCTCGGGCCGGCCCGAGCCCATGAGGTAGTGGAACCAGGAGACGTGCCAGTCCCAAGGGTTGCGCACTAGGGCGAAGCGGGGGAGGCCGCGGTAGGGCCCCGGAATCTCGGTATCCCGCCCGTGCTTGGCGATGTGGTGCGCCACTACCGAATCCGGGGGCAGGTGCTTTAGGCAGACCCGGCGAATGAAGTCCCCACCGGTCTTCGGGATGTGGACGAAGACGAAGTGCTCCGTGATCAGCACGGCGCGGCCCCGGCGACTGGCCCGAGAGCGGTCATGGCGTTCGCGGCGACCCTTGCGGAACCGGGTAGCCGCGAGCCTCGAGGAAGGTGCCCAGCCGGCGGTGGATGGCGGCGGCCTCCTCCGCTTCCAGTTCCTCGGCCCAGCCGCCGACACGGGCGGTCCGCACGAACTTGCCGGGGCCTTTGCGCTCCTCGGGGATCCGCTCGTAGGCGTGGCGTTCCACCGCCTTGCGCAAGACGGCCTCGTCGCAGGGGAGGTCGAGCACGTGGGCCAGGTGCCGCATCTCGGCGAAGGTGTCGGCGCGCAGGCGCTCGTAGCGCATCTCGTAGAAGCGCCCGGGGGCGACGGCCTCCAGTTCGGCCAGCACCTCGGCGATCCGCTCGAAGCGCCGGATCGACTGCTTGACGATCTTGCCCCGGTCGAACTCCTGGGTGAGCCGCTCGTCCATCCACGAGCCCGGCTTGCGGGCGTCGATCAGCGAGGCGATCACGTCGCGAGGGTCGCGCAGCATGAAGATGGCCTTGGCCCGCGGCATCGCCCGCAGGATCAGGGGGGACACCACGGTGCCGTTGGGCTCTTTGACCACCAGGCCGCCGAAACCGGCGGCGGGGCCGCCCTGGCGGGCGATGACATCCATGAAGAAGAGGTTGAGAGAAGCCCGCCAGTTCTCTTCCTGGGGGTCGGACATCCAGAAGGTGGGGTCCTCGTAGCGCTTGGGCTCGTTCTCGCGCAGCAGGTTGCTGAAGTTGAGGAACTGCCCCAGGTAGGGCTCGTTCCACATCTTCAGCGAGAGGCCGTCGGTGAGTAGCTGGCCCAGCCAGGTCGTGCCGGAGCGGGGATGGCCGAAGACCCAGACGACGCGGTCCTCGGTGAAGCCTCCCTGGGGGGCGGGCGGGAAGGGCACGGGCGAGCCTTTCGACGTGAAGCGTGGGTGGCCGGGGGACACCCGGCGAGGCGAGATTAGTCCGTGCCGGCGCCTGGGCCTGCCCAGGTCGGGCCGCGGGTGGCCGTCGCGGGGGCGGTCCATGCCCTATCTTGCAGGCCATGCGCTGGTTCTCGGTAGGCGTGGAGCCGGTGGGGTTCATCGCGATAGGAGCCATGCCGACGGGAGTGATCGCTCTCGGGCAAGGGGCCACGGGGGTGATCGCCGTCGGGCAACTGGCGCGCGGCGTGGTAGCCGTGGGCCAGCTCAGCGTGGGGGTCCTCGCCCTGGGCCAGATCGCCGCCGGGGCGATCTGGGCCGGGGGCCAGCTGGCGGTCGGGGGCAGCAGCGGCTTCGCTCAGCTCCCGCTGGGGCTGTTGGGCTACTGGCTGCCCTGGCGGCGGGGGTCGTTCCGGCTCAAGCCGTCGCGGCGGGTGTGGACGGCGGCGCTGCGCGGGGTAGTCCTGGCCGGTGTCGTGGTCTTGGTGGCGTGGGTGGCGATCGCCCCCCTGGTCGATGCGCTGACCCGTCCCGGCGGGGTGTTCGTGCCCCTGCCGGGGCTGCGCTGAGCGGGGCGCCTACGGCCCCTAGTCGCCGTGAGCAGAGTCCCAGACCGTCCCCTGGGGGGTGTCTCGCACCTCGACGGCCAGCAGGGCCAGGGCGCGTCTGATGGTATCGGCGTCGTCCCATCTCCCGTCGTCGCGAGCGCGGGAGCGCACTGCTACCAGGGCCTCGACCGCAGCGGCCCATTCCCCGCCGTCCAGCCCCCGAGCCGACAAGGCGGCGGCGAGGCGGGTGGCCATGGTGCGCAGGGCATCGTGAGCCGCGGCAGCCTCGGCCGGCGGCCAGCGCTCGTGGGCATCCTCCAGCGACAGAATGGCGTCTAGAGCGGCGGCAGTCTCCCCGGCCCCGAGGGCGGCGTCGAAGGCGGCGGCGAAACCGGCGGCCTGCGCGACTGTGAGCGGCTCCGTGGGGGCGGCAGGCCGTCGGGAACCTGCCCGTGAGCGCAAGTGGTCCAGGGGGGCAGTCTCCCCGGGCCCCAGCACGGTTTCGCTGCCGCCGGACAGCACGGTGACCGTGCCCTTCCCGGCCACCGCGAACCGGTCGCCGGTGAAATCGAGCAGGCAGGCGGTGTGCTCGTCCACGCCGAGGACGGTGATCCCGGGGGGCAGGGTGGCGGCCAGGGCGTCGAAGCGGCGGAGCCCCAGCCAGCATCGGGAGGTGTCGTGGGTGCCGCCTTCGGCGTTGTTCCAGTGGGGCACGACTACAGCCCGTATCCCGTGGACCGCCAGCACATCCAGCCCGTCCAGCCAGTGGGGATCGTTGCCCACCTTGTAGATCTCGTAGACCGGCAGGGAGAAGCGGCCCAGGGTGATGGAGGCCGCCGAAGCCATGGTCAAGGCCCCCGCCAGGGCTTTTGCCTTCAGGATGGCGGGCACCGGGGTCGCTGCCCACACGCGTAGGGCGTAGGAGGGGCTGCCCGGGCCGGCGAAGATCACATCGGCCCGTCGCAAGGTCTCCAGCGCCTGTTCGCGGCCGGCCGCCGACTCACGAGAGGAACGGAGGGAGGCCACGGTGACCTCGGCCATGGGCAGGCTGGTGCGGAAGTAGGAGACGGCGCGCGCGGTGAGTTCGTCGGCGTTCTCCTGGAAGCCGTAGGGAGTGTCGAGCACGGCCACTACAGGGCGCTCGGGGAAACGGGCGAAAACGGTGCGATGCACCGGGACCATGGTGGCGGTGGTCTCTCCGGACCCCATGATGGTGAGCAGGCGGGGCGCGTCCATGGCGATGAAGGTGAGGATAAGCCGGCGGCCGCGGCCGTTCACTACCCGGCCGGGAGGCCCCGGCGGGTGCCCGTCACCTAGAGACCTACTAGCGTCGATCCGCCGACGAACGCAGAGGAGCCGCTGTGCCCGAGGACATCTTCGCCGTTTGTGACGCTCTCGTGGAAGAGACCGCCGCCCTGTCGCCCACGCTGGCCACCATGGCGGGGATCCGGGGCTACGACCACCTCTGGGACGACTTCAGCGTCGCCGGGGCGGAGAGGCGGCGTAGCGCGCTGGAGGGACAACTCGACCGGGTGCGCGCTGCCGACACCGGGAGCGATCCCTGGGGAGCGCTGGCAGCCGAGGTGGCCGGCGCCGCCATCGAGGACGAGTTGAGCCGCTTCGGCACCTCCGAGCACCTGCGCGATCTGAACAACATCGACTCGCCGCTGCAGACCCTGCGGGATGTCTTCGAGCACATGGGCAAGGAATCCCGGGAGGATTGGGAGGCGGTGGCCTCCCGCCTCGAGGGCCTGCCGGCAGCGGCCGAGGCGTACCGGCGCTCCCTCGAGGAGGGGCGGCGGCAAGGATTGGCGGCGGCGCGCCGCCAGGCGGCGGAGGGGGCGCGCCAGGCGCGTCACGCCTCCGGCGAGGTCTCCTCACTACGCCGCTTGACGAGCGATTGGAAGGCCGCCGACCTGAGTGACGAGGCCCTGGGGCGCCGCATTGCGGCGGGCATCGAGGCGGCGCGGGCGGCGTTCGGGTCCCTGGGCGACTACTTGGAGCAGGACTACCTGCCGTCGGCCGCCGAGACCGACGGGGTCGGGGAGGAGCGGTACGAGCGGCTGGCCCGTCGGTTCCTGGGGACGACCCTCGACCTGCGCGCCACCTACGCGTGGGGCTGGGGGGAGATCGCTCGCCTACTGGACCGCATGGAGGAGACCGCCGCCGCCATCCGGCCCGAGGCGGGCCGGTCGGAGGTCATGCGCCTGCTGGCGGAGGACTCGGCCCGGGCACTGCCCCGGGAGGAGTTCCGGGCATTCATGCAGCACCGGCAGGAGACGGCCCTGGCCGACTTGCAGGGCGCCCACTTCGATGTGCCCGAGCCCATTCGGCGAGTGGAGGTCAGGCTGGCCCCTCCGGGGGGCGCCCTGGGCGCCTTCTACGTGAGCCCCAGCGAGGATTTCGCCCGCCCTGGAACGGTGTGGTTCGCCATCGGCGAGCAGCAGTCGGTGCCGCTCTTCGATCAGGTGACCACCAACTACCACGAGGGCTTCCCCGGGCCACCATCTGCAGGCCGGCATCCAGTTGATCTCACCGGCCCGCCTGAGCCGCTATCAGAAGCTGCTGGTGTGGTACCCGGGCAGCGGTGAGGGCTGGGCCCTGTATGCCGAAGACATCATGGAGGAACTGGGCTACTTGGAGAAGCCCGACTTCCTGATGGGGAAGCTGGCCGGGGAGATGCTGCGGGCTTGCCGGGTGGTCATCGACATCGGGTGCCACCTGGGCCTCCCCATTCCCGCCGGGCAGCCCTTCCACCCGGGGGAGGAGTGGCGCTTCGAGATCGCGGTGGAGATGCTCACCGACTACGCCGCCCAGGCGCCGGACGTGGCCGAATCTGAGGCGATCCGCTATCTGGGCTGGCCGGGCCAGGCCATCGCCTACAAGGTGGGCCAGCAGGCCATCCGCGATCTGCGGGCCGCCGCCGAGCGGCGCCACGGGGCGGCCTTCGACCGGAAGGGCTTCCACGCCCGCCTGTTGGAGATCGGCGCCGTGGGCCTGGACGTGCTGCGGCGTCACCTGGCCGGGTTCTAGGGACGGGCTGGGGCGGGTCCGCTCGTGGGCGCGGCACCGGTGCACCGGTCACTCCCCCGGGAGCTGGGCCTGGGGCATGCCGTGCTCCTCGGCCTGGGCTCCATAGTCGGCACGGGGGTGTTCGTCAGCATCGGCGTGGCTGCAGGCATCGCCGGCCCGGCGGTGGTGCTGGCGGTGGTTGTCGCGGCTGCGGTGGCGACGGCCAACGGCCTGAGCAGCGCCCAATTGGCGGCGGCCCACCCGGTGAGCGGCGGGACCTATGAGTACGGCTATCGGTATCTGGGCCGCCGCTTCGGCTTCCTGGCCGGATGGGTCTTCTTGGCGGCCAAGGCGGCTTCGGCGGCCACCGCCGCGCTGGGCTTCGGCGGCTACACCGCGCTGTTGCTGGGCTGGGGAACGGGTGCCGTCCTCCGGGTCGGCTTGGGTCTGGGAGCCGTTGCCGTCTTGGCCGTGGTGGTGCTCGCCGGGGTGCGCCTGTCGGCCTGGGCCAACGCCCTGGTGGTAGGGGTCGCCCTGGGCTCTCTGTTGCTCTTCGCCGGCGTCGCCCTGGCGAGTGGGCGAGCCGCCAACTTCCGCCCGTTCTTCGCCGGGGGCGCGCCGGGTCTTCTGGAAGCGACCGCGCTCATGTTTGTGGCCTACACGGGCTACGGGCGCATTGCCACTCTGGGGGAGGAGGTGCGCGAACCCCGGGTCACTATTCCCCGGGCCATCATCACCACCCTCGTGGTCAGCCTGGCGCTCTACGGCCTGGTGGCCGTCGCGGGGGTGGGTGCCGCCGGGGCCGCCGGCCTGGGAGCGGCGGCGGACACGGGAGCCCCCTTGGAGCTGGTCGGGCGGGGGTTGTCGCTGCCGGGAATCGATCGCATCGTGGCGGTCGGTGCGATCGCCGCCACGCTCGGCGTCTTGCTCAATCTGCTGCTGGGGCTGTCGCGCGTGCTGCTCGCCATGGGACGGCGCGGCGACATGCCTTCGGCTACCGCCCGACTGGACCGGGCGGGGCGAACCCCGGTGGTGGCGGTGACGGCGGTGGCCCTGCTCATCGGCGGCTTGGTAGCGGTGGGTGATGTGCGCACCACCTGGTCCTTCAGCGCCTTCACCGTGCTGGTGTACTACGCCGTCACCAACCTGACGGCGCTGCGGCTGCCTGCCGCGGATCGCCGCTTTCCGCGCTGGGTGGCGGGAGCCGGCCTGGTTGCGTGCCTAGCTCTGGCGTTCTTCGTGGACCGCCCCGTCTGGCTGACCGGTCTGGGTCTGATCGCCGCCGGCCTGGTGCTCCACGAGGCGACCCACTGGTGCCGAGGACGCCGCCACGCCCGGTAGCGGGCAGCGGGCGGACACGGCGACGGGACCCCTACAGCCCGCCTCCGCGGCCGCCGATAGAGGCACCGTGACCACCTCCGTCGATCAGGAGCAGTGGGGACGCCGCGCCGCTGATCACCCGCAGGCTCCGGCGGGCACCGACGCGGTGCGGCGCCTGCTGGCCGCCTGCGTATCCCGCAATGCCTCCGATCTTCACGTCAGGCCGGGGAACCCTCCGGTGCTGCGGATCAGCGGGGCCCTGGAACGTCTCCAAGAGGCGCCTTTCGACGCGG
Organism: Acidimicrobiia bacterium; assembly: GCA_016932695.1. Taxonomy (GTDB): domain Bacteria; phylum Actinomycetota; class Acidimicrobiia; order Spongiisociales; family UBA11373; genus VGBK01. The sequence continues at coordinate 68,332 of JAFGCH010000001.1, read as the reverse complement.
CGGCATCGGCCGCCTTCTGCCGGGCCCTGTGTAGCGAGGCGCAGTGGGCCTCGTTGCGCGAGTTGGGAACGGTCGATCTCGCTCTCACCTACGGCCACGGGGAGCGCTTCCGGGTCAGCGTCATGAGGGACCGCGCTGGCTACGGCGCCTCGCTGCGGCGCATCACCGCGGATCTGCTCACTTTCGAGCAGATCGGCATCGACCGGAACACCGTCACCGGCCTGCTTCGCCAGACGCGCGGCCTCATACTGGTCACCGGCCCCACCGGCTCGGGGAAGTCCACCACCCTGGCGGCGATGGTGGATTGGATCAACGAGCACCTCGACCGGCACATCGTGACCATCGAGGACCCGGTGGAGTACCTCCACACCAGCCGGCGATCCCTGATCACCCAGCGTGAGGTGGGCTCCGACGTCCCCTCGTTCGCCGAGGCCATGCGGCGGGTGCTGCGTCAGGACCCCGACGTGATCATGGTGGGGGAAATGCGCGACCTGGAGACCATCGCCACCGCCACCACCGCGGCGGAGACCGGCCACCTGGTGCTGGGGACGCTGCACACTACGGGGAGCGCCAAGACGGTGAGCCGCATCATCGATGTCTTCCCCCCCAACCAGCAGGAGCAGATCCGGGTGCAGCTGGCTATGTCGCTCCTGGCGGTGATCTCCCAGGTGCTGGTGCCGGCGCGTCCCGGGGCCACGGACCACGAGGGGAACCCGCTGCCGGCCCGGGTGGCCGCGCTGGAGGTGATGCTGACCACCCCGGCCATCTCGAACCTCATCCGCAACAACGAGATCGTGCGCATGCAGGATGTGATGCAGACCTCCCGCGATCGCGGCATGTTCACCCTCGACGACCACCTGGCGATGCTGGTCAAGCGCGGCGTCATCGAGCGGGAAGTGGCCCTCGGGTACTGCCTGGATCCTCGCCTGCTGGAGTCGCGGCTCCGCTGAGCGGCTTGCCCCCGGCGGCCCGTCGGCTAGAAACGGGGCTGTGAATCCCCTCGCTCCGTCGCGTCGCCCCGTGATCATGGCCGTCTGGCTGCTGGCAGCCGTCCTGGCCGCCGCCGGCTGCGGCGGCGCCGGCGAGCCCTCCGCCGCCTCGAACCCGGGGGATCTCTCGACCGGGCCGACCACGTCTACCTCGACAACCGTCCCCCCGACCAGCAGCCCTACTACGACGGTTGCTACTACCACGGCCAGCAGCCCTTCCACGACCCTGGCCACAACCACGACGACCACCGCACCCCCGCCGGCAGCCGGCTCGGGGCTGGGAAACGGCCCGGGGCGCTACGAGGTGGAGATCGCCTCCGGGGGGCTGCTGCGGCGGGCCATCGTCGTGGTCCCCGAGTCGGTGGCCGGCCCGGCTCCTCTGGTCCTGGTCTTCCACGGCTTCACCCGCTCTCCCGAGGAGATCGAGGAGACCTCGGGCATGTCCGCTCTGGCCGAGGAGCACGGCTTCGTGGTGGTCTATCCGGCCGGTACCGGCTTCCCGCGCCGCTGGCTCTCCAGCCCCGCCCAGGGCGACCAGGACGTCGTCTTCGTGCGTGAATTGGTGGCGTTGGTGAGCGCGGCGGTGCCCGTCGACCCCGGCCGGGTGTTCGCCGCCGGCATGTCCAACGGCGGCGGGATGGCGGCGCGCCTGGCCTGCGATGCCGCCGACCTGGTGGCGGCGGTAGGTCCGGTGGCCGCCGCCTACCCGAGCGGGCCCTGCGAACCGGTGCTGCCGGTGGCAGTGGTCGCCATCCACGGCAGCGCCGATCCCATCGTGCCCTACGAGGGAGTGGGCGAGATCCTCCCGGCGGTGGAGGGAGTGGTCGCCGCTTGGGTGGAGCGCAACGGATGCGCCCCAGACCCCGTCGTGGGCGATGTCGCCGCCGACGTGGGGTTGCGCTCCTGGACCGGGTGCGCAGCGAACGCCGACGTGGTCCTGTACCGGGTGGAGGGCGGGCGCCACGGCTGGCCCGGGTCGGGTGATACCAGCCTGTGGGGGCGGACCACCGACGCGGTCGGCGCCTCGGCCCTCTTGTGGGAGTTCTTCGCCGCTCATCCCCGGCCCTGAACGCGCCGGGGCCCGGCCGCCGGCCGGGCCCCGTTGTCGAACCGGTTCGATTCGGTCAGTCGGTGTAGGGCACCGAGAAGGTGACCAGGCCGGTGCAGAAGGTCTCGCCCGCTTCCGGAGTGCCGTCGATGCCTCCGAAGAGGCCGTCGTCCCAGATTCCGGAGAAGATGACGATGTCGCCGCGCTGGTCTTCTTGGGCGGTAGCCGGGGCGTTGAAGTACAGCTGGGTGCGGTTGCGCAGGCCCAGTTGTGCCTCAGTGGCGCCCTCCGGGCCGAACTCCTCGAGGCTCACCACCACCCGCCAGTCTTCGAAGCTGGCTTCCATGTCGGCAGCGTCGATACCGATGGACTGGCAGTTGCCCGCGGTGAGTAGGAAGGCCACCAGGGCGGCGTTGTTGCCCTTGTTGTAGGGCCCGCCCCAGTTGCCGTCGGCGTCGATCTGCGAGGAGCCCTGCCAGTCGATGTTGTCGTAGCCGATCAGCAGGAAGTAGTAGCCCTCGTTGGTGTCGACAGTCGACATGCTCACCGGGAAGGCCTCCGTGCGCACGGTGACCATCTCCCCGGCAGCAAGGCTGTCTTTGTTGATCTTGAACATGCGGATCTGGAAGCAGCCGCTGGTCACCAGGGCAATCGCCAGCAGGAGCGCCAGCAGCAGCCAGATACGAGAGCGCTTCATCGTCCCTCCTCGGTCGCTCGCCTACCCGGGCGACGGCAGCAGCAGTCGCCTCGCCTTACACTGCAGATGGCGGACTCTGCGAGAGCAGAGAGCCGGGCCGAGACGGCGCCCGGCCTCCCTACACTCCCCGCTCGTGAGGCTGCGCGTCCTGGGCTCCAACGGCACCTACCCCACGCCGGGCCATCCTTGCTCGGGGTACTTGGTGGAGGCCGACGGAACCCGGGTGATGCTCGATGCCGGCCCGGGGACCCTGGCGGCGCTCCAGGAAGCCCTGCCGGACGGCCGCCTCGATGCCCTGGTGGTCACCCATGCCCACCCCGACCACTGCTCCGACGTCTTCCATCTCTTCAACTTCCTGCGCTTCGGCTCCGAGACTCGAGAGGGTCTGCCGTCCTTCGCTCCGGAAGGAGTGGCCGACGCCCTGGCGGCGTTCCTCGGGGCGGGGGAGGGACATGCTTTCCACCGGGCCTTCGTCTGGCAGGGGGTGAGCGCCGGGGACCGAGGGCGGGTGGGAGGCATCGACCTGGCCTTCGCCGCGACGCAGCACCAACTGCCCACCCTGGCCGTCTCGCTGACCGCGGGCGGCCGGCGCCTGGTCTACTCGGCCGACACCGGGCCGGGAGGCGGCCTGCCGGCCCTGGCCGCCGGGGCCGACCTGCTCTTGTGCGAGGCGACTCTGCAGGGCGATGGTGAGGGCTGGCCCTATCACCTGTCGGCTGCTGCGGCGGGGGCGCTGGCGCGCCAAGCCGGGGTGCGCCGCCTGCTTCTGACCCACCTGGCCCCTATGTTGGACCCCGCCCGCTCGGTGGCCGAGGCGGCCGAGGCCTTCGGCGGCCCGGTGGAGTGGGCTGTTCCCGGCATGGAGGTGGAGGTTTGAGGCAAGGACGAGCCGCCGATGAACTGCGAGCGGTGAGGCTGGTGCGCGGCTACACCGAGATGACCCCGGGGTCGGTGCTCATCGAGATGGGCCGCACCCGGGTGCTGTGCACCGCCTCCTTCGACCCCGAGGTGCCTCGCTGGCTGCGCGACGAGGGCCGCGGCTGGGTGACCGCCGAGTACTCCATGCTCCCGGGGTCGAGCCCGGAACGGGTCCCTCGAACCGCCATCTCCGGGGGGAGGGTCAAGGAGATCCAGCGACTGATCGGCCGGGCCCTGCGCGCCGTGGTGGATCAGCAGGCAATGGGGGAGGGGACGGTGCGGGTCGACTGCGACGTCTTGCAGGCCGATGGGGGCACGCGCACCGCGGCCATCACCGGGGCGTGGGTGGCGCTGCACGATGCCTTCACCCGGGCGGTTGAGCAGGGCCTGCTGGCGGCGCATCCCCTCACCGACCACTGCGCCGCGGTCAGCGTAGGCCTGGTGGGGGATGAGGCCCGGCTTGACCTCGACTACGCCGAGGACGCCGGCGCCGATGTGGATCTCAACGTGGTCATGACCGGGCGGGGAGGTCTGGTCGAGGTGCAAGGGACTGCCGAGGGGCGGCCGTTCACCCGGGAGCAGTTGGATGTGCTGCTAGACCTGGCGGGGCGCGGGGTGGAAGGTTTGGTGGCCGCCCAGCGCCGGGCCCTGGAGGGGCCGTGAGTCTGCCCCGCCGCCTGGTGGTCGCTACCAAGAACTCCGACAAGGTGCGTGAGGTGCGGGCGATCCTCGCCGAGGTGGCCCCACAGGTGGAAATGGTCGAGGGCGGCGACTGGCCTGACGTGGCGGAGACCGGCGCCACCCTCGAGGAGAACGCCCTCCTGAAAGCCCGGGCGGTGGCGCGGGCGACCGGCGTGGCGGCGCTGGCCGACGACACCGGCCTGGAGGTTGCCGCCCTGGGCGGCGCCCCGGGGGTGCACACCGCTCGCTATGCCGGGCCGGAGGCCGACTACGCCGCCAACCGGCGCGCCCTGTTGGCCGGCCTGGATGGGGTGGCAGACCGACGGGCCCGCTTCCGCACCGTGGTCGCCCTCGTGCTGCCCGACGGCGCGGAGACCCTGGCCGAAGGGGTGCTCGAGGGCCACATCACTAGCTCCGAGCGGGGGAGTCACGGCTTCGGCTACGACCCGGTCTTCGAGGTCGACGGGGAGACCCTGGCCGAGATGGGGGAGGAGCGGAAGAACCGCATCAGCCATCGGGCCCGGGCGCTGACGGCCCTGGCCGCCGTCGGCGGCCCGCGCTGACCGTGCTGCCTTCCTTCATTCACCGGTGCTGCGGTAACCTCAATCACGCTCATGCTTCGCCGGGTTCCCCTTTTGTTTGCCGCCGCGTTGCTGGTCGCGGTCGTGGCCGTCGCTCCCGGCCGGGCCGGAGCCGCCTCACCGCTGACGCTGACTCCCCCGGCGGGAACGGTTCGGGAGGGCTCCCAGGCCGAAGTCACCGCCGCTTTCGACTCGGCATACGGCACCCCGGCTCGCTTTCGCTTCGGGTGGGGAGACGACAGCGTCACCTCCCTGCCGGCGCCGCCCTTCACCGTCAGCGCCGGCCACGCCTACCCGGATGAGGGCACTTACGACGTGAGGGTGCGGGTCACCCTGGCCGGCGGGGAGCAGGTGTCCCGCGGGCTGCAGATAGTGGTGGAGAACGCCCCGCCCGTGCTCGAACCGCTGCCGGATATAGATGCCCCGCTGGGGGAACCGTTCGAGGTGCTGGTGACCTTCCGCGATCCCGGGGCCGCCGACCGGCACCGGGTGACGGTGGATTGGGGAGACGGGTCCGCCGACTCGCAAGAGGAGGTCGCCGGGGGCTCGGCCTCCTTCACCCACACCTTCGCTACCGCCGGGCCGTTCACCGCCACGATGACGGTCGACGACGGTGAGGGGGGTACCGATGCGGACGGCTTCCTGATCACCGTGGTGCCCTTCTGCGGCGGCCTCCCGGTGACCCTCGACATCGCCGGCCTGCCGCAGCCGGTAAGCGGCACCGGGGGGCCCGACGTCATCCTGGGTACCCCTCGGGCCGACGAGATCGAAGCCCTGGGCGGCGACGACGTAGTGTGCGGGGGCGGGGGCGCCGACGTCATCGACGGCGGCCGGGGCCACGACCTCATCTACGGCGAAGGCGGGAGCGACATCCTGCTGGGGGGCTCCGGGGACGACATCCTGTACGGCGGGGCGCGCCATGATCACCTCGACGGCGGTTGGGGCGACGACACCCTGCACGGCGGCTTCGGCGACGACACCGTCCTCGGCGGGCCGGGCGACGATGCTGCTCGGGGCGGTCGCGGTAACGACATCATCTCGGGGGATGCGGGCAGCGATTCTCTTTCGGGTGAACCCGGCGACGATCTGCTGCAGGGCGGCGCCGGAACCGATTCCCTGACCGGCGGTCCCGGGGACGATCGACTGGAGGGCGGCGCCGACGACGACTCGGTTTTCGGCGGCGGCGGCGCCGACGTGCTGTCAGGCGATGAAGGCAGCGACGTCCTGCGCGGCGGCCCCGACGCCGACCTCCTGACCGGCGGTCCCGGAGCCGATGCTCTAGGCGGAGGGTCGGGCCCCGACGATCTCCGCGGCGGGGATGGCAACGACGTGCTCCACGGGGGGACTGGCCGGGACGAACTGATTGGGGGGGCGGGGAGCGACTTCCTCTTCCGCAGCGAGTATCCCAGCCGCGACCAGATGGACGGCGGGCCCGACACCGGGGAAGCAGATGTCGTCGACACCGCCAAGCGGGGCACCTACGCCACCGGCATTCGCCGCTACCTCACCGAGACGGAGGCCCTGGCGTTCCGCGGCTCCTATCTTCTGGGCGAGTTCACCACCTACCACAACTGCTGCGAGAACCGTGTCGTGAACATCCAGTTGATGGCCGACACCGTGCATGGGCACGTGGTGCTGCCGGGGGAGGTTTTCTCGGTCAATGCCGTGGTCGGCGAGCGCACCGCCGCCAAGGGCTATCGACCGGCGGGGGCGATCATCGGGGGCTACGTGCAGTGCTGCGACCACCCGGCGAACATGGGCGGGGGCACCAGCCAGTTCGGCACCACCATCTACAACGCCGGCTTCTTCGCCGGCCTCGAAGATATCGAGCACCAGCCGCACTCCCTCGACTTCGCCCGCTACCCCGACGGCCGCGAGGCCACCATGGGCTGGCCCCATCCCGACGTCGCCTTCCGCAACGACACCGACCATCCGATCGTCATCACCACCCACCACGCGGGGTACACCGGCACCAGCATCACGGTGAAGATCTGGGGGGACAACGGCGGCATCGTGGTCACCGCCTCGGATAGCGGCCGCTACAACATCCGCAACTCGACCGCCGTTTTCTACGAGGGCGACCGCTCGGTGTCCCCGGGCCAGGAGGTCGTCAAGTACGCCCCGTACGCCGGGTACACCATCGACGTCTACCGCCACCGCACCTACCCCGATGGGCGCACCGTCACCGAGCCGAAGTTCACCTGGAGCTATCAGCCGCACCCCAAGGTGGTGAAGGTGCATCCCTGCGAACTGCCTCGTGATCACAAGGACTACACCGGGGAGGCCTGCCCCGGCGGTGGCGGCGACGAGGATCCGGACCCCGATCCGGGCCCGCAGCCCCTCTAGCGGGCTGCGGCCGCGCCGCGTCGCGGCGCGGGCGGGATCGAGGGCCCGGTAGGGTTTGCCGCCGGACCAGGAGGGCCTCACGGTCACCATCGTCACCGACAGTTCGGCGGCGCTCGAGACAGCCGTCGCCGCCGCGGCCGGCATCATCGTGGTGCCCATGCGGGTCACCGTCGGGGGCATCGCCTACCGGGACAGCGACCTGGCGCCGGCGGAACTGGTGGCTCGTTTCGACGAGGGGGTGACCACCTCCGCTCCGGCGCCGGGGGACTTCGCTCGGGTGTTCGCCGATGTGCCCGGGGAGATCCTGGTGATCACCGTGGCCCGGCAGCTGAGCGGCACCATGGCGGCGGCGCGGCTGGCCGCCGCGGACGCCGGGCCCCGGGTGCGGGTGCTCGACGGCGGCACGTCCGCGGGAAGCCAGGCCCTCATCGCTTTGCATGCCGCGGCGGCGGCACGGGATGGGGCCGGGCTCGCCCAGGTGGAGGCGGCGGCCCGGCGGGCGGCGAGCCGGGTGCGGCTGGTGGCGGCCCTGGGGACCCTCGACTACCTGGTGCGGGGAGGCCGCTTGCCGGGGCCGATCGGCAGCCTGGGCTCGCGTCTGGGGGTGCGTCCGCTGGTCGAACTGCGCGCCGGACGGGTGCTGCGCCGCCGACCCGCCTTCAGCAAGAGGGCGGCAGACGAGAGGATGGTCGGCATGCTGCTGCGGTCGCGAGCGCCCGGCACGCGGCTGCACGTGATCGCCCTGCACGTGCTCGCCGAGGCTCAGGCGCAGGCTCTCCTCGACCGGGTGCGATCCGAAGTCGAACCGGAGACCGGGTTGGTGGCCCGCTTCGGTCCGGCCATGGTGGCGCACACCGGTCCCGACCTCACCGGGCTGTCGTGGTGGTGGGAGTAGGGCCGCCCCTCGGCGGACGGGGGCCCGTCACGGGTGCGGGCGGTGGGACTCGAACCCACATCGGGCTGACGCCCACCGGATCCTAAGTCCGGCGCCTATGCCAATTCGGCTACGCCCGCAGCCCTCACAGGGTAGTGGGCCGTTGAGCCCCGCTCCGGTGGACCGCAGAGGCTCAGGCCCGCCCGGCGGCCACTTCCTCTTCGCGGGTGCGCCCGGCCAGCAGGATCAGGTCCTCGTGCAGTTCGAACCAGATGCTGTGGTAGCTGTCGACGCGAGGCGAGGCGATGTAGCGGGCGTCGCCTCCGTCCACCCCGCGGGCCGCCTCGTCGAGGCGAGCGGCGTAGCCGCCCAGCCAGGGGAGCTTCGCCGCCAGGCCGCCCAGCCAGGGGCCTACCCCGGCATGGAGATCGGCAACCTCGGCCAGCACCCCGGCGTCGTAGGCAGCGTCGGTGTGGTCGTTGATCACCTGCTCGCCGTTCACTTCCCTCATCTGCCAGGCGGTCACCACCGCCTTCATCTTCTGGTCGAAGGGGACGAAGGTGTCGAGAGCGGCGGCAGCGTCGGCCTCACCCCAGTGCTTCCGGTCGGCGGCGACTAGGCCTGCGCCGCGCTCCTTGCCCTCCGGGGTCAAGGAGAACATGCCTCCGGCGGTCTTGAGGAGCCCGGCGGACACCGCCTCTGCCAGCACCGGGGTGACCTCCTCCTCCGCGGCGCGCAGCACCGTGGCTACCCCGGCGGGGTCGGCGATGCCCTTGACGGTCAAGGCGCGCACCACGGTCTCGACGGTGGGGACGCCGGCGGCGGCCGGGGCGGGGGCGGGCGCGGCGGCTTCCTGAGCGGCGGGGATCTCGATACCTAGGTCTTCGGCCCAGGCCAGCAGAGGGGCCGCCTCGGGGACGATGGTGGCCGCTCCGGCCACGGCGCCGGCGAAGACCTCACCTGTGCCCCCATCGATGGTCAGCACCTCGCCGGCGGCGTAGGAGCGCTCTCCGATGACGACGCGGTCGGCCTCGACGCCGACGGCCGCGGCTCCGACCACCGCCGGGATGCCCCAGCCTCGGGCTACTACGGCGGCGTGGCTGTTGAGGCCGCCGGTGGTGGTCAATACCCCCACCGCCTTGGCCATGCCGTGGATGTCGTCGGGCGAAGTGGCGTGACGTACCAGGATCACCTGCCGGCCGGCGTCGGCGGCGGCCACCGCCGCCTCCGGGGTGATGGCGATCTCCCCGCTGGCCAGGCCCGGCGAGGCCCCCAGGCCCTTGGCTATGGCGACCGCGTCCGCCTTCCTCTCCGCCGCTGCCCAGGGCGGGTCGGCCAGCAAGTGGGCTACTCGCTGTACCGCCTGCTCGCGGGTCAGGGGGAAATCGGGGTCCTCGGCCATCTCGACGGCGATGCGCAGCGCCGCCTGGGGGGTGCGCTTGCCCACCCGGGTCTGCAACATCCACAACTTGCCCCGCTCGATGGTGAACTCGATGTCGCAGACGTCGGCCCAGCGGTGCTCTAGAACAGCGGCGTAGCGGCGCAGTTCGGCGCCCACCGCCGGCAGCCGCTGGTCGAGGACGGAGAGGGGCTCGGTGTGATGGGTGCCGGCGACCACGTCCTCGCCCTGGGCACGGAACATGACATCGCCGTAGGGCATGTTCTCCCCCGTGGCCGGGTTACGGGTGAACAGCACGCCGGTGGCCGAGTCGTCGCTGAGATTGCCGAACACCATGGCCTGGACGATCACCCCGGTGCCGAGGTTGTCGGGGATGCCTTCGCGTTGGCGGTAGGCGCGGGCCCGATCGCTGTTCCACGAGCGGAAGACGGCTTCCACGGCGCCGCGCAACTGCTCCCACAGGTCCTCGGGCACGGGCACACCCACGATGTCGGGGTACTGCTTGGCGAGGCGGGCGCGCAACGACTCCACGAAACCGGGGTCGGCCGATAGGCGGACCAGGGCGGGCGCGGTGGCCGCGTTGAGGCCGAGGTTCAAGAGGGTGTCCATCATCCCCGGCATCGACACCGGGGCGCCGGAACGGACGCTGACCAGCAAGGGGTTGTCCGGATCGCCGTACCGGCGGCCCAGGGCCGCCTCCATGCGGGCGAGGTGCAGGCGGATCTCCTCCTCGAGCCCCTCGGGCCACCCGCCGGTCAAGTACTCCAGGCAAGCGGCGGTGGAGACGGCGAAGGCGGGGGGTACGGGCAGGCCGAGCTCGTTGGCCATGGCGGCCAGGTTGGCGGCCTTGCTGCCGATGATGCGGCGGGCCTCGGCGAGGGGGCGTCCCCGGAGATCCTCGAAGGAGAAGACGTGGGTCATGGTGCGGCTTCCATCCTCGTGAGACTGGCGCCGGAAGGCGCCGCAGCATGGTAGTTGGGGCGGCAGGGGGCCCGGCCGGGGTCGTGTTGGGAGGCGCGGCGCAGCCGTTGTTGCGGTTGGCCCTCACCGCGACCGGCTCCGCCGGCCGCGCCTCTCCCACAGGCGTGGGAGGGGCAGAAGTGGGTCGCCGGGGAATCGAACCCCGAACCTTGGGATTAAGAGTCCCCTGCTCTGCCGAGTTGAGCTAGCGACCCGGCGCAAGGTTAGCCAGGCACGCCGGAGGCACAACCTGGGCCACCGTCCGTAGACTGCCGCCGGCTCCAGGGAGGTGGTTCGTGGCTCGCTTCGATACCCCCGACGATGTCCTGGAATGCCTCTGGGGCTACTCGGCGTCGGCCGCGCTGGGCGCGGCACTGGAGCTCGGGCTTCCATGGCTACTCGCCGATGCGCCCCTGGAGGGCTCTGCCGTGGCCGCCGCTCTCGGCATCCCGCTGGGCCGCTGCGGATGGTGGCTGCAGGTCCTGGTGCGCCTGGGGCTGCTGGAGCGCCGGATCGACGGCTACATCCTCACCCCCGGGGCGCGACGGGCGATCGTGGAATCCTATGCTCCCGACTCCTGGGCCTTCCTCGCCCAGGAGGATCGGGAGCGGCTGCCCGTGGTCGTGGACCTGGCCAGGCGCCTCGTCCTGCCCCCGGGCCATTCCAGGCTCCCCGAACCCTTGCCGGACTATGTGGCCAGGATGGCGGTCGACCCCGAGCGCGCTCGCCGGTTCACCCGCATGCTCTACGACTTGCACGGGCCGCTGGCCGAGTGTCTGGCCGCCGCGCTGGACCTCGCCGGGGTGCGGCGCCTGCTCGATCTCGGCGGGGGCTCCGGCGTCATGTCGCTGGCTCTTCTCCGGAAGAACCCAGCCCTGAGTGTGGTAGTGGCCGACATTCCCGCCGTCTGTGCCGAGGGGCGGCGCATCGCCCGGGAGAAGGGCCTGGAGGACCGCATCAGCTTCTGGGAGGGCGATCTCCTCTCCGGCGAGCTGCCCCGGGGTTTCGGCGCGGTGCTGGAGTGCGACGTCGGGGTGTACGACGCCGGCCTGCTCGCCGCGGTGCGACCCGCGCTGGACGAGGGCGGCCGATTCTTCGTGGCCGACCTGCTGCCCGAGTCGGAGGACGACTACCCCGACAGGGTGCTGCACTGGGGGTTCACCGGCTCGTTGAGCGGCGGCGACGGTGCTCGCCCGACCTGGCTCGATCTCGAGGAGCAGCTGCGGGCGGCAGGTTTCGAGGTGGCGGAAGTACGCCCGCTGATCGAGGGCTTCCGGCTGCTCGAAGCCCGGCGCGGCCCGGGCGTGCCACAATGACGGGGAACGGGCTGTAGCGCAGCTTGGCAGCGCACCTGCTTTGGGAGCAGGGGGTCGCCGGTTCGAATCCGGCCAGCCCGACGCCGCGGGCTATGCTGCCCCGGCCACCGGCGGGTGTAGCTCAATGGCAGAGCTCCAGCCTTCCAAGCTGGCGGTGGGGGTTCGATTCCCCTCACCCGCTCGAGGGCACCGGTGCCGACAAGCCCCCGTAGCTCAGTGGACAGAGCAGGAGCCTTCTAAGCTCTTGGGCGGGGGTTCGAATCCCTCCGGGGGCGCCGGGCCCCGCATGGTGGCCGTAGCTCAGATGGTTAGAGCGCCAGGTTGTGGCCCTGGAGGTCGGGGGTTCGAGTCCCCTCGGTCACCCTAGGAGCGAGGCGGCGGGTCCGCCTCGTCGTTCGCGTCGGGAAGGTGATACAAGTGACCGAAGTCGGCGAGCCGAATCCCGCCGAGCGCCTGCTGACCATCACCGTGGATGCGGCCGCCTTCGAGGCGGCCAAAGCCCGGGCGGCACGGCGGCTCTCTCGGGAGGTCAAGGTCAAGGGGTTTCGCCCGGGCAAGGCCCCTCAGCGCCTCGTGGAGTCGGTGGTGGGGCCCGAGACCATGCGACGCGAGGCCGTCGACGAGGCGCTGCCCGTGGCCGTGTCCGCTGCGGTGGAGGAGGCGGGGCTCGAGCCGGCCGTCACCCCTCGGGTGACGGCAGTGCGCGACACCGCCGACGGTTTCGAGGCCGATGTCAGGGTGACCCTGTGGCCGGAGATCACCGGTCTGCCCGAATACCGGGGACGCCGCATGGTGGTGGACTCGCCGGCGGTGTCAGATGGCGACGTCGAGGCTCATATCGAGCGCATGCGGTTGCGCTTCGCCGAGTTGGAGGACGTCGCCCGCCCCGGGGACGACGGCGATTTCTCACTCATCGACGTGCGCACCCGCTCGGGAGATGCCGAGGTGGCCGCCGGGTCGGCCACCGACCTGCTCGTCGAAGTGGGGTCGGGGGGCTTCCTAGAGGGCCTCGGCGAGGCACTGCGCGGCAAGCAGGCCGGCGACATCGTGGAGTTCTCCACCACCTTGCCCAAGGGGATGGGGGACGAGGGGGGCAAGGCGGTCGACGCCCGGGTGTTGGTGAAGCAGGTGAAAGCCCGCCGCCTGCCCGAGCTTACCGACGAATGGGTCGACGAGGTTTCCGAGTTCTCCTCGGTGGCCGAGATGCGATCGGCGCTGGGGGAGGAGTTGCGGCGCCTGCGGCTGGGGGCGGCCCGGGTGGAGTTCGAGGAGCGGCTACTGGACCAGCTGCGCGACGAACTCGATCTGCAGCTTCCCGCCGACCTCATCGACGCCGAGGCCGACGCCGTGCTGCATCGCTTCGCCCACCGCTTGGAGGCCCGCAAGGTGACCATCGAGCAGTACCTGGCCGCTACCGGGCAGAGCGCCGAGATGCTGGTTGCCGATGCGCGCTCGCAGGCGGTGCTCAACCTGCGCACCCGGCTCCTGCTCGAAGCCGTAGCTCGGGCCGAGGGGATCGAGGTGAGCGACGAGGATCTGGAGGGAGCGATCAATGCCCTCGCCGCCGAGGCCGGGATGGCCCCTGCCGCCTACAAGCGAGCCCTGGCGGAGGGTGGCGGGGGAAAGGTACTGGCCGGTGATATCCTGCGCCGCAGGGCAGTGGACCGCCTCCTCGAGTTGGCGGTGGCGGTCGACGCCGATGGCCAAGAGATCGAGTTCCCGGCTCTTGATGCCGGAACGGCCGCTTCCGGCCCGGGAGGGGAGGCGGCCGAATCGGACGAACAGGATGATCCGGCGGAGCCGACGGAGGTGGAGAGTTGACCATCGACAGCTACCTGGTGCCCACCGTCGTAGAGCAGACGAGCCGCGGCGAGCGGGCCTACGACATCTACAGCCGCTTGCTCAAAGAGCGCATCATCTTCCTGGGCACCCCCATCGACGACACGGTGGCCAACGTGATCATGGCCCAATTGCTCCACCTCGAGGGGGAAGATCCCGATAAGGACATCGCTCTCTACATCAACTCCCCGGGCGGCGTGATGACCTCGCTGATGGCCATCTACGACACCATGAACTTCATCAAGCCCGATGTCGCCACCTACTGCATGGGCCAGGCGGCTTCGGCGGCGGCGGTGCTGCTGGCGGCGGGGGCTAAGGGGAAGCGCTTCGCCCTGCCCCACTCCCGGGTGATGCTGCACCAGCCGCACATCAGCGCCCTCGAAGGCCAGGCGACCGACATCGAGATCCACGCTCGCGAGATCATCCGGGTCAAAGAGGAGATGAACCAGATCCTGGCCTACCACACCGGCCAGGCGCTCGAGAAGATCCGCACCGACACCGACCGCGACTTCTGGATGACGGCGGAAGAGGCCAAGAGCTACGGGGCGGTCGACGAGGTTCTGGCCGCCCGTAAGCTCCGGGCCGTGGACTGAGGGGAGCGAGGCCTGCGGTGACCAAGTTCGGCGAGGGAGGCGACCTCCTCAAGTGCAGTTTCTGCGGCAAGTCGCAGAAGCAGGTCAAGAAGCTGATCGCCGGGCCCGGCGTCTACATCTGCGACGAGTGCATCGACCTCTGCAATGAGATCATCGCGGAGGAACTGGCCACTGCCGAGGAGCTCCCCCTAACCGAGCTGCCCAAACCGGCTGAGATCTATCAGTTCCTCGACGACTACGTGGTGGGACAGGAGCGGGCCAAGAAGGTGCTCTCGGTCGCCGTCTACAACCACTACAAGCGGGTTCGCGCCGGGCAGCGCACCAAGGACGAGATCGAGCTACAGAAGTCCAACATCCTGCTCATCGGCCCCACCGGGTGCGGCAAGACCCTGCTGGCGCAGACCCTGGCGCGCATGCTGAACGTCCCCTTCGCCATCGCCGATGCCACGGCCCTCACCGAAGCCGGCTACGTGGGTGAGGACGTCGAGAACATCTTGCTCAAGCTGATCCAGGCGGCGGACTACGACCTGAAGAAGGCGGAGCAGGGGATCATCTACATCGACGAGATCGACAAGATCGCCCGGAAGGCGGAAAACCCCTCCATAACCCGAGACGTCTCGGGGGAGGGGGTGCAGCAGGCGCTGCTCAAGATCCTCGAGGGCACGGTGGCGTCGGTGCCTCCCCAGGGTGGCCGCAAGCACCCCCACCAGGAATTCCTGCAGGTGGACACCACCAACATGCTGTTCATCTGCGGCGGCGCCTTCGCCGGGCTCGAGCGCATCATCCAGAACCGGGTGGGCAAGCGCAGCGTGGGTTTCGACGCTCAAATCCGCTCGGCCGAACAGCGCGAGGGGGCCATCCTGGCCAAGGTGCTGCCCGAGGACCTTATGGGTTTCGGCCTGATCCCGGAGTTCGTGGGGCGGCTGCCCGTGGTGGCCACCGTCGAGGATCTCGACAAGGATTCGCTGGTCCGGGTGCTGGTGGAGCCCAAGAACGCCCTCACCCGGCAGTACGCCAAGTTCTTCGAGATGGACGGGGTGGAGCTGAGCTTCACCGACGACGCCCTCGAGGCGGTGGCCGACCAGGCTCTGCTGCGAGGCACCGGGGCTCGGGGCCTGCGGGCCATTCTCGAAGAGGTGCTGCTCAACACGATGTACGAGCTGCCCTCGCGCTCGGATATCGCCCGCGTGGTCATCGACGGCGACGTGGTGCGCCGACGGGTGAATCCCACCCTCATCCCCATCCAGGAGCTGGGCAAGAACCGGCGGCAGGAGCGCAGCGCCTAGCGGGCGCCGCGGGGGCGGCGCGGTAGGCCGACACCGCTGAGCCGCTCCACCAGGTAGTCCCGAGCGAAGGTTGCCTCATCGAACCGAAGCAGGGATTCGGGGTCGCGCCGGAACTGATGCCCGGGCCGCATCTCGTCGTACTGTCGGTGCCAGCCTCGGGCGCGGGCCTCAGGGAGGAAGCGACCTTGGCGCTCCCGAAACACCTTGCGCTCCCCATGCTGCTGAGAGCGAATCGGGTAGTGCCGGTTGAGGAACTTGTAGGGGAAGACCCGGCGGCCTGGGAAGCGGGCCTCGTGCCCGCCGGTGGAGGCATACTCGATGCGGTGGCCCAGGCTCTGCCATGCCTTGAGCTGGCGGAAGTAGGGCCGGTTGGTGCCGAACTCGAAGTACCGAAAGCGGTCCGCAGGGCGGGAGCCGGGAAGGAAGGAGTCGTCGGTCGGGGGGAAGTTGAGGACGGTGAAGTCGGCGCAGTTGTATCCCGCTGCCTGCACCCGGTACAAGGCGTCCCGCAAGGTGACCCCTGGCCAGGGACTGCGCCGGATCTCGTCGGCGTCGTGTTTGATGAACCAGTCGCTGGGCAGGGTCTGGGAGAGAGACTCCACTCGCCGTAGGAGGGCGTGGAGGTCGTAGTAGTCGGGGGGCCCTTCCGGGGGATGGCGTTCTCTGCCCGCCAGGCCCGCCTCCTCGAAAGCGGAGACCACCTCCCAAGTGTGATCGGTGGACCAGTTGTCGATTACGTAGGGGGTGACCCCCTCGGCGATCAGGTCGGCCAGGGTGGCCCCGATGATGTCCTCCTCGTTGTAGGTCGTGACGAACGCCACCACGGTGAAGTCCTGCGGGGTGTCGAGCCCCTGGGGGGTGAGGGGACGGGGCGGTCCTTCGTAGAGCAGTACCCCGGTTTCCCGTGTAGGCGCCTCCGAGTCGTCGTCGCGAGTACGCCCCACGAGGGCGGGAGCGAGGCCCCGGGCGCCCAGAGCGGCGGCAGCATGACGGGCGCGGCCGGGGGGAGTTGCCAGCACGGTCAGCCGGGCCCGCCGGGTCAGGGAGGCCAGTTCGTCCCAACTCACCCGGCTGCCGTCGGCCGGGGCGACTAGCACCGTCTCTTCCCATGGGTCTCCCTGCGGCCGGCCATGCTGCAGGGGTGTGCCGGATTCCGCCGATGGGGGGAGGGGAGGGGGTGCAGGTAGCAGAGGCGCGTGGGGAGACGGCTCGAGCTCGAGGGAAGGGGGTACCTCGATGCCGTCGAGGGTGAAGGCATCCCCTACGGAGAGAACACGAACGGCTCCGACGCGCTGCGCCAGGAAGACGGCGAAAGGGACTACGTCGGGTGTGGCGCAACCGCGGCTCTGCTGTGGCACGTCGACCCCTCGGCGGGCGTCCCCGCCCGGCCGTGGCAGGGGAACCGGGGCGGGCGGGCGGTAAAGGGTAGCGGCGCCGCTTCGGCTCACCTTGGGACGAGCGGGCCGGCGGTGCCTGGGGGCCGCTCTCGCTCTCGATGACTGACTAGTCACCCCTGGTTCCAGCAAATGGCGAGCCTCGCCCACGGAAAGTGGTTGAGGTGGGGCCTAACGCGGCGTAGGGTGGCCGCAGGTCTGGGGAGGAAGCCATCGCCCGGGGCGCCGGTCCCCGCCCGGGGCGAGGATGGGGGTGAAGGCCGGTGCCGACGCACCGGCCTTCCTCCTTTTCGGCGCCTCTATGATGCGGCGCACCATGGGTGAAGGGCTCGATGGATCCGGCGTACGACCCGCACAAGGTCGAGGCAGACTGGTACTCCCGCTGGGAGTCCGCCGGCGTCTTTCGCCCTGAGCAGAACCCCAACGGCCCGCCCTACTGCATCGTCATCCCGCCTCCCAACGTGACGGGCTCGCTGCACATGGGCCACGCTCTAAACATGGCCATCCAGGACGCCCTGATCCGCCGCAAACGGATGCAGGGTTACGCCGCCCTGTGGGTCCCCGGCACCGACCACGCCGGCATCGCCACGCAGAACGTAGTGGAACGCCAGCTCGCCGGGGAGGGCCTCACCCGGCATCACCTGGGGCGGGAGGCTTTCATCGAGCGGGTGTGGGAATGGAAGTACCGCCACGGGGGGCGCATCTCCGAGCAGATGCGGCGCCTGGGGTTCTCCTGCGACTGGAGCCGGGAGCGCTTCACCATGGACGAGGGGCTCTCCCGGGCGGTGCGGACCGTCTTCGTGCGCCTCTACGAGGAAGGGGTGATCTACCGGGGCCGCCGGGTGATCAACTGGTGCCCCCGTTGCCACACCGCCCTCAGCGACATCGAAGTCGAACACGAGGACGTCACCGGCGAACTGGTCTACATCGAGTACCCCTTCGCCGATGGGGAGGGTGGCGTCGAAGTGGCCACCACCCGGGCGGAAACCATGCTCGGCGACACCGCGGTGGCGGTGCACCCCGACGATGAGCGCTATCGCGGCCTCATCGGGCGCCATCTGCGCCTGCCCCTGGTGGGGCGGGAGATCCCCATTGTGGGCGACCCCGTGGTCGACCCCTCCTTTGGCACGGGGGCGGTGAAGGTGACCCCGGCCCACGATCCCACCGATTTCGAGATCGCCGAACGGGCGGGCCTGCCGGCGATCACCGTGCTCGACGAAGAGGCGGTGGTCACCTCGGCCGGCGGCCAATTCGCCGGGATGGACCGCTTCGACGCCCGCCTGGCGGTCAAGGAAGCCCTGGCCGACGCCGGGGCGCTGCGCCGGGTCGAGGAGCATCGCCACGCCGTGGGCCACTGCTATCGCTGCGGCACCATGGTGGAGCCCTACCTGTCGGAGCAGTGGTTCGTGAAGGTGCGGCCCCTGGTGGAGCCGGCCCTGGAGGCGGTGCGCGCCGGCCGGGTGCGGTTCGTCCCCCCGCGGTGGGAGAAGCACTACTTCCACTGGATGGAGAACCTGCGGGACTGGACGATCTCCCGGCAGATCTGGTGGGGGCACCGCATCCCCGCCTGGTACTGCGACGCCTGCGCCGCGGTGATGGTGGCGCTGGAGGCTCCGGCGGCTTGTGCCTGCGGTGCCACCGCCCTGCGCCAGGAGGAGGACGTCCTCGACACCTGGTTCTCCTCGGCCCTGTGGCCCTTCTCCACCCTGGGCTGGCCCGACGACACCCCCGACATGCAGGCCTTCTACCCCAACGCCGTCCTGGTGACGGCTTACGACATCATCTACTTCTGGGTGGCCCGCATGATCAAGATGGGGCTCCACTTCACCAGCGATGTGCCCTTCGCCGACGTAGCCATCCACGGCCTCATCCAGGCGCCCGACAAGCGGAAGATGTCCAAGTCCCTGGGGAACGCCATCGATCCCCTCGACCTGGTGGCGGAGCACGGGGCCGACGCTTTGCGGCTGTCGCTGATCCTGGCGGCGGTGCCCGGGCACGACACCGTGCCCTTCCAGTTCGAGCAGGTCGAAGCGGCCCGCCGCTTCGGCAACAAGCTGTGGAACGCGGTGCGCTTCGGCCTGCGCTACACAGCAGCGGCGGGCGTTCCCTCCGCCGGGGGCTATCCCGCAAACCCGTCACCGGAGGAGCGCTGGATCCTGGCCCGCCTGCACGAGGTGACCGCCCGCTTCGACGAGCTATTCGAGGAGTACCGGCTCAACGACGCCTACGGGCTGCTCTACAACTTCGCCTGGGCCGAGGTCTGTGACTGGTTCCTGGAGCTGGCCAAGGCTCCCTTGCGCCGCGACGACCCCGGCACGGTGGCCCGCACCCTGGGCGTGGTGCTGCGGGATCTGCTGGCTCTGCTGCACCCCATCATGCCTTTCGTCACCGAGGAGCTGTGGTCCCACTTGGTGGGCGAGGGCTTCGCGGCTACCGCGTCCTGGCCCGCCCCGCCTTCGTATGAGGCTCCCGCCGGCTTCGCCGTCTTCCAGGAAATGGTGGGGGAGATTCGGCGCTTCCGCGCCGAGCACGGGCTGGCCCCGCGTCACCCGCTACAGGTGACCGTGGCCGATCCTGAGGGCATCGCCGCCCCGTGGTGGCAGGGGCAGCTGGAGAACCTGGCCGCCGTCAGCCCGGAATGGGGCACTCCAGGAGCCGGTGGCGAGGGGTGGACCCGACTGGTGGTCGGTCCGCTGCAGGCCTTCGTGTCCCTGGCAGGCGCCGCCGATGCGGCAACGGAGCGAGATCGGCTCGCCCGAGCCATCGCCGATGCCGAGGATTTGCTGGCCGGCGTGGAGGCCAAGCTGGCCAACCCGCAGTTCGTCGAAAAGGCGCCTCCAGCTGTGGTGGAAAAGGAGCGGAGCCGCGCCGCGGAGGTCGCGGCACGCCTCGCCAAGTTGCGCGCCCAACTCAGCGACCTGGAGTAGCCCCACGGACTACCCGGCCGCGCTCGCCTGCTTGGACCGGCACATCGGCCGCGGGGTGAAGCCGGGCACCGAGCGCATCGTCGGCCTGCTGGGCCTGATGGGGGATCCGCATGGCGGCTACCCGGCCATCCACATCGCCGGCAGCAACGGCAAGACCACCACCGCCCGGCTGGTCGCGGGGTTGCTGGCCGCCCACGGCCTGAAGCCCGGCCTGTTCACCTCGCCGCATCTGCAGGTGGTGGAGGAGCGCTTCGAGGTGGCGGGGGAGCGGATGCGGGCGGAGGAGCTGGGCCCGGCCCTCGAGGACGTGCTGCCCTTCGCCGAGTTGTACGAGGCCCGCACCGGGGACGGCATCACCTACTTCGAACTGACCGCGGCGCTGGCCTTCAGCTGGTTCGCTGCCCGGGCGGTGGACGCCGCCGTGGTCGAGGTGGGTCTGGGGGGGCGCCTCGACGCCACGAACGTGCTGGATGCCGAGGTGGCCGTGATCACCTCGATCTCCCTGGAGCACACCCAGTACCTGGGGGACACCTTGGCGGCCATCGCCGGCGAGAAGGCGGCCATCCTGAGGCCGGGCCGGACCCTGGTCACCGGGAACCTGCCCGCGGAGGCGTTGGAGGTGGCGGGGGAGCAGGCCGCCGCCGGCGGGTCCGCTTGGCTGCGGCTGGGGGCGGACTTCGCGGTGACCCAGGCGCAGCGCGCCGTGGGCGGATGGCTGGTAGACCTGGAAGGGGTCTACCGGGCGTATTCGGAGGTGCGGCTGCCGTTGTTGGGACGCCACCAGACGGCCAACCTGGCGGTGGCGGTGGCGGCGGTGGAGGCTTTTTTCGGCCGGGCCCTCGACCCGGACGGGGTGATCGAAGCCGCCGCCGCCGCCCGCTCCCCGGGTCGCATGGAGGTGGTGCGGCGGGACCCGCCGGTGCTGCTCGACGGGGCTCACAACCCCGAAGGGAGTGCCGCCCTGGCCGCCGCCCTGGCCGAGGGTTTCCCCACGACCAGGTGGGCGGTGGTCTTCGGGGCGATGTCCGACAAGGACGTGCCGGCCATGCTCGAGTCGCTCGCTCCTGCCGCGGCCTCCTTCCACACCGCGCGCGCTGCGGGCAGCGAACGGGCCCGTTCCGCCGCGGAGGTCGCCGCCCTGGCGGCAGAGGCCGCCGCGGTGCCGGTGTTCTCCTACGGTTCGGTGGGAGCGGCCGTGGCGGCGGCCCTCGCCTCGGGCATGCCGGTGCTGGTCACCGGTTCGCTGTACGTGGTGGGGGAGGCCCGGGGGGCCCTGGGGGCCCTGGGTCTGGGGCCTGCTGCCTGAGAGCGGTTCACCGGGGCCGCCCGGGAAGCTCTCCGGCGGGCGTTACCATCGCGGGGCCGACCAGGAGCGAGGAGGGCGGCGTGGCCGTGCAGAGGACTTTCGTGATGGTGAAGCCCGACGGGGTGCGTCGCGGCCTGGTGGGGGAGGTGGTCTCCCGTCTGGAGCGCAAGGGCTTGCGGCTCACCCGGGCCCGGATGCTCACCGTCGACGCCGACCTGGCCTCGCGCCACTACGCCGAGCACGTGGGCAAGGACTTCTACTCGGATCTCGAGGCGTTCATCACCAGCGGGCCGGTGCTGGCCATGGAGTGGGAGGGGGAGGAGGCCGTCGAAGTGACCCGGGGGCTCATGGGGGTGACCGACCCCAAGAAGGCGCTGCCGGGCACCATCCGGGGCGACTTCGGCCTGGTGGTGACGGAGAACATCGTGCACGGGTCCGACTCCCCGGCCAGCGCCGAACGCGAACTGGGGCTGTTCTTTGGGTGAGGCGGTAGACTCAGCGCTGATCCAACGGGGGCCTTGATGACGAGCATTGCTTCGCTCGCCAGTCGCGATATGGCCATCGACCTGGGCACGGCCAACACCCTGGTGTACGTGCGCGGGCAAGGCATTGTGCTCAATGAGCCGTCGGTGGTGGCCATCGACACCCGCAGCCACCGCGCCCTGGCGGTAGGGGCCGAGGCAAAACGCATGATCGGGCGCACTCCGGCCCACATCCAGGCCATCCGGCCGTTGCGCGATGGAGTCATCGCCGACTTCGACATCACCGAGAAGATGCTGCGCTACTTCATCAAGAAGGTGCAGCCCCGCCGCTGGGCCCGTCCGCGGATCATCGTGGGCGTGCCTTCCGGCATCACCGGGGTGGAGCGGCGCGCCGTCGAGGAGGCCGCCTACCACGCCGGGGCCCGTCGCGCCTACACCATCGAGGAGCCTATGGCGGCCGCCATCGGGTGCGGCCTGCCCGTCCACGAACCTACCGCGTCGATGGTGGTCGACGTGGGCGGCGGGACCACCGAGGTGGCGGTCAT
Organism: Acidimicrobiia bacterium; assembly: GCA_016932695.1. Taxonomy (GTDB): domain Bacteria; phylum Actinomycetota; class Acidimicrobiia; order Spongiisociales; family UBA11373; genus VGBK01. The sequence continues at coordinate 46,151 of JAFGCH010000001.1, read as the reverse complement.
CGCCCTGGGCGGCATCGTGGTGGCTCGCAGCATCCGGGTGGCCGGGGACGAGATCGATGAGGCCGTCATCGACTACGTCAAGAAGGAGTACAACCTGCTGCTGGGCGACCGCACCGCCGAGCAGTTGAAGATGGCCATCGGCTCCGCCTGGCCCTACTCCGACGAGCCAAGCGCCGAGATCCGGGGGCGGGACCTGGTCACCGGCCTGCCCAAGACGGTGGTGGTCAGCGCCCAGGAGATTCGCGAGGGGATCGAGGAGCCGGTGCAGGCCGTTGTGGACGCAGTCAAGTACTGCCTCGACAAGACTCCCCCCGAACTGGCCGCCGACATCATGGCCCGGGGCATCATGGTCACCGGCGGTGGGGCACTCCTGCGCGGCCTCGACGTGCGCATCGCCAGCGAGACCGGGACCCCGGTCATCACCTCCGAGCGCCCCCTGCAGACGGTCGTGCTCGGGGCGGGGGTCTGCCTCGAAGAGTTCGACCGGCTGCGGGAAGTGCTGTCCACGACCGGCCAGGAGTAGCCGTGCCCGCCGGGGCCGGGTCTGTGATGGGAGGCCGCTGATGTGGCGACCCTCCGGCATCGATCGCAGCACCGCCACCTTCATCGGGCTGGTGCTGCTCTCTCTGGTCATGGTGACCATCGACCTGCGTGCCTCTGGGGAGGGTCTGGGTGGAACCCTGCGCGATGGGGTCCAGACGGCCTTCACCCCGGTTCAGAAGGCAGCGACCTTCGTCACTCGCCCGGTGGTGGGCTTCTTCGAGGGGCTCTCCGACCTGGTCGGCATTCGTGACGAGAACCGGCGGCTGCGGCTGCAGGTGGCCGACCTGGAACGGCAGCTGGCCGAGACGGAGAGCCTGCAGCGCCGGGTCGAGGAGCTGGAGGAGATCCTGGCCATAGAGCCGCCGGGCGAGCTGGACACGGTGGCGGCGCGGGTGCTGGCCACCGGCCCCTCGGACTTCGATGCCATCCGGCTGATCGACAAAGGCCGGCGCGACGGCATCACGGTGGACATGCCGGTCATCGACGAGGGTGGGCTCGTGGGTCGGGTGGTGGCGGTGACCGAGACCTCGGCGCGCGTCCGCCTCATCACCGATCCCACCATGCGGGTCGCGGTGCGGGTGGAGCGTACCGGTGAGACCGGCATCCTCACCGGGCGGGGCGGCGGCCTGCTGCAGCTGGAGATGTTCAACACCCAGGCCGCTCTCATCGAAGGCGACCTGCTGGTAACCGCCGATGGGCGCTTCCCGGCGGGGATCCCGGTGGCCCGGGTGACCGAGAAGGCCGAGGCCGAGGTCGGCTTCTCCCTCATCACCCGGGCCGCTCCTGAAGCGGAGTTGTCGCGCGTCGACTACGTGAAAGTGCTCGTCTTCACCAGCGACCAGGTGGGAGCGCCGGGCTCGGAGGAGGAGGAGGAGCCGGTCCAGCCGCCGCTGGAGAACGGGGGCACGGAGACTACGGTCGGCACCGGGACCGGGCCGGGGACCACCCTCTCCCCGTGAAGTGGCGCAGGACGGCGGTCGCCGTCGCCCTCGTGATACTCGGGGCGGCCCTGCAGACGACGCTCTTCGTGCGGCTGCGGCCGTTTGGGGCATCGCCGGCTCTGGCGCTGCTGATCACCCTGGCGGTGACCCGTCACCTGGGACGGGTGCCTTCGCTGCTGGTGGGCTTCAGCACCGGGCTGCTGCTCGACCTGTTGTCGGAGAGCGCCCTGGGCCTCTGGGCGCTGGTGCTCACCACGGTGGCCTTCGCCACGGTGCGCCTGCGGCGGCGTTTCGAGGACGACGTGACCCTGCTGGTCCCCGGGGTGTTCTTGATCTCTTTCGCGGCGCTGGCAATGTACGCGCTTCTCGGTACGATCTTCGGGGAGCAGACACTGGCCGACGCCCAGGTGGTGCGCAAGATGCTGCTGCCCGCGGTATACAACGTGATACTCACGCCGCTGGTCCTTCCGCCGATCACCCGGCTCATCGGGGAGCGCGGGGGCCGCCCGGGGTGGGACCTTTGAACCGGGCCTGGCGCCTGGTGGCCGTAGGGGCGGTCTTCGCCTCCCTCTTCACCGTGCTCGTCCTCCGGCTGTGGTATCTGCAGGTGAGCACGCTGGCATCGGCGCTCGAGGTGGCGGAGCAGCAGCAGATCCGGGTGGTGGCCATCGAGGCTCCCCGGGGCGACATCTACGACCGCACCGGCACCGTGCTCTTGGCGGGGACGGTGGCCTCCCGCCGGCTGGTGATCGACCGCAAGCTGGTGCCGGAGGAGCGGGAGGAGGCTCTGATCAACCACCTGGCGGCCTTGCTCGGCATGCCGGCCTCCGACATCCGCAGCCGGTTCGATGAAGCCGGGGAAGGGGCTCGCTTCCCCCTCGGCGAGGAGATCTCGGAGTCGGTGGCGGTCTTCGTGCTGGAGCACATCGAGGACTTCCCCGGGATCGTCGTGGAGCCGGTGCCGGTGCGGGTCTATCCACAGGGCGAGACGGCGGCCCATGTGCTGGGCTACATCGGGGCACCGGCCGATGAGGACCTGGAGCGCCCCGGGATCACGGTGCGTGACCGCGTCGGTCGCTTCGGCATCGAGAAGGAGTACGACGGCCTGCTGCGCGGCACCTCGGGGCGCATCACCTACCGGGTGAATGCCGGCGGCCAGGTGCTGGGGATCATCGACGAGGTGGTCCCGCGAGCCGGGGGCACGGCGATCACCAACATCGACTTCGCCCTCCAGGAGTTCGTGGAGCGGGCTCTCTACGACGGCATCTCGCTCTCCCGGCGCGACGGCAAGGAGCCGGTGCGGGCGGCGGCGGTGGTGCTCGACCCGCGGGACGGATCGGTCCTGGCCCTCGCCTCGGTGCCGGCCTTCGACCCCAGCCTGTTCTCCACCGGCCGCATCAGCGATGAGGAGTGGGCCCGCCTGCAGGAGACGGCGGCGTTGAACAACTTCGCTATTCAGGGCCTGTACCCGCCGGCCTCCGCCTTCAAGGTGGTGCCTTACACCTTGGCGTTGGAGGAGGAGATCTACCCGACGATCGAGCAGGAGCAATACGCCGACCGCTTGGATCCCAACGATCCCACCTCCTTCTATGCCGACGGCGACCTGAAGTTCCCCAACACCCCGCTGCTCAGGGACTGGAAGGTCCACGGCCTGGTCAACATCCACTCATCGCTCCAGGTGTCTTCGGACAACTACTACTGGGGGATCGCCCTGGAGGTGTGGAACCGGGCCGGGCTGGACTGGAGCGAGAACCTGTTGCAGAACTGGGCCCGGTCGATGGGCTTCGGAATGGCCACCGGCATCGACCTGCCGTTCGAGCAGGCCGGCATCGTGCCCGATCGGGAGTGGTTCCAGTACCACCAGATCAACAAGACGGGGTTGGTGCGGCTGGACGGCGCCTGGTCGGGTGGCGACCTCATGAACATGGCGATCGGCCAGGGCGCCATGGTCTGCACCCCGCTGCAGCTGGCCAACGCCTATGCCGCACTGGTGAATGGGGGCACCCTGTGGCGGCCCCGGGTGGTGGCCGAGCTCCGCGACTCAGCCGATCGGACGATCTTCACCAACGTGCCGAGCGTGGTGAGCTTGGTCGACATCCAGCCGGAGACGGTGGCCAGCCTGCGGGCCGACCTCCACGGAGTGGTGGCCTCCGACAAGGGGACTGCCTATGCCGCGTTCCGGGACTTCGGGGAGAGCCTCTCCCAGGTAGGCGGCAAGACCGGCACCGCGCAGATCCGCCTCCCGTACGACGAACTGGTGATCGACCAGGCCGCCGTCCCCAGCTGGCGCGAAGCCGAGCTGATCGCCAACCTCGCCGTCTTGCTGGGCGAGTCGGTAGTGGAGATCCGGGCGCAGTTCGAAGCCGCCGGCGATGGGGCAACTTTCACCCTGGCAGCCCAAGTGACCGAGGCCACAGCCGACTTCGTGGAGGAGCGGCCGGAGGACTTCCCCGGGGTCACGGTGCAGTCGATCCCCGAAGTGGACACCGCCTGGTTTGTGGGAGTGGCTCCTCTCGACAACCCCCAGTACGTCGTGGCGGTGGTCATCGAGGAGGGTGGATCCGGCGGCAAGATCGCCGCTCCTACCGCGCGGGCCATCCTTCAGTACCTCATGGGGGAGGAAGTCCAGGCCATTCGCGGCGGAGAGGACACCGACTGATGGCCGTCCTCGGCGAGATCACCCTCAAGACCCGCCGGGCCCGCTCCCGGCCGGACCTCTTGCTGATCCTCGGGGTCGCCGCGCTGAGCGCCCTCGGCCTGCTGATGATCTACACCGTCACCGCGCCCCGCAACGAGGCGGGGGGGCTGGACCCTGCCGGCGATATGGTGCGCCAGGCCTTCTTCATGGCCACCGGCGTGGTGGTGTTCTCGGTTGGCTCGTTCATCAGCGACCGCCGATGGAAGGCGCTATCGCCCTATGCCTACCTGGCCACGGTGCTGCTGCTGCTCGTGGTGCTCACCCCGCTTGGGACGCTGCGCTCCGGGGCGCAGCGGTGGATTCCCTTAGGTCCCATCGACCTCCAGCCGTCGGAGTTCGCCAAGCCGGCCATGATCCTGGTGCTGGCTGCACTGCTTTCCGCGACGGAGGGAGCCCGCGTGGGCTGGGCTCGCATCGGCCAGGCCGTTGCCCTGATGGCCGTGCCCTCCGCTCTCATCTTCGTGCAGCCCGACCTGGGCACCATGCTGACCTTCGGCTTCATCACGCTGGTCATGCTGTTCGTGGCAGGCGCCGGCGTTCGCCAGATCGCCCTGCTGTTGGTGGGGGCGCTGATTGCAGTGGCCATCGCCTTCCAGATGGACATCCTCAAGGAGTACCAGTTGGACCGGCTCACCGGCTTCCTCAACTCCGGCGAGGCCGAGCTGACCCTCAACTACAACCAGACCCAGAGCCAGATCGCCATTGCCAGCGGGGGGCTCTTCGGCCGGGGCCTGTCACAGGGGACCCAGACCAACGGGGCGTTCGTGCCGGCCCAGCGCACCGATTTCATCTTCACCGCGGTCGCCGAGCAGCTCGGTTTCGCCGGCTCGGCGCTGGTGCTTGCCCTGTTTGCCTTGGTGGTGTGGCGGCTGCTGATGACGGCCGCCGCCGCCCGCGACCGGTTCGGGTACCTGCTGGGAGTGGGGACGGCGGCCATGGTGGTGTTCCATGTGTTCGTCAATGTGGGCATGACCCAGCGGCTCATGCCGGTCACCGGGCTGCCCCTTCCCTTCATGAGTTACGGCGGGTCCTTCTATTTGGCGATGGCGCTCGGGCTGGGCATGGTGCACTCCGTGTGGCTGCGTCGCTCCCCGGTGCCCGGGGAGCGGTTTCTGCTGTAGACGCCCGGCGTCGCCGGCCCGGGCCCGGCTACGCTGTGCCCATGGATCGGCGGGATTCCCGGGGGTGGGTCGAGGTCATTTGCGGCCCGATGTTCTCCGGCAAGAGCGAAGAGCTCATCCGTCGGATGGTGCGCTACCAGATCGCCCGAGTTCCCACCCAGACCTTCAAGCCGGCCATCGACGACCGGTTCGGCAAGGCCGAGGTGGTGTCCCACAGCGCCCTATCGGTGGCCGCCGAGCCCGTGCCCGATAGCGCCGCCCTGCTGCGAGCCGTGCAGGACCGCACGGTCGTGGTCGGTGTCGACGAGGGCCAGTTCTTCGACTTCGGCCTGGTCGAGGTGGTGGAGCGGCTGGCGGCGGCGGGCAAGCGGGTGATTGTGGCCGGCCTCGACCTCGACTACCTGGGCCGGCCCTTCGAGCCGATCCCGACGTTGATGACCCGTGCCGAGTACGTCACCAAGAGCTTGGCGGTGTGCCATCGGTGCGGCGGTGCGGGCATGTTCACCCAGAGGGTGATCGAGTCTGACGAGCTGGTGGTGCTGGGCGCCGAGGGGGCCTACGAGGCCCGGTGCCGCTACTGCTACAACCCGGGGGAGTCGTATCAGGAGCGCCTCTCCCTCTGAGAGGCGAGGTTATCCTGCCGGGGGCGCGCCGTGGGGTGCGCCGGGTTGGGGGATCCCCGTGGTAACCTCGCTCGTCCGCCGCCGGCATGCGCATTTGACCGGCCGGCGGCACCCGACCCGGATCGAACGGAGCCCCGCGGTGCCTTACCCCGGCTTCTCTTCCCGGCGCCGGCTTCTCTCCCCGGCCCCGGGCGGTATTCGGCCGCGCCACGGTTGCGGCGCGGCGCGCTCCCTGCATCCCGGTCGGCAACGCAGTGTTTGGGTAGCGGCGCCCCCTTCTACGGGCGCCGGAGGAGTACATCAATGGGTTTCCTGCGTCGGAATCGAGCCGAGGTCGTCCGCCGAGGTGTGGGCGAGCAGGCCGTCGAAGAGAAGAAGGTGCGCCGTGTGGGGGGGCGCACCGTCGAGATCCGCCGCGTCCGCGAGGTAGCGCCCCCGGTCGAGACGCGCCCCCGGCCCGAAGGCGCGCCCCGGTTGCGCCCGGCTCGGCGGGAACGGCCGAGGCGTCGCCCGGTTCCCTACCCGGAACCGGTGATCCCGGCGCCGGAGACCGAGCGCAAGCAGATGCTCATCCGGCGCACGCCCCACCAGACCCAGATCGTGGTGCTCGAAGGGGCGCTGCTCGTGGAGCACTACGTGGCTCGATCGGATCGGCGGTCGCTGGCAGGCAATATCTACCTGGGCAAGGTGCGCAACGTGCTGCCGGGGATGGAGGCCGCCTTCATCGACTTTGGCGAGGCCAAGAACGGGGTGCTCTATGCCGGTGACGTCCAGGCCGATCCCCGGGCCAACGGCGGGAGGCATCCCCGGATCGAGAAGGCCTTGAAGGTGGGTGATGAGATCCTGGTGCAGGTGACCAAGGACGCCATGGGCACCAAGGGGGCCCGGCTCACCAACCAGGTGAGCCTGCCCGGGCGTTACCTGGTCCTGGCCCCCGACTCCGAGATCAGGGGGATCAGCCGTCGGCTGCCCGACCCGGAGCGAGAGCGCCTGCGGCGCCTCATGGCCGATCTCAGTCCGGAGGGCTTTGGGGTCATAGTGCGCACCGCTGCCGAGGAAGCCAGCGAGGAGGAACTGCGCGCCGACATCGAGCGATTGCGCCAGGTGTGGCAGGGCCTGACGGCCAAGATCGAGCAGGCAGGCGCCCCCCGGTTGCTGTACGAGGAGCCCGACCTGGTCATCCGGGTCATTCGCGAGCACTTCACCGCGGAGTTCCGCCGTCTGCTTGTGGATGACCCCGAGATCCACCGGGGGGTAGTGGCGTACCTGGAGGCCACCGATCCCGATCTGGTGCCGCGAGTCCACCTCTACGCCGACGAGATCCCGCTGTTCGAGCGCTTCCACGTTCAGGACCAGCTACGCAAGGCTCTCGACCGCAAGGTCTGGCTGCCCAGTGGGGGCCACGTCGTCGTCGACCGTACCGAAGCCCTGACGGTGATCGATGTGAACACGGGGCGCTTCGTGGGCCACTCCTCCCTGGAGGAGACGGTGCTGCAGAACAACCTGGAGGCGGCGGAGGAGATCGCCCACCAGCTGCGCCTCCGGGACATCGGCGGGATCATCGTGATCGATTTCATCGACATGGAGGTGATCCGGAACCGGGAGGCGGTGCTGCAGAAGCTGCGCGAATCCCTGGCCAAGGACAAGACCCGCACCCAGGTATTCGACGTGTCTCATCTCGGCCTGGTGGAGATGACCCGCAAGAACGTCTCCGAGGGGTTGCTGGAGTCGTTCTCGCGGGTGTGCCAGCAATGCGGCGGACGCGGTGTGCTGCTCTTCGAGGAAGCGGCCACCTCGGGCGGCCCCGTGCCCTGGGTGGAAGAGGCGGATGCCTGAGACCGGGGCAGGCGCGTCCTCTGCCGTTGGGTGGGCGCTAACATGCCGGGGCGTTCCCCCGTCCTGAAGGACTTCGAACCATGTACGCGATCATCCGCACCGGCGGGAAGCAGGCCAAAGTGCGTGAGGGCGACGTCATCGACGTCGAGCACCTGCGCGCTGAAGGCGAGATCGACTTCGCCCCGCTTCTCGTCGTCGACGATGCCGGGACGGTGTTCTCTCACCGTGATGTCCTGAAGGGCGCCCGGGTGATAGCCCGGGTGGTGGGGGACTCTTCCGGGCCCAAGGTCGACATCTTCAAGTACAAGGCCAAGACCGGCTACCGCCGTCAATTGGGCCATCGTCAGCGCTATACGACCCTCGAGGTCACCCGCATCGAAGGCCCCGAGGGCGCGGTGCGCCGTGAGGTGCCCTCCAAGAAGAAGGCGCCCCAGGCGGCCCCGGCAGAGGAGCCGGCGGCCGAGGCGGCAGTCCCCAAGGAGAAGGCGGCTCCCAAGAAGGCAGCCCCCAAGAAGGCAGCTCCCAAAGCCGCTCCCAAGGCGGCCACCAAGAAGTCGGCAGCCAAGCCGGCGAGCACCGCCGGGGCGGCATCGACGAAAGCCACCGCCAAACCCACCCCCAAACCCACCCCCAAGAAGGCAGCCCCCAAGGCGGCGGCCACCAAGAAGGAGTCCTGATGTCGAAGACGAAGGGTGGCGGTTCCACCAAGAATGGTCGCGAGTCGGAGGCCAAGCGCCTCGGCCCCAAGGTCTTCGACGGGCAGCAGGTGAAGGCCGGCGCCATCCTGGTGCGCCAGCGCGGCACCCGCATCCACCCCGGCGACAACGTCGGCCGGGGCGGGGACGACACGCTGTTCGCCTCGGCCAGCGGCCGGGTCGCCTACGGGGAGCGCCGGGGCCGGCGCCTCGTCAGCGTCGTCCCCGAGGACTGACGCCTAGGCCCGGGGAGGGCCGTGTTCATCGACGAGACCCGGGTCCGGGTACGAGCCGGTGACGGCGGTGCCGGGGTGGCCTCGTTCCACAAGGAGCGAGGGAAGCCCCGAGGCCGTCCCGAGGGCGGCTCGGGCGGTGGCGGTGGCGATGTCGTCGCGGTCGCCGATCCCGAGGTGGTCACCCTGCTCGAGTTCCGGCGCCATCCGCATCGGCGGGCCGGCGCGGGCACCCACGGCCGGGGCGACCTCCAGCACGGCCGCCGGGGGACCGACCTGGTGCTGGCAGTTCCGGTGGGGACGGTGGTGCGGGACGCCGCCGGCACGATCCTCGCCGACCTCACCGAGCCTGGGGCGAGAGTCCAGCTGGTGCAGGGAGGGCGGGGCGGCCGGGGGAACGCGGCTCTGGCCGGCCCTCGGCACGTGGCCCCTACGTTTGCCGAGCAGGGGGAGTACGGCGAGGAAGCCGAGTTCACCCTGGAGCTCAAGCTGGTGGCCGACGCCGCCATCATCGGCTTCCCCAACGCCGGTAAGAGCACGCTGATCTCGCGGGTGTCGGCGGCGCGTCCCAAAGTGGCCGACTACCCCTTCACCACCCTGGAGCCCAACCTGGGGGTGGTGGAGGTCGACGATCGCCAGTTCGTCCTCGCCGACATCCCCGGCTTGATCGAAGGGGCGGCCGAGGGGCGGGGGCTGGGCCACGCCTTCTTGCGGCACGTCGAGAGGGCCCGGGCGCTGCTGCTCCTGCTGGATCCCTCCCCGCTGCAGGAGGCTTCGGTCGCTCGCCAGCACGGTGTCCTGCTGAGCGAGCTGCAGCGTCACGATTCGGCCCTGGCAGCGCGACCCCGGGTGGTGGCGGTGAACAAGGCGGACATGCCCGAAGCTGCCGAGGCAGCGACCTCCTTGGAGGCGGCGCTGGGACGGCCTGTGTTCCTGGTGTCGGCGATCACCGGCGCCGGCCTGCCGGCCCTGATGCACGCCGTCGCGGATCTGGTGGAAGAGGCAGTGCGGGAGGCTCCCCAGCGCCCGGGCTACCTGCTGCACCGCCCGGCGCCCCCGGGCTTCACCGTGCACCGGGAGGGGGAACGCTGGGTGGTGCGGGGCAAGGCCGCCGAGCGAGCCGTGGCACTCGACGACCTCACCGTGCCCGAGGCCGCCGACTTCGCCGCGCGCCGCTTGAGCCGCGCCGGGGTTGATGAGGCCCTGAGGCGCGCCGGCGCGCTGCCCGGCGACGAGGTGCAGATCGGGGACCTGGTCTTCGAGTTCCAGGAGGAGTCGGGCGAGAGCGCCGGCGACGACGCCGGCGACGGAGCCTGAGCCCCTAGACGTTGTAGGTGGTCGAGGAAACCGAGCCGCCGCGCCCCGTCCAGTTGGTATGGAAGAACTCGCCGCGGGGGCGGTCGACCCGCTCGTAGGTGTGGGCGCCGAAGTAGTCCCGCTGCGCCTGGAGCAGGTTCGCCGGGAGGCGGGCGCTCCGGTAGCCGTCGTAGAAGGCCAGGGCGGACGACATCGCCGGCAGGGGCAGCCCCCACTCCGTGGCCCGCGCCACTACCCGGCGCCAGCCCGGCTGCGCCCGGTCCACCGCAGCACGGAAGAAATCGTCCAGGAGCAGGTTGGGCAGGTCGGGCCTCCGGGAGAAAGCGGCGCGGATGTCGCCGAGGAACCGGCTGCGGATGATGCAGCCCTCACGCCACATGAGGGCGATGCCGCCGTAGTCGAGATCCCAACTGTGCTCGGCGGCGGCGTCACGCATGAGCATGAAGCCCTGGGCGTAGGAGACGATCTTGGCGGCGTAGACGGCCTGCCGGACGTCCTCGATGAAGGAGGCGGGATCACCGACAAACGTAGGCCGCGGGCCCGCGAGCGACTCGGCGGCCGCCACTCGGTCGTCCTTGAGGGCCGACAGGGCCCGGGCGAACACCGCCTCGGCGACCAGGGTCATGGGCACGCCTAGATCAGCGGCAGACTGCACCGTCCACTTTCCGGTGCCCTTCTGCCCGGCCGTATCCAGGATGGTGTCGAGGACGTAGCGGCCGCTCTCGTCGCGTACCGCGAGGATGTCGCGGGTGATCTCGATGAGATACGAATCGAGTTCGCCTCGATTCCATTCGGCAAAGACCTGGTGCATCGCGTCGTTGGAGAGGCCGGGCCCGTCCCGCAGCAGCTGGTACGCCTCGGTGATGAGCTGCATGTCGCCGTACTCGATGCCGTTGTGCACCATCTTCACGTAGTGGCCGGCTCCATCGGCGCCCACCCAGTCGCAGCAGGGCTCGCCGTCGGAAGTGCGGGCGGCGATGGCTTGAAGGAGGTCGCGCAGGTGCGGCCAGGCCGCCGCCGAACCTCCGGGCATCAGCGAAGGGCCGCGCCGGGCGCCTTCCTCCCCGCCGGACACGCCCATGCCCACGTACAGCAGGTGGTGTGCCTCCACCACGGCGGTCCGCCTGATGGTGTCGGCGTAGTGCGAGTTGCCCCCGTCGATGATGATGTCTCCCGGCTGCAACAGGGCCCGAAGCGCCTCGATGAGGTGGTCGACTGCTCCTCCTGCCTGGACCATCAGGAGGATGCGGCGGGGAGGCCGCAGCGCAGCTACCAGCTCCTCGAGGGAGCGAGTGCCGATGATCCGCCTCCCTTGGGCCTCACCGGCGAGCAACTCATCCACTCGGGACACGGTCCGATTGAACACCGCCACCGTGTAGCCGTGGTCGGCCATGTTGAGCGCCAGGTTCCGGCCCATCACCGCCAGGCCGATGAGGCCGACATCCGCTGGGGGCCGCGCCAAGGTGGTGCCTCCTGGAGAAGGGGCGCCAGGGTACTCGCCCGGGAGGCTCACTCCTGAGCCGCCAGGATCAGGCCGTCGGCGACTTGGACGGCCCTCACCCAGTCGCCCTCCGCCCCGTTCGATCGTAACACCACCACCAGGGTCGTTCCCTCGACGGCTATGTCGTATTCGGCGACGCGGTCCGACCACGGCGCGCTCAGGCCGACGACCATGCCCTCCTCGAGAACACGACCGACTTCGACGGCGCTTTCCTCGGCGTCCTCGGGGGTGGCGTGGACCGCGACGACCACCCAGTAGGCCCCCGCCTCGTCCCTCCCCCCGCCGACCCCGAGGGCCGAGGCAGCCGCGACGGCGTCCTTCCGCAGGGCGGTGTCGGTCAGGATCGCCGAGTACACCTCTTCCCGCTCCAGGATCCCGGCCACGGCGGCCAGGCCGTCGTCATCGGCGAGAGAGGGCACGATCCCGGCACCGGCGTCGATGAGACCCTCGATGCCGGCGGTCCAGGGGACCCAGTACAGGTAGCCGCCGTCGAGGGCGAGCCGCCCGGATCGGCCGATCGGGCGGACGGCGCTGACACGATCCATATAGGACCGCAGGTCCTCTCCCCACGAGTAGTAGGTGACTCCGCCATGCTCTCCGGTCACCAGCAGGTCGGACCAGAGGGGATCGGCGCGCACTGCCTGATCGACCATGGTGGAGTCAAAGGCCCCGGCCAACACCTCGTAGTTCTCCGGGGGGCGCCCCGCCATGATCCCGGCGCGAACCGCTGCGGGGTCGATGCCGAGTTCGGTGGTGAGTGCACCGAGGTCGCGCACCAGGTTGCGCAGGAGGTCCGGAATCAGCGCGTCGCGCGGCAAGCCCATCAAGTAGGCGGCCACCGCGTCGTCGGAAGGGCCGGGGCCCGGGATCTCGATCCCAGCCGCTGCCGCGGCTGCCGCGAGGTCGACGACGGTGACGAAGTCCCCACTCTCCGCCGTATCGGGTATTCGCTCCAGCAGGCCCACGATCCACCCGCCCCCATCGCCGGCACCGTCCCCGCCGCAGGCCGTTGCCGCCAGGATCAGGCTCCCCAGGACCAGTGCGACCGTCTTCGCCTTCGGCATCATGCCCGCTCCTTGCTCCGCTGCGACCCTAGCGAACCGCTCGGCGGCGGGCACCGGGTACCCGCTGGCGGCGGCCTCGCTCCAAGCGGGCGGGGGAGCCGCGACCGCCCTCAAGCGGGTGGGGTGGGCGGTCGATGAAATGGGCAGGAGCGGACGGCCGGAGCCTCCCGGCGTCCAGATGGGAGTGCTGGTGGAGCGAGTGCTGGTAGTGGAGGATTCGGCGGTAATCCAGCGCCTGATCGCGGTATGCCTGCGACCGGCCGGGGTGGAGATCGACGTCCGTACCGACGGCCCCGCCGGCCTCGAGGCCGCGCTGGCTTCGCCTCCCGACCTGTTGATCCTCGATGTGGGCCTTCCCCAAATGGACGGCTGGGAGGTGCTACAGCATCTCCGTGCAGATCCGCGCACCCGGCATCTGAAGGTGCTAGTGCTGACGGCTCATGCTCAGGAGGAGACGCGAGAGCGCGCCGGCCGGGGCGGGGCCGACGCCTTCATCACCAAGCCCTTCCGTCCCAACGATCTCCGGCGCATCGCCCTCGGCCTGCTGCGCGGTGTCGAGGTGGGTGCCGGCCCGGCCTGAGCGGCGGCAGGGCCCTTCTTCGTGTCGGCCCGGCCCGCTAGGTTGGACAACAGGCGCGGGGCCCGAAATGCTGCCCCTGCTAGCTCTGGTGTTGGCGTTGCCGCTGCTGCCTCCCGCCTGCCCGGCGGAGCGGCCTGTGCCCGGCGCGGTGGTGCGCCCTTTCGCCCCCGAGGGCACGTATTCCGGGCACTGGGGGATTGACCTGGCTGCTCCGGTCGGGTCGCCGGTGGGTTCCGTGGCCGCCGGGGTGGTGACTTTCGCCGGCAGTGTGGCGGGGCAGTTGAGCGTCACCGTGCTGCACGGGGGAGGGGTACGCACCTCCTACTCCTACCTATCGGCCGTCGGTGTCTCCCCGGGACAGGGGCTGGCGGCGGGAGAGATACTGGGCAGGTCCGGGGTCGACCACGGCGTCGCCGCTCTCCACCTGTCGCTCCGGGTGGGCCGGGCCTACATCGACCCGGAGCGGTGGCTGCAGTGCCGGCTGGCTGCACCGGCCGCCGCCGGGCACCTAGCTCCCGCCCTTGCGCCCTATGCTTGTTGCCGTGCGCCGCGGCATCCTGGGCGGCACCTTCGACCCTCCGCATCTCGCCCACCTGGTGGCCGGCGAGGCGGCCTATCGCGAGTTGGGTCTCGACGTGGTCACCTTCCTTCCCGCCGGCCGACCGTGGCAGAAGGCGGGTCTCGGAGTGAGCCCGGCCGAGCATCGCTGGGAGATGACCCGGCGAGCCGTGGCGGGCGTCGGCTACTTCGAGGCGGACGATCGCGAGGTCGTTCGCGACGGGTGGACCTATACCGCCGACACTCTGGCGAGCTTCCCTACCGACGAGGACCTGGTGCTGATCCTGGGGGCCGACGCCGCCGCCGGCCTGCCCACCTGGCAGGCGGCAGAGACCGTCCTCAGGCGCACTCGGCTGGCGGTCATCGAGCGCCCCGGGGTGGCCCGAGGAGCAGTAGAGGCGGCGGCAGGAGAGGTGCGCTGGCTGCACACCCCGCTCCTGGAGATCAGCGGCACCATGTTGCGGGCCCGGCGCCGGGCCGGTCTGAGCCTGCGCTTCCTGGTGGCCGATGCCGTGCTGTCGTACATCGACTCCACCGGGCTCTATGGCTCGGTCTAGGCGCCGGCTCTGGGCCTGGACGGCCGGACTGCTCGCCGCCGGGGCGGTGGCCGCCGGGGCCTGGGCGGCTCGGGCGCCGCTGGCTGAGGCCGCCGGGTGGGTGTCGGCCCGGGCGCAGGAGGGGGCCGAGATGGTGAGGGACTGGGCGACACGCCTGCGCGCCGTGGCGGCCACCGTGCCCGAGGCCGAGATCGAGGAGCGCAGCGACCTGCCCGCCTCGCACTCGACCCTGATCGCCATCGGGACCGGCCCCGGCGATTCCGCCTTCGCCCTCGTCGCGGCCTCACCGGAGGGAGGACCTACCCTCACTGTGCTGCCCGCGACGATGCTGGGGGTGGTGCCCGGCTACGGGGAGTTCACTTTGGGCGAGGCGCTGGCTTTCGAGGGGCCGGAACTGGCGGCGCTGACCGTGACCAACGAACTCGGGGTACGCATCGACGAAGTCCTTCCGCTGACTCCGGGAGAACTGGCGGCCGCCCTGCCCGCGTCGGTAGCGGTGGACCTGCCGGTTGCCCTGTTCGACGCGGCGGACGGCGGGCTGGTGCAGGTGCTGGGCTCGGGGCCGCAACAGCTCGCCCCCGGACTGGTCGAGATGCTGCTGGTCACCGCCGGGGCCGGCGATCCCTTCGACTGGCTGCAGCGGCAGGGGGCTGCCTGGCGGGGCGTCCTTGCGGCCGTCACCGCCGACCCTGAGGTGGCCGACCGCCTGGCCGCCGCGCTGCCGGCGGGCGCGTCGGAAGCAGCGGACCTGCTGCTGGCGGCGGCTACCGCCGAGGACCTGCTGCTGGGGGCGGTTCCTCTGGAAGCAGTGGAAACGGTCGGTGGTTCTGCCCTCGCTTTGGCGGTGGGCGCGGCTACCGAGTTCGTCCCCGCCCGCCTCGGCCACCTGCTGCTGCGACCCGGGGACCGGCCGCGTGTGGAAGTGCTCAACGGGAACGGTCGGATCGGGGCTACTCGCCTGGTGGCCGAGGCCTTGGTTCGTCGCGGCTTTCGGGTGGTGCGGACCGACAATGCCGACCGCTTCGACTATGCGGCAACGGTGGTGGTGGCCCAGGGCCTGGAAGCCCAGGCGGCGGCGAGGGAGGCGGCGGGGATCGTGGGAGCGCCCGCGGTCTACCTCGAGGAGGCGGCTCCCTCTCTGGTGGTCGAAGTCAGTATCATCGTGGGCCTGGATATCCCGGCCGGGGAGGCGTAGGTCCTGCATCCCGAAACGACGACCGCAGCGCAGTCGGCGGCCGCCGCCATCGACGACAAGAAGGGCCTGGGGATCGTCCTCCTCGACGTCGCCGGCCTTCTGGTCATCACGGACGTGTTCGTCATCGCCTCGGGCATGTCGCGGCGCCACATCCTCACCCTGGCCGAAGCGGTGGAGGAGCGGCTCAAGGTCCTAGGACGCCGGCCTTTGCGCCGTGAGGGCCTCGAGGACGCCACATGGGTGCTGCTCGACTACGGGGACGTCGTCGTCCACGTCTTCGACGAGCCCACCCGCCGCTACTACGACCTCGAACGGCTCTGGGCCGACGCTCCCCGGACCGACTTCGATCCGGCGGCGGCGCGGGCCTGAGCCCGCTAGCGACTGCTTTCCTCTGGAGCGGTGAAGCGCTGGGCCAAGGCCCGCAGGCGTCCCCGAGCGCTGAGGTAAACGAGCAGCGCGGCGAGCATGAGGGCCTCCCCGATGGTCTCCAGGCTCTCCTCCACCACCGAGAGCGCCACAGGGCCACCCAGAGAGGGATCCAGGGCTTCGAGGACCGGCACGACGAGCCATAGGGCGACGGCGGCCAGGGCGAGACGTCCGGTGGGGGAGGCCAGGCCGAGAGTCCTGGAGAACCACCAGATCATCAAGGCGGCAGCCGCCAGGCCCACGGGTGCCACCACCAGCACCCAGGTGTACAGCGACGGCAGGGCGTCCACCTCGAGAAGCCGGTGTGCTTTCTCCCCGATCAACTCGTGGAGCCCGGCACTTTCGTCGATCGAGAGCACCGCAAACGATGCGGCCATCAGGGCCCACCCCAACCATTGCCGTCGCGGCTTCCCGGAGGCGCGATCGGCGGCGGCGGCGGTGGCCGCGGCTGCGGCGATCGCCAGTAGCGCGGTCGCGGACACCCAGGCCACGAGATTGGCCTCTCCGTTGACGTCGAGCAGCAACTCAACGGTGTAGTAGTTCATGAACGGGGAGAGATTGATCGCGGCCACCAGAGCCTGGAAGAGAACCAGGCCTCCGATCACCATAAGGGCGGGGCGCCACCCAGGAACCCTTCGCGCTGGGGAGAGAGGCCGGGAGCGTTCGCCCGTCGTATCCGTCATCAGCTCCTCTCGCGTCGTCGGCTCAGGTGAACCCGGGCCCAGCGGGCGGCTCGCGCCGCAGCGCGGGCCAGCGAACCGCCGAGGGTGGGGGCAAACGCTTCGATGGCCAGCACCGGTCGCGTGGCCTGGGCCCATTCCAGTTTCCATGGTTCCGCCGCGCCGCAGAACTCGTACGAGGCCAGGCTCAGGTCGAAGGCACGCTGCAGCATGTGCCGGCGAAGCAGCAGGCCGGGGGAGAGGGCGTTGAAAGCGGGGTCGTAGCCGGTCTTCAACAGGAAGTGGCGGCCTTGGGCCTCCAGGGCCAGGTCGAAAGCCAGAGCCCGCCCGTCGAGGCGCAACAAGGCCAATCGCAGCCAGCCCCGCTCTGCCGCCCAGATCGCCACTTCGCGGTAGAACCGGGCCATCGCGGGATGGGAAGCGATGGCGGTCCCGGCCGCTCCCTTCCAGCCGGCCGCCTCTACGGCAAGGGCCTCCTCCAACAGGCGGGGCAGTCCTTTGGCTTCTTCATGGACCTCCCAGGTGACCGTTCCGGCTTCCTCGAGGCGCCGGGCGCGGCGCCGGAGGTCGCTGCGCCGCCTCGCGGGCAGTGATGCCAGGTAGTGCTCCCAGCTTCCGTGCACGGCAACGAAGGGTGATTCCTGCCGCACTCGCGGCCGGAGCCGGTAGCCTGCCGCATTGAGAGCGTCGGCGGCAGCGCGGGCGGTGCCTTCCCCGGCGAGGACGAAGTCCACGGTCACTCGCGACCGGGCGGCACCGGCCAGGGCAGCGGCCAGGGCCCGTAGGGGCGTGCCGTCGGCGACCACCGCCTCGAACCAGGGGCTATGCCAGTCGGCCGGGGTACGCACCCGATGGCGGTCCCACACCACGGGCAGCACTCCGAGCAGGCAGTCGCCGCAGTAGGCGGTCAGGGCCTCCAGGCGGACCCCGGTGGCTTCGGCCCAGGGCCGGAGCCAGCCCGGCCGGGCGAAAGGAGCCGCCCCGGTGCGGTCGGCCAGGTCGTCCCAGGCCGCGGCGAGGCCTCCGTCTATCACCTGACGGGCAACTACTGGGGCACACGTCGCGATATTCACTGCGATCCCATCGGCCCGGCGGCGACGCGTCCTGAGCCGGTCGTGCCCGGCGCTCTGGCCGCGCCGACTGATACAATTCCGCCCGCACTCGGGGCTGTAGCTCAGCTGGCAGAGCACTTGCATGGCATGCAAGGGGTCAGGGGTTCAAATCCCCTCAGCTCCACCGTTACGGGATCCGCAGGGCCGCCGCTCTGTTCTTCTTGCCGGCGCACTAGGTTCGCGTGCGTGAGGATCCAGATGATGATGCCCGGCGATTCCTCTGCCGCCGCGGCGCTCAGCGCCGACTTGGGCTATCCGGTGGGCCCGAGCGACATGGCCGACAGGGTGGCCGCGGTTCTCGCCTCCCCCGGGGACGCCCTGTTCGGAGCGAAGCACGACGATGGGGCACTGCTGGGATTCGTGCACGTGCGCCTGCGGATGCTGCTCATCGATGACCTCTCGGCCTTCGTGGAGAGCCTCGTGGTGGTGGAGGCAGCGCGACGTGGCGGGGTGGGCCGGGCCCTGATGGCTGCCGCCGAAGACTGGGCGCGGGGGCGGGGAGCGCACTGCATTCGACTGCGTTCCGGGGCCTCCCGCCACGACGCCCACGCCTTCTATCGGTCGCTGGGCTACGCAGACGGCAAGGCGGCCCTGGGGTTCGAGAAGGTCCTCTAGCCCGCCGGGAATCGGACTCGCCTGGGCTTACGCGGCGGCTCCTTCCGGCGGGATCCCCGCCAGGCGGCGGGCCAGGGACTTGCGCCCCTCTAGATCCACTTGGCGCTGAATGACGACCCGTTGGGCCTGGGGCGACCCGGCGCCGTGCAGGGATTCGGTCAAGTAGCCGACGGCGTTGCGTCCCAGTGTCAGGTTCTCCACGAGGCGCAGCGCCCGCACCCGATGCTCGGTGGGCACGTCGGCTCTGCCCCGGAGGTACTTGTCGAGCCGCGGCCCGATCTCGGGATGGCGCAGGTCCGCTTCGCCCGGCAAGGTGACCACCGCCCCACCCGCCAGGTCCTGAGCTAGGCGGGCCATCTCGTAGGGGAAGCGGGTCACGTTCTGCTTGCACACGTTGGCCAGCAGGCGGTCGGGCTCCCAATTGCCGGCGCAGGTGCGATGGCCCTCGTGGGACGCCGCGATACCGGCGGCGTAGATCGTCTCGTTCAGATGGATCATCTCCACGAGCTTGTCCCGGATGTGTGAGGCGCGAGGCACCCCGTTGTAGTCGGCGACCAGGGCGGCGGCGCCGATCAGCACGTCGCCCACCCCTGCCTTGCACACGTAGGACCGCCGGTGGTAGGCGGTGAAGCGCTCGACCAGTTCGGCGGCGAACTCGGCCTCGCCGTCGAGGAAGATGTGCTCGTCGGGGACGAAGACGTCGTCGAAGAGCACCAGGGCTTCTTGGCCGGCGAAGCGCGCGTTGCCCACATCCAGGTCCCCCTCGACGCTACGCGTATCGGAGGACTGCCGGCCGTACACGAAGGTGATCCCGGCGGCAGTGACCGGCACAGCACAGGCCACCGCGTAGTCGTGTTCCTCCGGAGCCAGGCGCTGGCCCGGCATGACCAGAAGCCAGTGGGAGTTGACCGCTCCGGTCTGGTGGGCCTTTGCCCCGCGGATCACCAACCCGCCGGGGCGGCGATCCACGATCCGTACGAAGAGATCCGGGTCGGCCTGCTGCGCCGGCCCCCGGCTGCGATCGCCCTTGACGTCGGTCATGGCCCCGCCGACGACCAGATTGCCGCGCTGTACCCCCGCCAGCCACTGCCGGAAACGTTGGTGATAGGCGGTACCCCGGGCGGCATCTACGTCGAAGGTGAGTGAGAAGAGGCTGTTGATGGCATCCATACCCACACAGCGCTGGAAGCAGGTGCCGGTGACCTGCCCGAGGCGGCGCTGCATCTTGCCCTGGGCCACCAGGTCGGCAGGGCTCCGGGTGACGTGGAGGAAGCGGTTGACCCGGGCCCCGATGAGGTCCGACTCGGCTTCGCCCAGGTCGGCGTCGGCCGGGCCGGCGTCGTAGGTGGCGGCCATGGCGTTGATGGAGGGCCGGATGATGGGGTGGTCCACCGGTTCCTCCACCTGTTGCCCCATGAGGAAGACGGACAGCCGGCGGCCTCGCAGGCTGGCGATGTAGTCGGCACCGGTGCGTAGTGGCTTGCCTGTGTCGGGGGTGCCGTCTGCCATGCTCGCCTCCTGGTCTGCTCTCCAGCCGCGGTCGAGGTTATCTCGCCTGCTTGCCGCGGGGCGGCTCAGCGAGCGGCGACCGGGGCGGCGCGGCCCGGGGCCGGCCCGGTGGTGCCTCTGATCAGGATCTCGGCGGTGGTCAGGACCCGGCTGGTGACCGTCTCTCCGGCCAGCACGGCACGCATCATCGCCCAGACCTCTTCGGCCATGGCGGCCCTCGGGATGCGCGCCGTGGTTAGGGGGGGCTGGGTGTGCGCGGAGAAGGGGATATCGTCGAAACCGGTAAGCGAGATGTCGTCGGGCACCCGCCGCCCGAGCTCCCGCAGCCGGGTCAGCGCTCCGATGGCGCAGAGATCGTTCACGGCGATGAGGGCGGTGGGGTCCAACGCCAACGCGGCGGCGGCAGCCTCATAGCCGGCCTCAATGGTCAGCCCACCCGCGACTCGGAAGGGCTCCAGCCCCAGGGCGGCCGCGGCCTGCACCGCCCGCCAGCGTTCGGCCGTTGCCCAGGAGTGGGGGGAGCCGTGCAGGTACACCACCCGGCGGTGGCCCAGGTCGGCCAGATGGCGGCAGAGGTCGAACATCGGGGAGAAGTAGTCGCAGGTGACCCCGGGGGGCTGCTCTCCGGGCAGAATCCGGTTGATACAGACGACGTTGGGGTGGTCGGCGGCGAAACGGGCCAACTCCTCATTGGGCATGCGGGGGGAACACAGGATCACGCCGTCGACATGGGTGTACAGCGAGGCTGCCAGGTCGGGCTCGTCGCCGACGCGCTCGTCGGTCTCGAGCACCAGCGTGCGATAGCCGTCCTGCCCGGCTCCGAGGCCGATGGACTTGATGAGCTCCTGGAAGTAGGGATTCGACAGCTGGGGCACCAGGATGCCCACCATCTCGGTGGCGCCGGTGGCCAGGCCGCGGGCCAGCGGGCTGGGCCGGTACCCCAGGCGCCGGGCGACCTCCCGGACGCGTTCGGCCAGGTCGGGGGAGACCGAGGTCTTGCCCTGAATCACGCGGGATACGGTGGCGATGGAGACTCCGGCCTCGCGAGCGACATCGGAGATGGTGATCTTGCCCGACGCCACCCGCTCTCCCTCCCCAGAGACCGGCGTCCCTTTCGGCGGGGCGCTGCCGACAAACCCGGAGCGACTTGGCTGCCCCGCTCGCAACCGAATTCTACCAGGCGAGGGCCGGGCATCAGCCGCGTTCCGCCCGGAGCCGCCTCGAGCCGGTGGTACGCTGCCGCTCCCGTTGCGAGACCCGCTGTGAACGCCTACGACCACCAGAGCATCGAAGCCAAGTGGCAGCGCCGCTGGGCCGAGCAAGGCACTTTCCGGGTGCCCAATCCCGGCGAGCCGGGCTTTGATCCGTCGCGTCCCAAGCTGTACGTGCTGGACATGTTCCCCTATCCCTCCGGGGAAGGCCTCCACGTCGGACACCCGCTGGGCTACATCGCCACCGACATCTACTCGCGCTACCAGCGGATGCGGGGCCGCAGCGTGCTGCACCCCATGGGCTTCGATGCTTTCGGCTTGCCCGCCGAGCAGTACGCCGTCGAGACCGGGGTGCACCCCCGGCTCACCACCGAGCGCAACGTGGCCAATTTCACTCGCCAGCTGCGGGCGTTCGGCCTCTCCTACGACTGGGACCGCTGTTTCGCCACCACCGACCCGGGCTACTACCGCTGGACCCAGTGGATCTTCCTGCGCTTGTTCCACTCGTGGTTCGATCCCGATGCAGGTAGGGCGCGGCCCATGGCCACCCTGCTGGAGGACCTCGAGGCGGGCCGCCGCCTGGCCGGCGGTCGGCCCTGGGCGGATCTAGACGCGGCAGAGCGCCACGCCTACTTGAACGGCTTGCGCCTGGCCTATATCGACGAGGTCCCGGTCAACTGGTGCCCTGGTCTGGGAACCGTGCTGGCCAACGAGGAGGTCACTCGTGAGGGTCGCTCGGAGCGCGGCGACTTCCCGGTCTACCGCCGGCCGCTGCGCCAATGGATGCTGCGCATCACGGCCTACGCCGAGCGCCTCCTGGCCGACCTGGACCTGGTTGACTGGCCCGAGTCCATCAAGGCCATGCAGCGGAACTGGATCGGGCGCAGCGAAGGAGCCCGGGTGCTCTTCCCGGTGGAGGGAAGCCCGGAGGTCATCGACGTTTTCACCACCCGGCCGGATACGCTCTTCGGCGCTACCTACATGGTGCTCGCCCCCGAGCATCCCCTGGTCGATGCCCTGGCGGCCGAGGTGTGGCCGCCGGGCACGCCCATCGGGTGGACCGGGGGAGCCGCCGATCCGCGGCAAGCGGCGGCCGCCTACCGGCTGCGGGCCTCGGGCCGCTCCGAACTGGAGCGCCAGGCCGAGACCAGGGAGAAGACCGGGGTGTTCCTCGGCCGCGTCGCGGTGAACCCGGTCAACGGGGCGTCGATCCCGATCTTCCTGGCCGACTACGTGCTCATGGGCTACGGCACCGGCGCCATCATGGCCGTGCCCGCCGAAGACGAGCGCGACTGGGAGTTCGCCGAGGCGTTCGGCCTTCCCATCGTGCGCACCGTGCAGCCGCCCGAGGGCTGGGAAGGCCCCTACACCGAGGATGGGCCCGCCATCAACAGCGGCTTCTTGAACGGGCTGCGGGTGGCCGAGGCCAAGCCTCGGATGACCGCCTGGCTGGAAGAGCAGGGCTGCGGCACCGCCGCCGTTTCCTACAAGCTGCGCGACTGGCTGTTCAGTCGGCAACGCTATTGGGGGGAGCCCATTCCCATCCTGCACGGCCCCGGCGGGGAGTTGCGCCCCCTGGGCGACGACGAGTTGCCCCTCTTGCTGCCCGAGGTCGAGGACTACCGCCCCCGCACCGACCTGGCCGACGACGCCGAGCCCGAGCCGGCCCTGGGCCGGGCCCCCGACGACTGGAAGACGGTGGCCCTCAATGGGGTGGTATATCGGCGTGAGCTCAACACCATGCCCCAGTGGGCGGGCTCCTGCTGGTACTACCTGCGCTTCTGCGACCCGCACAATCGGGAGGCGTTGGTGGGCGCCGCGGCCGAGCGGTACTGGATGGGCGAGCGCGGCGTCGACCTCTACGTTGGCGGTGTGGAGCATGCCGTGCTTCACCTGCTCTACTCCCGCTTCTGGCACAAGGTGCTCTACGACCTCGGCCACGTGTCGACCCCTGAGCCGTTCGGGCGCCTTTTCAACCAGGGCTACATCCTCGCCGACGCCTTCCAGGACGAGCGCGGGGTGTACCTGCCGGCCGATGAGGTCGAGGAGCAGGACGGGCGGTTCACCTACCGGGGACGGCCGGTCACCCGCAGCTTTGGGAAGATGGGCAAGTCGCTGAAGAACTCGGTGAGCCCCGATGAGATCTTCGTCGAGTACGGCGTGGACACTCTCCGTCTCTACGAGATGTTCATGGGCCCCCTCGATTCGTCGAAGCCCTGGACGACGCGGGACATCGTGGGGGTGCACCGCTTCGTGCTCCGGCTGTGGAGGGCTCTGATCGACCCCGGGACGGGCGCGCTGCGGGTGGATGAGGCACCCGCCGACCCGGAGTTGCTGGCCTTGACGCACCGGACCATTGCCGCCGTCACCGGCGACATGGAGGACCTTCGCTTCAACACCGCCGTGGCTCGGTTCTTCGAGCTGAACAACGCTCTGGTGGCGCGGGAGCGCGTGCCCCGCTTCGTCGCCGAAGCCTTCGTGCGGCTGCTGGCCCCCTTCGCCCCACACCTGGGCGAGGAGCTCTGGGAGCGCCTGGGCCACAGCACTTCGGTGGCGCTCGCGCCGTGGCCGGATTTCGACCCGGGGCTGGCCGCCGAGGACACCGTGACCATGGTCGTCCAGGTCAACGGGAAGGTGCGCGATCGCATCCTGGTGCCGGCGGGGATCGGAGAGGAGGAGGCTCGGTCGCTGGCTCTGGGCTCCGAGAAGGTCGCCGCCTACCTCAAGGGCGGGGAGCCGCGGCGCGTCGTGGTACGGCCCCCGAACCTGGTCAATATCGTGGTGCCGTGACGGTCACGGGCGGGGAGCCCGCCGGCGGCAAGGTGTCGGGGGACTGGCAGGTGAGCCACGCCGTGGCCGCTTTCAGCGTCGGCGTGCTCGCCTCTCTTGCCGGGGCGGCGGCGGTCCTATCGGGCGGGCTCAGCGTGTTCGAGTCGTTCGCCGTGGTCGGAGGGCTGCAGACCCTGGGGACCATTATCACCGTGCTGGCCCTGGGACGCCGCCGCGAGCCTCTGGGACTGCGCCCCCGCCCCGCCGATGGCGCCTTCTTGCTGTTAGGGGCGGCGTTGGCCCTGGGCCTCTCCTGGGCCACCTATCTCGTGGTGCAGTGGGTCTTTGGCGGTGACGTCCCGGTGCAGGGAGTGGTGCAGGTAGCTGAGGGGGCCGAGGGCTGGCCGGCCCGGGTGGCGGTGGTGGTGGTCTCGGTGATCCTGGCCCCACTGGCGGAGGAGCTGGTGTTCCGCGGCGTACTGCTGCGGGCGCTGGGGCGGCGGTTCTCGGTGCGCCACACGGCGGTCCTCACCGCCGCGGCGTTCGCCCTGATCCACCTGCTGTTGGACTTCGATGCCGCCCCGGCGATTCCCGCGCTCTTCGTGGTGGGCGTAGTCTTCGCGCTGCTGGTGCAGCGCTACGGCCGACTGACCCCGGCGGTGGCCGGGCACGTCGGCTTCAACCTGGTGGGGGTACTCGCCCTCCTCTACTGAGACCGGCGCGGCCGGGGGTCTTCCCGCCGCGGCCGCGGCGTGGTACTTGGAGGGCGTCCCCTGCTGCGGAGAACGCCCTGGACCGCCCCCAATGGATGGCTGCCGCCCTGGTGACGGCTGCGGCCGTGTCGGCCGGCATCTGGTTCGCCGCCCAAGCACCCGACCCGCCTCCGCTCGCCGTGGACCCGGGAGGCCAGGCCGGCCGCACCATCACGGTGCACGTGGCCGGGGCGGTCGTCTCGCCGGGGGTGGTTCGGGTGGCCGCCGGGTCGAGGGTGGGGGAGGCCATTGCTGCCGCCGGAGGGGCACGGCCGGATGCCGATCTGGCCCGGGTCAACCTGGCTGCTCCGCTCGCCGACGGTCAGCAGTTGCTGGTGCCGGCCGTCTCCCCCGACGGCGGGACGGGCGCGTTGGCCGGCGACGGCCGGGTGCACATCAATCTGGCGAGCGTCGAGGAGCTTGAGTCGCTGCCCGGGGTGGGACCGGTGCTCGCCCAGCGCATCGTGGCTTACCGAACAGAGCACGGGCCGTTCCAGACCATCGAGGATCTGCTCGATGTGCCCGGCATCGGGGAGGGCAAGCTGGCGGCGCTCCGGGACGCGGTGCTGGTTCCCTGAAGGCCCTCGATCCGTCCGCCCCGGGCCTCCCCAGCGGAGGCCGGCCCCCTCCGGGCGCTGCGGAGAAGCGCCTCACCCGCCTCCGCCTCCCTTCGGGGCTCGGAGCGGCGGCGTGTGGGGCTGCCTGCTTGGCCTGGCTTGGGGCGGTGGTGGGGGCCTGCTCGTGGGGGCTCGCCCTGGCCGGGGCCGGAGCATGCGGCGCGGCGGCCCGGCTGGCGGGGCGGCGCCGTTGGCCTCTGGTGGTGGTGCTGGCAGCCGCCGCTGGGGCGTCCGGGGCGCTGGCGGCAGGCCGGGAGCAGGCCACTCTGGGCGCCGAGGTGCCCGCCGGGCGGGTGGTGATGGCGGGAACGGCCGCGGGGGACGCGGTGGCCGAAGGAGACGGGGAACGGTTCACCCTGCGGCCCGGCCACCTGCTGATCGAGGGGAGCTGGAGGCCCTGGTCCGGCCCGCGGCTCGCCGTAGCCGGCCCAACCTCCGGAGTGGCCGCCGGGGAGAGAGTGGTGGTGGCCGGTCGACTAGAGCCGGCGTCGTTCCATACCCGGTTCGGCCCGGTGGCGGGTCTGGTCGAAGCGCGCCTGGTGCAGCGGCTCGGCCCTGCCGACGACCCGGTGTTCGCTACCGGCAACTTCCTGCGTCGGCGCGTCCTCGGGGGACTGAGCCCCTTCTTCCCTCGTCCGGCCGCCGGCCTGCTGGCCGGCTTCCTCATCGGGGACGAGAGCGGCCTCGGGGATGCCGATCGCGAGGCTCTGCGGCTCTCTGGGTTGAGCCACTTCGTCGCCGTGTCGGGCAGCAACGTGGCGCTGTTCCTGGCGGCCTGGTGGCTGGCGGCGGGGCCGCTGGGTTGGGGGCCGCGGCGGCGAGCGGCTCTCGGTCTGGTCGGCTTGGCGGTGTTCGTGGTGGCGACGCGGTGGGAGCCGTCGGTGCTCCGGGCGGCCACGATGGCGGCTCTGGTGCTGGTGAGCCGTCTCACCGGCAGGGCGGTCGACGCCTGGGCCGCTTTGGGCGGGTCGGCGACGCTGCTCCTCCTGGCCTCGGGCGACTTGGCTCGTGATGCCGGCTTCCAGCTTTCGGTGGCGGCCACCGCGGGGGTGCTGGCCGGGAGTGGGCTGTGGCGGGACCGGCGCCCGCGATGGGCCTGGACGGCGCTGGCCGCCACCGTGTCGGCGCAGGCGGCGGTAGCCCCGCTGCTGCTCTACCACTTCGGGTCGGTGCCCCTGTTCTCCCCCTTGACCAACGTGGTGGCGGCGCCGCTGGTGGCGGCGTCGACCGCCGCCGGCGGGATCGGGGTGCTCACCGGCTTGCGGCCGCTCACCGGGATCGGGCTGCTGGCCGCTCATGCGGTGTTGGGGATCGCCCGCTTCGGGCGGGATCTGCCCCAGTTGGGTTGGGCCGGGGTGGGCGTGGTCGGGGCGGCTGCAGCGCTGGCTCTCCGCCCCCGGCTGCGACCGGTGGTGGTGCTGGGTGCCGCGCTGGCAGTGGGCGTGCTGACTCTGCCGGCCGGGGGACCGCCCGAACAGCCGGAGGCGGTCTTCCTCGATGTGGGACAGGGTGATGCCGCTCTGCTCTGGGGCCCGGCCGGGGAGGTGATCCTGGTGGATGGGGGCCCCGACCCGGCCGTTTTGCGGAGAGCGCTGTTGCGCCGCGGGGTACGGCGTATCGACCTGCTCGTAGTCACCCATGGCCATGCCGATCACCTGGGCGGCCTCGCCGGGCTCACGGAATGGGCGGCGGTAGGCCGGATGTGGCACAGCGGCCAGGCCGGCACCGCGATTGAGGGCCTGCTCCGAGAAATGGCTGCGGACGGGGTGCCGGTGGAGGTGCCGGCGGTGGGTTGGCAGGCTCGGGTGGGTACCTTCTCCGTCGAGGTGCTCGGCCCGAAGCGGCGGTACGCGTCGGCGAACGACGGGTCGCTAGTGCTGCGGGTGACCGCTGCCGGCATCACGGTGTTGCTGCCCGGCGACGTCGAGGCCATTGCCCAGGCGGAACTGGGCCCACTGTCGGCCGACGTGCTCAAGGTGCCCCACCAGGGGGCAGCCACCAGCGACCCGGCCTGGTTGGTGGCTTCGGGCTCGCGGGTGGC
Source organism: Acidimicrobiia bacterium (assembly GCA_016932695.1). Taxonomy (GTDB): domain Bacteria; phylum Actinomycetota; class Acidimicrobiia; order Spongiisociales; family UBA11373; genus VGBK01. The sequence goes on along the minus strand of JAFGCH010000001.1, from coordinate 18,957 downwards.
GGTGATCAGCGTGGGGCCCAACGACTACGGCCATCCGTCGCCGGAGGTGGTCGCCGTCCTGCAGGCTTCGGGCGCCGAGGTGCGGCGCACCGATGAGGAGGGGGACGTGGTGGTGCAACTCGGGGGATGATCAGGCTTCGGGCGCCGTGTCGGCAGGGGGAGGATCCGGAGCCAGCCCGGCCTCGAGGATGATCTCCACGGCCAGGCGCGCCGCCCGGCCGACGACGTCGGGGCACTTGTCCTTGTGGGCACCTGCGGCCTCGAACCGAGCGAAGTCATCGGGATTGCGTAGGTCGAACGATCGCCCGAATACCCCGGCCTGCACCTCCCGGCAGATCGTCGAGCCGAACTGGGCGGCGAAGCGTCCCTGGAGGCGTTCGACGAGGTCGAACGTCCGATACCGGACCCCCTCGGGGTCGGCGAAGTCCCGACGCTCCCGCCCCTGCAATTGGCCCAGCACCAGCACCGCGCCGACGAAGGCCCCGCAGCCGCCGGCTCCCGTGAGGGCGCCGCCTCCGGAGAGCCCGGTGGCTGCTTTGAACACCGCGTCGTCCCTGATGCCCAGGGTGTCCTGGAGAGCGGCCACCACGCATTGGGAGCAGCCGCGGTAGCGAGCCTCGTACTCGAAGCCCAGTTCGTAGGCTCGGGCGAGCAGTTCCTCTCGGTGTTGGGGTGGCACGTCTCCTCCGTCCTCCCTCGGCGACGGCCCGGTCTCGGCTGCGGACGGCCCGACCTTACCGCGCCGCCGTCGAAGGGCATGCTTCTGTCCCCGGCGGCGGCTACGGTGCCTGCCATGTCCGCTGCCGCGATCCTTCTGGTCGCCGGTCCGGGGGATGCCGGGCCGGGCGACCGCGACGAGATGCTGCGCCGCGCCTATTCCGCGCTCGATGAAGCGGGGGTGGACGGGGTCGACCGAATCGATGTGCCCTCCAAGGGAGCCGGCCTCGAGGAGGCCGAGGGGAGCCTACGTTCCGACGTCGAGAGCATGGTGCCCGCACTGCAGAGTGGTTCCCTCTTCGGTGGGCGCCGCGGCTTGCTGCTGGTCGATGCCCAGAACCTGCTCAAGGCCGAAGCCGAGGCCGCAGCCGACCTGGTCGCCTCTCTCGATGGGGAGGCAACGGTGGTGTGCTTCGTGTCGGCCGGCGCGCTGCCGGCCCCGCTGGCCAAGGTGGTGGAGCGTCTGGGGGAGAAGCTGACCGTCAAGAAGATCCGCGAGCGCGACGCGCTGGACTGGCTGGCGGGGGCGGCCCGGGCCCGCAAGTTGAATCTGAACGCCGAGGCCGCCGCGGCGCTCGTGCAGCGCTTCGGTTCCGACATCGCCTCGCTGGGCCAGGCCCTGGATCAGTTGGCTCTGGTCGAGGGCCCGGTGACTGCCTCCGAGGTGGCCGCCCGCTTCCGCAACCGACCCGACGAGCCTATGTGGCACTACGCCGACGCCCTGGGGGAGGGCGACACGGGCGAGGCGCTGCGCCGCCTTGCCGACTTCCTCACTCACGGCCACCCGCTCCAGTTGCTGTCGTTCCTGGAGGGCGACCTGCGGCGGCGGGCGCTGGCTGTGGCCGCTCCCGACATCGGCACCTTCGCGGAGTGGGTGGGAGGAAGCGCCGGGCAGTTCCCCGTGCAGAAGGCCTGGAGAGCACGCGGGCGCACCAGCCCCGAGCTGCTGCACCGCGCCCTGACCGCCTTGGCCCGCGCCGACCTGCAGCTCAAGTCGATGCCGGAGGCTACCCACCGCCTGACTCTCGAGCGCCTGACGGTCGCCCTATGCCTGTGGTACGGGGGTCGGGGGTCCCGGCGAGGCTGACGGCGAGCCCTGCGCTACCGGGGGGAAAGCAGAGACGCCCTCCGAGGGGCATCAGCCTTCGAAGGGGCGCACTGCCAGCACTTCGATGCTGAAGATGCCGCCCGGAGCCTCGTAGTCGACCCGTTCTCCGGGGCGGGCCCCGAGCAGGGCCCGGCCCAGCGGGCTCGACGGGCTGGCCAGATGGTGGCCCGGCACCCGGTTCTCGGGGGTAGCCACCAGGTACTCGTTCTCCTCGCCGTCCTCCCGGACGGTCACCAGCGAGCCGACCTCCACCACCTCGATGCTCTCCGCCGAGCGCACTTCGGCCGTCTTCAACACGTGCTGGATCCTGCGGATGCGGGCCTCCATGAGGCCCTGCTCCTGCTTGGCCGCCTCGTAGTCGGCGTTCTCGCGAATGTCCCCGTGGGAGCGGGCCTCGGCGAGGCGCTCTTCCATGTGGCGGCGCCCCTCTGTGGTCAGGCGCGCCAGCTCCGCTTCGAGTTGACGGTGAGCGGCAGGGGTGAGCCAGGTCGGCTCGAGTTCGTCGGGCATGAGGCGGTGAGGGGGGTCAGCCCAGGCGGGCCTTCACTCGCCTGGCGAGGCGCGACTTCCGGCGGGCGGCGGTGCGGCGGTGCACCACGCCCTTCGCCGCGGCGGTGTCGAGCCGGCTCTGAGCAAGGCGCAGGGCGGCGGTCGCGGCCTCGGCGTCACCGCCGCCGGCGGCGGCCAGGGCGGTCTTGGCCCGGGTCTTCAGCTCGGAGCGGACGGCCTGGTTGCGGCGGCGGCGCGACTCGTTCTGGCGGTTGCGTTTGATCTGCGAGCGGATGTTGGCCATGGAGAAGCGGCTTCCAGATTGGGGGACGGCGGGAGGTTAGCAGGGGGCGGTGAGCGGTACAATGCCGGCCCGTTCGCTCTCCCCGGAGCTCTCCTTGCCCCCGACGGCGCTCATTCGCAACTTCTGCATCGTCGCCCACATCGACCACGGCAAATCCACCCTGGCGGATCGCCTGCTGGAGCGCGGCGCGGCGGTGAGCCGGCGCGACATGCGGGAGCAGATGCTCGACTCCATGGACCTGGAGCGGGAGCGGGGCATCACCATCAAGGCCCAGGCGGTGCGCCTGCACCACCGGGCCCCAGGAGGGGCGGAGTACACCCTGAACCTCATCGACACCCCGGGCCATGTCGACTTCACTTACGAGGTGTCGCGCAGCCTGGCCGCCAGCGAGGGAGCGGTGCTGCTGGTGGATGCCGTGCAGGGGGTGGAGGCGCAGACCCTGGCCAACGCCTTCCTGGCGGTGGAGGGGGGCCTCGAGGTGGTCCCGGTGGTGAACAAGATCGACCTTCCTGCGGCCGACGCCGACCGGGTCGCGGTGGAGATCGCCGCCGTTCTCGGAGTGAGCCCCGGCGAGGTGCTGCGCGTCTCCTCCAAGAGCGGGGCCGGAGTGGACGAACTGCTGGCGGCCATCGTGGAGCGAATACCGCCGCCCCGGGGGGAGGATTCCGATCCGCTCCGGGCCCTGGTGTTCGACTCCTACTACGACACCTACCGCGGGGTGGTCTGCTACCTCCGGGTGCGGGACGGGCGCATCTCCACCGGCGATCGCCTGCGCTTCCTGGCCACCGGGGAGAGCCCGGCCGCCGACGAGGTGGGGGTGCTCACCCCGCGGGCGGTGCCGGTGGCCACCCTCGGTCCGGGCGAAGTGGGCTATCTGATCACGGGGGTCAAGGAGATCGACCGGATTCGGGTCGGGGACACCGTCACCCGGGCGGACCGCCCGGCGACCGTCTCGCTGCCCGGCTACCGCGAGCCCAAGCCCATGGTCTTCTCCGGCCTCTACCCCTCCGACGGCGACCAGTTCGAGCGCTTGCGCGAGGCCCTGGAGAAGCTGCGCCTCAACGACGCCTCGCTCTCCTACGAACCCGAGACCTCCCGAGCCCTGGGTTTCGGGTTCCGTTGCGGCTTCCTGGGCCTGCTCCACATGGAAATCGTGCGTGAGCGCCTCGAGCGAGAGTACGACCTCGACCTGGTGGCCACCGCCCCGTCGGTGGCGTACCGGGTGGTCCTGCCCGACGGGCGGGAGCAGGAGGTGCGCAGCCCCCAGGATCTGCCCGAGGTCCGCCGGGAGATCCTCGAGCCCTACGTGCGCGCCCTGGTGATCACCCCCAGCACCTACACCGGGACCGTCATGGAGCTGCTCCGGGAGCATCGCGGCGAGCTGAGCTCCATGCAGTACCTGACCCCGGAGCGGGTGGAGCTCGTCTACCGGGTGCCTCTGGCCGAGATCGTGTTCGGCTTCTTCGACCGCCTCAAATCGTCCACGCGGGGCTATGCCTCGCTGGACTACGAGCACGACGGGTATCGGGCGGCCGACCTGGCCCGGGTGGACATCCTGCTCAACGCGGTGCCGGTCGACGCCTTCTCGGCGATCGTGCATCGTGAGGCCGCCTACTCCTACGGGCGGCGCCTGGTGGATCGCCTGCGCGGGCTGATCCCCCGGCAGTTGTTCGACGTGCCCATCCAGGCGGCGGTGGGGTCGCGCGTCATCGCTCGGGAGACGGTGAAAGCACGCCGCAAGGATGTGCTGGCCAAGTGCTACGGCGGCGACGTGACCCGCAAGCGCAAGCTGCTCGAGAAGCAGAAGGAGGGGAAGAAGCGCATGAAAATGGTGGGCCAGGTCGAGGTGCCGCAGGAAGCCTTCATCGCCGTGCTGCGGGTCGATGCCGACTGAGGGTGCCGCGACGCGTCCCGACGATCCTTCCCTGGCAGACGCCGCGGCTTCCCTCTTTGGGGCCTACCTGCACGTCCCGTTCTGCCGCCGGGTATGCCCTTACTGCGACTTCGCGGTGGTGGCGGGCCGGGAGGATCAGGCGGAGCGCTACGTCGCTGCAGTGACCGCCGAGATCGAGAGGGCCGAGCCCTTCCCGAGCGCGCCGGCGGCGGTGTTCGTCGGGGGAGGGACTCCTACCCGTCTCTCCCCGGTGGCTCTAGCGCGGCTGCTGCGGGTGCTGGAGCGGCGCCGCGGGTTGGCCCCTGAGGTTGAGGTGAGCCTCGAGGCCAACCCGGAGGACTGGTCTCCGGCGGTGGCGGCGAGCCTGGTGGCCGGCGGCTTCAATCGGGTCTCGCTGGGAGCGCAGTCCTTCGACTCCGGGGTACTGGCTGTGCTGGGCCGGCGCCACCACCCTCGGGAGGCGGAGAAGGCGGTCTTCTCGGCGCACGACGCCGGGTTTGCCTCGGTGAACGTGGATCTCATCTGCGGCACCCCCGGCGAGTCGCCGGCTTCCTGGCGGGCGTCGGTGGAGCGGGCCCTAGCCGCGGGCATCGACCATCTCTCGGTCTATGCGCTGACGGTGGAGGCGGGCACACCCCTATCCCGGGCGGTGGCGGTCGGGGCGCCGGCGCCCGACCCCGACCGCCAGGCAGAGCGATGGGAGGAGGCGGCCTACCTGGCTGCCGCCGCCGGCCTGATCCGCTACGAGACCTCGAACTTCGCCCGTCCGGGGCACGCCTGCCGGTACAACCTCATCACCTGGGCGCAGGGGGAGTACGAAGGGTTCGGCACCGGGGCCCATCGGCATCGAGGGGGAACCCGCTCCTGGAATGTGCGCCGCTTGGACCGGTACCTGGAGGCGGTGGAGGCGGGGGGGAAGGTGGTGTCGGGCGCAGAGACCCTGGGCCCTTGGGAGCAGGAAGCAGAGCGCCTGGTGCTGGGGTTGCGCCGCGCTGCCGGGGTGCGGGCGGGCGCGGGGGGCGGGCGCCTGGAGCAATCCGAGGCGGGGCGGCGCCTGTCGGCTGCCGGGGTGTTAGAGAGAGTGGGGGATCGGCTGCGGGTGGCCCGTCCCCTGCTGGGGGACGAGGTGTCCCGTGCCGTCTTGGCACTCGAGCCTGCAGACTGCTAGCAATCGTCCCCGCCTGCTAACCTCGTGGCGCCATGCTCGATGAACGCAAGGCGGCGATCCTGGCGGCACTGGTCGAGGAGCACATCCACACCGGTGAGCCGGTCAGTTCGCGCACCATCCTGGACCACAGCCCGCTGCATTGCTCCAGTGCCACCATTCGCAACGAGATGGTGGTCCTCGAGCACGAGGGATACATCGTCAAGCCCCACACCTCCGCCGGGCGCGTCCCCACGGATCGGGGCTACCGCTACTACATCGACCATCTCTCGGCCGGTCCCCTGCGCCGCAGCGGCCACGCTCGGGTGGAGCAGTTCTTCGCCACCATCCACCTCGAATTGGACCGCATGCTCAAGCAGACCTCCGAGCTGCTGGCCGACGTGGCTCACTACCCCTCGGTCGTCGTGGGCCCGCCGGTCCAAGGCCAGACCTTGCGAGACGCCCACCTGCTGCCGGTGTCCCCCGACAGCGTGCTGCTCGTCCTGGTCACCGAGCGGGGCCGGGTGACGCAATCGCTGCTTCGCCTGGGCACTCCGGTCACGCCGTCCGAGGTATCCGGGGCGGAGCGCGCCCTGGGGGAGTTGGTGAGCGGCCGGGCGCTGGAGTTCCCCTCGACCGAGGAGGGCGATAGGACCAACCTGGACTTGCCTTCACCGGTGGCCGACCTGGTCGGCCGGGCGCTGCAGGCGGTAGCCGAGGCGGCCCGGGCCGACCGGCCCGTCTTCCTGGGGGGCACCAGTCTGATGACCACCCTCTGGGAGGACTTGGCCAAGCTGCACCGCATCCTGGCGCTGCTGGAGCGGGAGGCCTCGGTACTGCAGTTGGTGGACGACAGTTCGCAGCACACCACGGTGCGTCTGGGCATGGAGGTGCCGGCCGGGGAAGAGGACCTGGCTGTGGTCTCGGCTCCCTACGAGGCCGCCGGCGCCACGGGGCGGGTGGGGCTCTTCGGCCCGCGGCGCATGGATTACCGGCGGGCCATCAAGGCCGTCGAGGAAGTCAGCGACGCCCTCGGCGACACCCTGGGCGGCTGAGGTGGTCGACTACTACGAAGTCCTCGGGGTGAGTCGCGACGCCACCCAGGAGGAGATCAAGAAGGCTTTCCGCCGCAAGGCGCGCGAGACCCACCCCGACTCCAATCCCGGGGACCCCACCGCCGAGCAGCGCTTCCGGGAAGCCGCTCTGGCCTACGAGGTGCTCAGCGACTCGCAGCGGCGTGCCGCTTACGACCGCGGCGGGCAGGTGGAATTCGGCGACCTCTTCTCCTCTTTCGCCGGCATCGACGACCTGCTGTCGCGTTTCTTCGGGGGTGGTCTGGGGTTCGGTTTCGGGGCGCGGCCGGGGCCGGCCGCAGGGGCCGATGTCGGGGCGGCGGTCGAGTTGACCTTGGCCGAGGCGGCTTCTGATACGACCCGCGAGGTCCGCTACCGGGCTCGGATGGCCTGCTCGGCCTGCGGTGGCGAGGGTGCCGCGCCCGGCCATCCGGCGGAGATCTGCGACCGCTGCGGCGGGCGGGGATCGGTACGGGTCACCCGCCAAACCTTCCTGGGGACGGCGATGACCGTGGCCCCTTGCGACAAGTGCCGTGGGCGGGGCCGGATCATCACCCACGCCTGCCCGCAGTGCGGCGGGGCCGGCGCGGTGGCCGACGAGGTGGCGGTGACCGTGGAGATCCCGGCCGGGGTCGAGGATGGGGCGAGGATGCGCCTGACCGGTCGGGGCAGCGTGGGCGAACCAGGCGGGCGCCCGGGCGATCTGTACGTCGAGATCCGGGTGGTGCCCGACCCCCGCTTCGAACGCCACGGGGCGGACCTGGTGCACCGGGTGCGCTTGGGCATCGCCGAGGCGGCGCTGGGCACCGGCCTGAGGGTGCCCTCGGTCGACGGGGAGGAGATCGACATCGAGGTTCCCCCGGGCACGCAGCCGGGGACCGTCTTCAAGCTCTCGCGCCAGGGTATGCCCAGGCTGCGCCGACGCGGCCGGGGGGATCTGCTGGTGGAAGTGCAGGTGGTAGTGCCGACCAGCCTCAGCCCGGCCCAGGAGGAGGCGCTGCGCGCCTTCGCCACCGCAGGGCCGGGTAGCCCGGGCGGTTCTTCTCGGGGGCGCAAGCGTCGGGGGCGCTGACCCCCTTGCCCGGATTTCCCCCCCGGCGCCGCTCGGGCTTGGCTAGTATGAGCACAGAGCGCAGCGGTGCCGAACACGCCACGGTGTCGTCGGCCCGGGGGAGTCGGAGGGGAGCGCATGGAAGGAATGCCGTACAGCGAGATGGTGGGAGCGCGCCTGCGGACCATCCGCCGCCAGCGCGGGCTCTCTCTGCAGGACGTGCAGCGCCTCTCCGGCGGGGAGTTCAAGGCCGCGGTGGTCGGGGCTTACGAGCGCGGCGAACGCAGTCTCTCCCTGCCCCGCCTGCGCCGTCTGGCGGCCTTCTTCCAGGTGCCGATCAGCCAGTTCATCCCGGTCGAGGAGGCCAAGGAGAGCGCGCTGGCACCGCTTCCTCGAGGCGGGGTAACCATCGACCTCACCGCCGTGGAGCGTCTCGAGGGCACCGAGGCCGCCATCTTCGACCGCTTCCTGCGCTCCATCCAGATGATGCGGCGCGACTTCAACGGCAAGGTGCTCACCGTGCGGCGCGACGACCTGCGCCTGCTGGCTCTCCTCCTCGACCAATCCGAGGAATCCTTCGCCGCCCGCCTCGCCGCCCTGGGCCTCACCGAGCCGCTCTAGGCGCCGGCCGGGGGGATCGCCGGAGCCAGCGGGGCCCCGCCGGTATAATCGACAGCCCCGTGCTTCCTCAACGCGGCTTCCTGTGACCCAGGCTTCCCCGTCCGAAGCCCGATTGCGCGTGCCCGGGGATCTCCTCGCGGCCCTGGTCGGTGAGCGCGATTCCCTGCTGCGCCTGGTCGAGCGCGGCTTCCCCCGGGCGCGGCTGGTGCTCCGCGGAGACGAGGTGCGCATCACCGGCGACGAGCCCACCACGGCCCTGGTCACGCAGGTTTTCGCCGAGTTGCTCATCCTGGCGGGCGAGGGCCAGCAGCTGGACGAGGATCGGGTGCGCCGGGTGGTCGATCTGGTCAAGGCCCGAGTGCCTCACCCGGCCGGGGTTTTCACCGATGCCGTCCCGGTGGGGCGCGGCAAGGTGGTGCGCCCCAAGAGCCTCAACCAGAAGCGGTACCTCGATGCCATCCGGACCGACACCGTGGTGTTCGCCATCGGGCCGGCGGGCACGGGCAAGACGTACCTGGCAATGGCGGTGGCGGTAGAGGCCCTCACCACGGGAGCGGTGAGCCGCATCATCCTCACCCGGCCGGCGGTGGAGGCCGGGGAGCGGCTGGGATTCCTGCCGGGTGATGTGGCCGCCAAAGTCGACCCCTACCTCCGGCCGCTGTACGACGCCCTATACGACATGCTCGGGCCCGAGGAGACGCAGCGCCTGGTGGAGCGGGGCACCATAGAGATCGCCCCGCTGGCTTACATGCGGGGTCGTACCCTGAACGATGCCTTCGTGGTCCTCGACGAAGCGCAGAACACCTCACCCGAGCAGATGAAGATGTTCCTCACGCGCCTCGGCTTCAACTCCAAGATGGTGGTCACCGGGGACATCACTCAGGTGGACCTGCCCGACGGGCGCGGATCCGGGCTGCGGCAGGTGCGCCAGGTGCTACGAGGCATCGAGGAGATGGGCTTCATCGAGTTGACTTCCGACGACGTAGTGCGCCATCGCATAGTGGCCTCGATAATCGAGGCCTACCGGCGCTTCGAAGAGGAGACGAGGGGCAGATGAGGCTGGGGGCCCGGACCTCGGGGGCCGTTCGTGCGGTCGTGCTGGCCATGACCGTGGTGTTCGTCGCGCTGGTGCTGGTGGCCGGCCAGGGGGAGGAGGTGGAAGTAGTCACGCTGCGGGAAGGGCAGCCGGCTCCCGAGACCCTCATTGCCACCGGCGATGTGGAGGTTGTCGATGAGACCGCCACCGAGGCCGCCCGCCAGGCTGCCGGCCGGGAAGTGGAGGAGGTCTATACCCCCGATGCCGCTGCCGGCGCCGCCGCCCTGCGCAGCATCCAGGACTTCTTCGCCAACGTGGACGAGGCCGCCGCGCCCCTCGAGATCCCCGACGATGACCCGGGAGTGGTGCCGACGGTCACTACCACTCCGACCACTGCGGCCGAGACCACGACTTCTGAGGCGACGAGCACCTCCGAGGGCGAGACCACCACCTCCGAAGCGACCACGACTTCGGAGGAGACTACGACGAGCACCTCCACCAGCACCACCACGACTCTGCCCCCGCCCCCGCCCGAGGAAGTGCAGATCGCCCAGTTGCGCCAGGAACACCCCCTGCTGCGGCCCGAGACCCTGCAGGTCATGGTGGCCGTCCGTAACGATGACCTCGAGCGGGTGGCCGCCGGGGAAGGGGAGATCTTCCCGCTGGTGGAGACGGAAGCCCTCACTCTGGCCAACACCTACCTGGGCAACGGGATCCGTTCCGGTGAGCTGGAGCAGGTGCGCAACAGCCTGGTGAGCGACCCGCCCACCCTGATCCTGCTGCGGGACCTGCCCGATGAGCAGCGGCTGGCCGCCGAGGCCGGCGTGGCCGACCTGGTGGCCACGTCGCTCCAGCCCAACTCGTTCCCGGATGACGCGGCGACCCAATTCGCCCGGGAGCAGGCGATGGCAGCGGTGGAAGACTTCACCGTGTCCTACGTGGCCGGCGAGAACATCGTCACCGCCGGGGAACGGGTGAGTGCGGTGCAGCTGCAGGCAATAAACGAGCTCGGGCTGCTGGTGCCCGAAGAGAGCGGCCCCTCCCTCCCCGCCATGGCGCTGGTAGCCACCCTGGTGGTGCTGCTGGCCGTGTTCTACCTGTGGCGGGTGGCGCGCGAGTACTGGCAGCAGCCGAAGATGGTGGCCCTCTTCGGCCTGCTCCTCATCCTGGCGGCGGCCGTGTCCCGCCTGCCCGGCCTGCTGACCCGCGACCGGGTGGACCTGGGCTTCCTGATCCCGGCGGCGCTCTTGGGCTATCTGGCGGCCAGCCTGTTTGACTCGCGCACCGCCGTCGTCCTGGCGGTACCGGCCGGGGCCTTCACCGCTCTGGCCACCGAGAGCGCCCCACTTGTGATCTTCGCGGTGGGAGCCACCCTGGCGCCCATCCCGCTTGTGTCGGCGGTCTCGTCGCGCACCGAACTGAACCTGGCGGTGGCGCTCAGCGCCGCGCTGCACGCCCCATTGGCGGTGGCCCTGGCCTGGTTCTTCTACCCCGAGGTGAGCCTGGGGTGGGCCGCTCTCTTTGGACTGGCTTCAGGTCTCATCTCTGGGGTGGCCGCCCTCGGGCTGCTGCCTTTCCTGGCTTCGACGTTCGGGATCACCACCACCCAGACGCTGCTCGACTTGACCGACCGCAACCACCCGGCGCTGCGCCTGATCGAGGAGGAGGCCCCGGGGACCTTCAATCACAGCATCATGGTGGGCAGCCTGGCCGGCAAGGCCGCTCGGGCCGTGGGGGGCAACCCGCTGCTCGCCCAGGCCATGGCCTACTTCCACGACCTGGGTAAGACGGTCGCTCCGCAGTACTTCGTGGAGAACCAGTTCGGCGTCTCCAACCCTCACGACCAGCTGCCGCCGGAGCACTCGGCGGCGGTGGTCCGCAGCCATGTGGCCGAGGGGCTGCGCCTCAGCCGGGAGTTGGGCCTGCCCGCCGATGTGACTCAGGGGATCGTCACTCACCACGGCACCAGCCTGATGCGCTACTTCTACCACCGGGCCCTGGAGCTGTACGGTGAGGATCAGGTCGACCCCAGCGACTACCGGCACCGGGGTCGCAAGCCGTCTTCCAAGGAGATGGTGGTGCTGATGATGGCCGACTCCTGCGAGGCGGCGGCCCGAGCCCTGGTGCAGCACGAGGACCCCACCAGTGAGAGCCTGCGCCGGCTGGTGGAGCAGGTGATATCCGAGAAGGTGGAAGATGGCCAACTGGAGGAATCCGAGGTGACCTTTGGTGAGCTCACTCGGATCAAGGAGACCATCGTCGACGGACTGATCGGCTACTACCACGCCCGGATTCCCTACCCGGGTTTCCCCGGGAAGGCGGTGCCGGCATCGTGAGCGTGTTCCTCGGCGACGAGCAAGACGAGCCGGTCGACGCCGCCGGCTTGCGCCGTTTCGCCTCCCTCGTGCTGGAGGCCGAGGGCCTGCCTCCCGGCACCGAGATGGCGGTGATCCTGGTGTCGCCTGCCCAAATCGCCCGCTACAACCGGGAGTTCATGGATCGCGAGGGCCCCACCGACGTGCTCGCCTTCCCGCTGCAGGACCTGGAGCCCGGCCGGGTGCCGGTGCACCCGGCCAACCAGCCTCCGCTCAGCCTGGGTGACGTCTTCTTGTGCCCGGCGGAGATCAGGCGCCACGCCGCCGCCGAGGGGGTCCCTTTCGAGGACTACCTGTACTTGCTGGCCGTCCACGGCATCCTCCATCTGCTCGGCTACGACCACGGGGACGATGAGGATGCCGATCTCATGGAGCGACGGGAGGAGGAACTGCTGAAGAGGATCGGCCGGGAGGCCCCATGACGACCCTGGCTCTGGCTGCCGCCGGCCTGCTCGCTCTGCTCGCCGCGGTCCTGCGTCTCGGCGGCGCATCTTTGATGCGCACCGCCCGGGCTCAGGCGCTGCGCGACGCCGCCGAGGGGCGGCGCGGCGCCGGCCGGGCGGCGCGATTGCTCGAAGACCGCCTCTCTGTGCAGCCTTCACTGGCGGTGGTGCACGCCGCGGTGCTGGTTGCCGCCGCGCTCCCCGCCGCCTGGGCTCTGGCAGCCCTGCTCTCGGGCTGGGCGCTGGCCGGCTGCCTGGTGGGGACCGGCTTTCTGCTGGTGCTCGGCGGGGACGTGTTGCCGCGGTCGATCGGCCGGGCCCGGCCCCGCGTCCCGGCCTACCGCCTGTCCCCGCTCCTGGCGGCGGCGGTGCGGGTGGGCCGGCGTGCCACGGACCTGCTCCAGGAGGACGACGAAGAAGAGGAGACGGAGACCGCAGAAGAGGAGGCGGAGGAGATCAAGCTGATCACCTCGGTGCTCGAGTTCGGCGACGCCGTGGTGCGAGAGGTCATGGTGCCCCGCACCGACATGGTCACCGTCTCCAGCCACGATGACACGGACCGGGCGCTCGACCTGGTGCTGGCGCGGGGGCGCTCCCGCCTACCGGTGACCGGCGACTCTCTGGATGAGGTCGTGGGGGTGCTCTACGCGCGGGATCTGCTCAGCTTGATGGACAAGGGCCAGGGCCCCCAGCCGGTCACGGCGATCATGCGGCCGCCCTACTTCGTGCCGGAGACCGAGCGGGTGCACGACCTGCTGCGCGAACTACAGCGGGAGAAGGTGCACCTGGCGATCGTGGTGGACGAGTTCGGTTCCACGGCGGGCCTGGTGACCATCGAGGATCTCATCGAGGAGATCGTCGGCGAGATTGTCGATGAGACCGATGTGGAGGAGCCGATGATCACCCCGGTGAGTGGCGGGGGTTTCCTGGTGAACGCCCGCCTCCCGGTGGATGACCTGGCCGAGGTGACCGGTGTGCGCCTCCCCGAGGGTGACTGGGACACGGTGGGCGGCCTGCTGCTCGGCCTCGCGGGGCAGGTGCCCCACGTGGGAGAGCCGTTCGCGGTGGAGGGCTTGGTGCTCGCCGCCGAACAGGTGCAGGGCAGGCGAGTGTCGCGGGTGCGGGTCTCACGCCGGTGAAGTCCGGATTCGTCGCCGTCGTGGGCCGCCCCAACGTGGGCAAGTCCACTCTGGTCAACGCCTTGGTGGGGGCGAAGGTGGCGATCACTTCGCCGCGTCCTCAGACCACCCGCAACACCATCCGGGGGGTGCTGACCACTCCCGAGGCCCAAGTGGTGTTCGTGGACACGCCCGGACTCCATCGCCCGCGTACCGCCCTGGGGGAGCGCCTCAACCGCCTGGTGGAGGGCACCCTCGCCGAGGCCGACGCCGTGGCGTTCGTGCTCGACGCCACGCAGCGCATCGGCCCCGGCGACCGCTTGATCGCCGGCCGCCTGCGGGAGGCGGGCGCTACCACTGTGGTAGTAGTGAACAAGGTGGATGCCGCGGACCGGGACGCGGTCGGGGCGCAGCTGGCACAGGCGGGGGAGTGGGACTTCGCCGCCTACGTACCCCTCAGCGCGTTGCGCGGAGAGAACCTGGCACCTTTGGTGGCGGAGCTCGTTGCCCTGCTGCCCGAGGGCCCGGCGTACTTCCCGCCGGGGACCACCACCGACCAGCCCGAGGAGCTGTTCATCGGGGAGCTGATCCGGGAGAAGTTCCTGGCCCGGCTGCGCGAGGAGCTGCCCCACTCCCTGGCGGTGATGGTGGAGGGTATCGGGGAACAGCCGGGGGGAGTAGTGCGGGTCGAAGCCCGCCTGGTGGTGGAGCGGGAATCGCAGAAGGGCATGGTGATCGGCAAAGGCGGGGCGCTCCTGCGGGAGGCAGGAAGCGAGGCCCGCGCCGAGATCGAGGCCCTGCTCGGGGCCCGGGTCTTCCTCGACCTGCGGGTGCGGGTCGAGAAGGAATGGCAGCGGCGCCCGGAGCTCATCACCCGGATGGGGCTGTGAGCCGGTCGCGGCGGCCCGTCCGCCCCGGTATCAGCCGCAGCCCCGGCCCGGGGGCACTCCCCGTTGCCTCCCCCTTCCGCCGGATCCGGGCCCGGGGGCCATTAGGCTGCACCCACTGAGGGAAGCGACGCACGGGTTATGTACGTCGGTCTGATCGTCGTTGCGGCGATGATCCTCCTTAACGCCTTCTTCGTGGCCGGGGAGTTCGCCATCGCCGCAGTGGAGCGCAGCCGCGTCGAGCGCCGCGCCGAGGCCGGGGACCCGGCGGCCCGGCGGGTCTTGGCCTCCCTGCACAATCTGTCCTTCCAGCTGTCGGGGGCCCAGCTGGGAATCACCGCGACCTCGCTGATCGTCGGTGCCATCGCCGAGCCCGCGATCGGCCGCCTGATCGACCCTCTGGTGGCCCGGCTGCCGTGGATCCCGGAGGGTTCCTCGCTGGGGGTGTCCGTAGTCCTGGCCCTGGTGCTGGCAACGGGCGTACAGATGGTGATCGGCGAGTTGGTGCCCAAGAACCTGGCCGTGGCGCGGCCCGAGCGCATGGCCGTCCTGTTCGGCATACCGCTGCAGGTGGTCAACCGCCTGCTGCGCCCGCTGATCCTGCTGCTGAACAACTCGGCGAACTGGACGGTCCGCCGCCTGGGGATCGAGCCCCGCGAGGAACTGGCCGGGGTCCGTTCCATGGAGGAACTGGAGCTGATGATCCGTTCCTCCGCCGAACAGGGGCGGCTCGACGACGACGAACTGCGCCTGCTGGCCCGGGCCATTTCCTTCACCGAGAAGGTGGCGGCCGATGCCATGATCCCCCGGGTCGCGGTCGTCGGCATCAGCCGCCACGACTCGGTGGCCCATCTGCGCCAGCTCGCCCGGCAGACGGGCCACTCTCGCTTCCCCGTCTACGGCGAAGACCTCGACGAAGTCGACGGTGTGGTCCATGTGAAGGACTCCTTCGCGGTGCCCGCCGAACGGCGCCCGCTGACCCCGGTGGCCGTGATCGGCCGGCCGGTGCTGAAGGTCCCGGAGACCCGGCCGCTGGATGAGTTGCTCACCGACCTGCAGAGCCAGGGGCGCCGGATGGCGGTGGTGATCGACGAGTACGGGGGCACCGCGGGCATTGTGACGGTGGAGGACCTGGTCGAAGAG
This sequence comes from Acidimicrobiia bacterium, assembly GCA_016932695.1. Classification (GTDB taxonomy): domain Bacteria; phylum Actinomycetota; class Acidimicrobiia; order Spongiisociales; family UBA11373; genus VGBK01. Next base: position 3,554 of record JAFGCH010000001.1, on the reverse strand, counting down.
ATCTTCGGCGAGATCGCCGACGAATACGACGCCGACCTGCCCCCGGAGTCACCCGCCGGCGAAGGGGAGGTCCTCTCCGGGCTGCTCCACCGGCACGAGGTGGAGGAACTGACCGGCTTCGAGTGGCCCGAAGGGCGCTACGAAACCCTCGGCGGCCTGCTGGTGGCCCGTCTGGGCCGGTTCCCGCGACCGGGCGAAGTGGTCGCGATCGATCGTTGGGCCTTCGAGGTACTCGAGATGGAGGGCCATCGGATCGCTCGGGTGAGGGTGCGGCGGCCGTCGGCCGAACCGTCCGGAGAGGCCGAAGCGTGAACTGGTCCGCTCTGCTGTGGATTGTGCTGCTGCTGTTGGCGAACGGCTTCTTCGTGGCGTCGGAGTTTGCCTACCTCATGGCCCGGCGCAACGTGCTCGAAGCCCGCGGCACCCTGCCCACCCGGGCGGCGCTGCGCCTCATCGACGATCTCACCCTGAGCCTGACCGCGGCTCAGTTGGGCATCACCATGGCTTCCCTGCTGCTGGGGTTCGTGGCGGAGCCGGCGATCGCCACCATCCTGGAACGAGCCCTCGGCTTCCTGGGGATGCCGGATCGGGTGCTCCATGCCTTGGCCCTCACCATCGCCCTCCTGATCGTGGTGTTCCTGCACATGGTCGTGGGGGAGATGGCCCCGAAGAACATCGTGATCGCCGCGCCGGAGCAGGCCGCTTTGGTCATGGCCGTTCCCTTCCGGGGATTCATCATCGTCTTCCGGCCGGTGATCTGGCTGCTGAACGAGACGGCCAACCTCGTGCTGCGCCTGCTGCGGACCCGACCGGTGTCGCGTCTCGACGTGGCTTACTCTGCCGAGGACCTGGCCACCATCATCTCTTCCGGCCGCCGGGAGGGGGTGATCGAGGACTTCGCTCACCGTCTGCTCACCGGGGCCATCATGTTCCGGGAACGCGACGTCTCCGATGTGATGGTGGCCCGGCCCGACGTCAAGGCGGTCACCGTGGAGGCCACGGTGGGGGAGATCGAGCAGGCAATGGAGGCCACCGGGCACTCCCGGCTGCTGGTCCACACCGGGGACCTGGACGACGTGCGAGGGTTCGTCCACGTCAAGGACCTGCTCGAGGGTGACTACGAGGCACGCGACGTCCCGCTCGAACCCTCAGTGGTACGCCCGCTTCTCGTGGTGCCGGAGATGGCCCGGTTGCGCACCGTGCTGGCCAGCATGCGCCGCACCCACAACCACTTGGCGCTGGTGGTCGACGAGCACGGCGGGACGGCCGGCATCGTCACCCTACGCGACATCGTGGAACAACTCGTGGGAGGGGCCCGTGGGTCCCGGAGGTCTTCCGTGCAGGTGGTCCGGGCCCATGACGGGGAGAGGTTCATCGCCGCCGGCAGTGTGCGCCCCGGTGAACTCGAGGACATCGGCGTGGATCTCCCGGAGGGTGATTACGAGACGATCGGGGGCCTGGTGATGGAGCGACTGGGCCGCATCCCCCGCAACGGGGACGTGGTAGAAGCGGGCGACTATCGCATCCGGGTAGTGCGCATGGACCGGCACCGGGTGGGCCAGGTGGAGATCAGCCGGCTGAGCCCGGACGCCTGAGGGCGTTCGCTCGTCCTGGCCCCATGCCGGGGGCCTGTCTCGGCGCCGTGCAGCAATCGGGGGGAGGATTCGGGCCGAAGCCGGTCCGGCGGTCCCGCAGGACTAGCGGGATGGGATGTGTGGTCTCGTCACCCGAGGGTGAGGGAACCTCATCTCGTGCTCTCCCCGGTGCCCGCGGCGAGGGGATTGATCCCTGCGGCGTCGAACTGCATCCTCGTGCTGACCCCTACTGTTGGGAGCATGGATGTGGCATAATCATGCCATGACACGAGTGAGGGTGAGCACGACGGTCGACCGGGGCCTCCTGGAGGAGGCAAGGCGTGCCCGGGTGGGGGTGAACGACGCCCGCCTCCTCGATGAGGCTCTGGGCGCGCTCCTGCAGCAGCACCGACGGGCGGAGATCGACGCCGCCTACGCCGCTTACGACGAGCACCCGCTCAGCGAACCGGACGCCTGGGGAGACCTGGAGTCGTTCTTGGACGCGGCGGGCCGGTCATGACCGCCACGCCTGCTCGGGGTGAGGTGTGGTGGGTCGAGCCTCCGGAGATCGGCCGGCGTCCCATGGTCGTGCTGTCTCGGGACGCTGCCATCGCCGGGACGCGGCGAGTGATCGCCGCTCCTTGCACCACCAATGTGCGCGACCTGCCCACCGAAGTGCGCCTCGAGCCCGGCGACGATCCCGTGCCGCAGGTATCGGTCGTGAGCCTCGATGGAGTGCAGAACGTCTCCGTCGCCTCTCTGGTGGAGCGCCTCGGGCGCCTCAGCGACGAACGGATGCGGCAGATCTGCGCCGCGCTGGCCGTGGCGGTGGACTGCACCCCCTGACGGCGCCGGGCTCAGCCCGGCCGGTACTCGGCCTCCAGGGTCGGCGGTCCTTTGCAGACCACCCGCTTCTCGGCGACCAATGCCCGCAGGTGGGCCAGCACGGAGAGGCCTGCGGCAGGGTGCAAGCGGGGGTCCACGTCGGCGTAGACCGTCGCCACGATCCCGGGGATGTGGTGCCGCCCCGCGCCGAGGGCCGCCAGGATCTCCCGTTCGCGCTCGGCGCGGTGTGCTACGAGAGCGGTCACGTAGGGGCGGGGGTCGGCGATCGCCGGGCCGTGGCCGGCCAGGTAGGTGCCCTCACGGCGCGTCAGCAGCAGCCGGAGGGAAGCCACGTAGGCACGCATGTCGCCGTCGGGAGGGATGACCACGCTGGTCGACCAGCCCATCACGTGGTCGCCGCTGAAGAGGACGCCGTCGGGGGCCAGGGCGAAGCACAGGTGGTCCGAGGTGTGCCCCGGGGTGGGCACCACCTCCAGCGTCCAGTCCGGGCCGGGGATGCGGTCTCCCCGGCTCAAGACCAGGTCGGGGGCGAACTCCCGGTCGGTCTCCTCTTCGGGGTGGTGCCCGGGGAGGCTGATCCCGCTGGAGCCGGGGGTGGCGGCGGCCAGGCGGGCGCCGGTCTCGTGGGCCAGGGCCAGCGCCCCACCGCAATGGTCGAGGTGGCGGTGGGTCACCACGATGTGGGTCACGGTCTCGTGGCCCAGGGCTTTGCGCAGGGCCTCCTGATGCTCCTTCAGGGCCGGCCCCGGGTCGATCACGACCACCGGGTCGTGACCCACCAGGTAGGTGTTGGTGCCGTGGAGAGTGAAGAGGCTCGGGTTGCGGGCCACCACACGGCGCACCAGAGGAGAAACCTGCTGCACCTCGCCGTAGGCGACGGCCATCTCGCGGTGGAAGGGGATGGTCACTCCCATGGGGGGCCATGCTGGCCGCTCGCCTCCCGAGGGGCAAACGGCTCTAGAGGGTGATTCGGTAGCGGACCTCGTTGATGTCGCCCAGAGGAGTGTGCTGCGTCTTGACCGCACCGTCGGGAGCCCAACCCCAGGCCAGGTAGAAACGCGCCGCCCGGTGGTCGCCCGGGAGGGTCCACAGTATCGAGTCCGTCCAGGGACCGGCGCGGAACCAGTCCATGGC
>JAFGCH010000010.1 GCA_016932695.1 Acidimicrobiia bacterium | reverse complement strand
GCGTCCCAGATCGCCTTGCCGAAAGCCCGGGCCCCCTTGGCCCACTCCCCGTACGCCGGGGCCGAAGTGCCCGGCAGCAGGCCCCAATGGTAGAAGCGGGTCCGGTCGATGACCCCCACCGCCCCATGGTCCAGGCAGAACTGCCGCTTTGCCTCATCGGAGACCACCCCCACCGGCCGCCCCCCCAGAGCGGCGGCGATCTGCAAACCCATGCTCCCCAACCCCCCGGCGGCTCCCCACACCAGCACCGGGTCCCCCGCCCCCACCACGTGGGGCGGCCAGCCCATCAGCATCCGATACGCCGTCCCGGCGGTCATCAGGAAGCACCCCGCCTCCTCCCAGGTCAACCGCTCCGGCTTGGGCAGGCACTGGTGCGCCTGAGCCCGGGCGAACTGGCAGAACGACCCGTAGTTCGTCTGATACCCCCACACCCGGGTGCTCTCCGACAGCACCGGGTCGTTACCCGCCCGCACGAACGGGTCGGCGGCATCCCAACTGGCGCCGTGCACCACCACCTCATCCCCCGGCTGCACCGTGGTCACCGCCTCCCCCACCTGCCACACGACCCCGGCACAGTCGCTCCCGCCGGCGTGGAAGTCCTCCGGTTCCCCCCGGCGCTGCCGCTCGGCGATCACATCCAGCGGGTAACCCAGGGCAGCCCACACGTTGTTGAAGTTGATGCCGGTGGCCATCACATACACCAGCACCTCGTCCGCCGCCAAGGTCGGAGTCGGAATCACCTCACGCCGGAAAGCCTCCCGCGGCTCTCCATACCGCTCCGGGCGCACCACGAAAGCATGCATCTCCTCCGGCACCACACCCAAAGGCGGGCGCTCACCCAACTCACACAACCTCACGGGGAACCTCCCTCGGCCGGAGGCGGCCAGCCTATCGGGCGGGACGGCCCGGGGCGGCACCCGGACGACCGGCGCCGACGCCCGCCTCGCCGCCGGGATATCCTGAGCGGGTGAGCCCGCCGGCCACCGCCGTACGCGGCCGCTCTCACCAGCCGCCGCCCAATCCCTGCTGGCTTCCGATCGTCTGTCTGCTGGCGGCCTGCAGTTCCCCGGCGGCCGCCACTACCGCGCCGGCCGGGCCGACCACCAGTACCGACCCGGCGACCACCGCCTCCCCGGCCACCACGTCGGCTGCCCCCTCTGCCACCACCTCCACCGAGACGACCACACCCGCGGTCGATACTCCCGTCCGCCTCACCATCGTCTACGACAACACCGCCGCCGATGCCCGCCTCGGCGCCGCCTGGGGCTTCTCGGCCCTGGTCGAGGCTCCCGGCGGGACCCTGCTGTTCGACACCGGTGGAGACGGAGCCCTGCTCCTGGCCAACATGGCCCAACTCGGCATCGACCCTGCCTCCATCGAGACGGTGGTGCTGTCGCACGCGCACGACGACCACACCGGGGGCTTGCCGGCGCTGCTCCACGCCGGCGCCCACCCGACGATCTACGTGACGGCCTCATTCCCCGCCGGGCCCCGGGCCAGTCTGGCGGCAGAGGCAGCCGTCGTTGACGTATCGGCACCACAGCAGATCCTTCCCGGCATCTTCTCCACGGGGGAGATGGGCGGGGCCGTCCCCGAGCAGGGCCTGGTGATCGTCACCGCCGCCGGCACCGTGCTCCTCACCGGCTGCGCTCACCCCGGCATCGTGGCCATGGTGGAGCAGGCCCGAGAGGTCCTTCCCGGCGACATCCACCTGGTGGTTGGTGGCTTCCATCTGGCCCAGACGCCCCCGGCGGCGGTGGCGGCGATCGTGGCTGCCTTCCGCGACCTGGGAGTGCAACGGGTGGCCCCGGCGCACTGCACCGGCGAAGCGGCCAGCGCCGCCTTCGCCCGGGAATACGGCGACGACTTCGTCCCCGCGGGTGCCGGAGCGATCATCGAGATCGGCTGAGCCCGGCTACGCCGCGGGGTCGAGAACCCGGCCCATGAACAGCACCGACCCGGTGGCCCGGTCGTAGACCCAGAAGAGGAAGGGCAGGTCGAAGGTCAGCTCTACCGGCTTGGCCGGCAGGCCTCGGCCCATGATCACCGCGGTGGCGGCCGCCGCCTCGGTCCCGGCCTCGTTGACCGCCACAAAGACCTCGTGGATCACGTCGGAGATGAACAAGCCCCCATCGGCCAGGATCCCGGTGAAGTCGGCCCGCCCGGAATCGAAGGCGGCGGTCATGCCCAGGGCGCGCAGCGCGTCGGGGAGGCTCGCCTGGGTGCGGAACTCGAACCGGGGCAGGGCCAGCTGGACGTCGGTCGACGCCAGCGCCTCGCGTGCCTCCCCGAACAGGGTGCCGGCGGCCGCGGCCGCCTCATCGAAACGGCCCGCGTCGGGCAGCACCAGCAGCATGGCCACCTCGCCGCCCACGTAGCCCAAGTCGACGGCCTGCCAGCCGTCGCCGGCGGCGTAGTAGGCGGGCAGCAGCTGGTGCATCATCGGCACCGTCACCTGCGACCCGTCGAGCCGGGTGAAGGGCTCGTCTGCCGTGGCCTCGCTGCCAAAAGGCAGGGCCCAATCGGCGTACAGGTACACCGCGTTGGTCAGCACCAGCAGCGTCTGCGGCGTCAGGGCCCCCGCCGGGATCAACTCGGGGATGCGGTCGTTGGTCTCCCCGGCGACCCAGGCGTTGATGGTGGCCCGCGCCGCCTCTACCGCGCCGGCGAAGTCCACCACCCGCATCCCGGCGCCGTAGTCGGCCGCCAGGATGTCGAGGAAAGCCGTTACCACGTCGAGGCCTGCCTGCCCCCAAAGGGCGTTGGAGACCGAGACCTCGATGCGCCGCTCCTCACCGCCCTCGCCGGAGAGCGTCTGGTTGCGCTCCTCCAGTGCCTGGTCGAGGAGGTTGAAGGCGGCGTGTAGCGCTTCGTCGGGCAGGTCGTAGCGGAGCACCTGCGCCATCTGGGCGGCGGTCTCCCCCCGGGCCCCGGCGTAGGCCATCGCCAGGGCGAGGCGGATGCTCAGCGGCGACACCGCCAGGTTGCCCCCGTTCCCCGCTCCCAGCACCTGCAACAGGTCGGCGCCGAAGACGGCGTCGCCGGCGGTGACCGCGGCCACATCGGCCGCCGGAGCGTCGGCAGGACGGCGAGCCACGCTGGAAGCGAGCACCCCTTCCACCACGGAGGAGACGGTAGTGCTGGTCTCCGGGAGAGTGGAGGGGACCGTCACGGAGGGGGGAAGCGTCGAGGTGGCGGGCTCCTCCACCTCACTGCTCCCACAAGCCGCCGCCAGCAGGGCAGCGGCCAGGCTCAGCACCAGCATCTTGCGCATCGCTCCACCTCCCGCGGTGAGGGGCGGCCCGGCGCACGGGCCGCCCCCACACCATAAGCTCAGCCGGCCGGGTTCAGCACCCGGCCCAGGAACAGGATCTCCCCCGTCTCCCGGTCGTACAGGGAGAAGAGGAACGGCCGGTCCACAGCCAGGGGGATGATCTCCCCCGGTGCCGCGGTCAGGTCCATGATGACGGCGGTAGCCGCCGCCGCCTCGGTACCCTCCTCGTCCACCTTGATGAAGGCCTCGTGGATGACGTCGGAGATGAACAGGGCCGCTTCGGCGCTCATGCCGGAGAAGTCGGCGGCATCCGGGTCGAAAGCCGTGGGCATGCCCATCGCCTTGAGCAGGTCGGCCACGGAGGACTTGAAGCGGAATTCGAACTTGGGCAGGGCCAGGCTCACTTCCGCGCCTTCCAGCCCGGCCACCACCTCATCGAGCAGGCCGTCGGCCAGCATGCCCTCCACAGCAGCGAAGCGCCCGGCGTCGGGGACCAGGAACAGCATGGCCAGTTCCTCGCCCACGTAGGGAAGTTCCACCGCCTGCCAGCCGTCGCCGGCGGCATAGGGGAAAAAGGACTGCTGGTGCATGGTGGGCACCGTCACCTCGGACCCGTCGATCAGGAAGAAGAGGGCGTCGTAGGTGGCGTCCTTCTCGAAGATCGACGACCAGGTGGCGTCGAGGTACACCGCGTTGGTGAGCACCAGGCGGGTCATCTCGCTCAGCACACCCTCGGGGATGAGGTCGGTGATGCGGTCGTTGGTCTCCCCGGCGACCCAGTCGTTGATCGCCTGCCGGGCGGCCTCGGTGGCCTCCACGAAGTCGACGATCCGCATGCCGGCGCCGTAGTCGGCCGCCAGGATGTCGAGGAACTCGGGGGCGAAGGTGAACCCCTCCTGCCCCCACAAGGCATTGGCGATGGACAGCTGCACCTTGCGCTCCACCCCATCGTCGAGGGTGGGCTCGACCCGGTTGCGCGAGGCCAGCGCCTGGTCGAGGGCGTTGAAGGCGGCGTGCAGGGCTTCCCCCTGCAGGTCGAAGCGGAGCACTTCGGCCATCTCGGCGGCCGTCTGCCCCTTCGCCCCGGCGTAGGTCATCGCCAGGGCCAGGCGGATGCTCGCCGGGGAGTAGACCAGGTTGCCCTGCTCCTGTGCCGCCAGCAGGGCGTAGGCGGCGGCGGCGAAAGCGTTGTTGCCCGCCGCTACCACCGCGACGTCGCCGGCAGGAGCGGTGGGAGCAGCACGCTCCAGGTCGGAGGCGACGAGGCCCCCGGACACCGTGCCGCCGTCATCGCCGCCGCAAGCGGCGGCGGTCAATGCCAGTAGGGCCGCCAGGGCGGCCGCAGTAAGTCGCGAACGCATGGGTTCCCCCTTGTCTTGGTTCTGCTGCTTGGACGAACCCGGACCGGCGTACGGTTCCCTCAGGAAGCCACCATCGCGCTGAACCCGGGGCCGGAGGGACGCTCCAACTGGTCCATGGTGCAGGCGGCGGGGTCCTTGTCGGGCCGCCAGCGATCGAACCGGGTGGCGTGGCGGAAGCGGCCCCCGGTCAGCTGGTCGTAGGAGACCTCGGCAACCACCTTCGGCCGAACCGGCGTCCAGGACAGGTCCTTCCCCGCCGACCAGCGGCTCTCCGCACCGGGCCGGCGCACCTCGCCCTCGGCCCCGAAGGAGTCGGCAGAGCGCAGGCCGGCGAAGCGCTCCAGCAAGGCGGCCCGGTCCTTCTCCGGGAACCCGGAGCAGTGCCCGATGAAATGCAGCCGACCCGCCTCGTCGTACAGGCCGAGGAGGATGGAGCCCAGGCCCGACCCATCGTCGAGCTCCCGGTAGCCGCCCACCACGCAGTCCACGGTGCGGCGGTGCTTCACCTTGACCATGGCCCGCTTGCCCTCTTCGTAGGGCCCGGAGCGGCGCTTGGCCACGATGCCGTCGCAGCCGGCGGCCTCGAACTCGTGGAACCAGCGCCCCGCCTCGGCGCGGTCCGTGGTGGAGGGGGTGAGCGTCCAGGGAGCGGGCAGGCCGGCGATCAGGACCGCCAGGCGCCGCCGCCGCTCGTCGAAGGGCTCCGCCCGCAGGTCCTCTGCCCGGTCGGCGAGCAGGTCGAAAGCCACCAGCGTCGCCGGGGTCTCTGCCGCCAGGCGGGCCACCCGGGTGGCCGCCGGGTGCAAGCGGTTCTGCAGGGCGTCGAAGTCCAGGCGGTCGCCCCGCACCACCACCACCTCGCCGTCGACCACGGTGCCGGCAGGCAGGGCCCGCAGCGGCGCCTCCAGTTCGGGGAAGTAGCGCAGCAGCGGACGGTGGTTGCGGCTGTCGAGGCGCACCTCCCCACTCCAGGCGACGGCGCGAAAGCCGTCCCACTTGGGCTCGTAGGCCCAGTCGCCTTCGGGCAGGTCGTCCTGCACCTTGGCTTCCATGGGAGTCAGCGGTGGCGGGAAGGGCCAGGCGGTCATGGAGCCGAGGTTAGGGGCGGCCGCCGCCCTGAGCGCCGCGGCAATGCTCCAGCGTCTCGTTAGCCTCGGGGCCGGATGATCGGCGTCTTCGACTCGGGAGTGGGCGGCCTGTCGGTGCTGCGGGAGATGCGCCGCCTGCTGCCACAGGCGGACCTCGTCTACTTGGCCGACCAGGCCCGGGCCCCCTACGGGGAACGCTCCCTGCAGGAGGTGCGCGACTTCTCCGAAGCCATCGCCCGCTACCTGATCTCACGCGGGTCTGCCCCGGTGGTGGTCGCCTGCAACACCGCCTCCGCCGCCGCCCTGCGCGGCCTGCGGGAGCAGTGGCCGGGGGTGCCCTTTGTGGGCATGGAACCGGCGGTGAAGCCGGCCGCCACCCTTACCTCCAGCGGGAAGGTCGGGGTGCTGGCCACCCAGGCCACCTTCCAAGGAGAGTTGTTCGCCGACCTGATGGCCCGCTACGGCAACGGGGTGGAGGTGCTCACCGCCGCCTGCCCGGGACTGGCCGCCCTCATCGAGGACGTGCCCCCCGACGACCCGGCGGCCGCCGACCGCCTCACCGGGCACGCCCTCCCTCTGGTCGCCGCCGGCGCCGACGTCCTTGTGCTGGGCTGCACCCACTACTCGTTCTTGCAGAATGCCCTGGCGGAGCGCGTCGGGCCCGGGGTCACCATCGTCGACCCGGCCGAGGCCGTCGCCCGCCGCGTGGCCGCCGTGGCCGAAGAGGCCGGCACTGCCGACGGCTCGGGCACCACCACCTACTTGACCACCGGGGACCCGGTCCGCTTCGCGAGACAGATCGAAGTCCTGCTAAGCGAGCGGGTGTCGCCGGAGCCGGTGCAGCTCTAGCCGGAAGATGCCACAAGCCCTCTCCCGGCTTGCCGGGAGAGGGAATGGGTGAGGGCGATGGCGCGCGAGGGGTTCGATCGCTCGTTGCCCTCAACGCGCCCGGCCGGCTCAGTCCTCGGCCCAATCCCCTACCCAGAAGGCGGCGTTGAGCCCGTCGTTGCCGACGGCCGCGAAGCGGGCGCCGTCGAAGGCCAGGGCCCAGGCGGCCCCGCCCATGTCGGTCGTCACGCAGGGCGTGCTGAGGCTCAACTCAGCCACCTGCTCCCAGGTATCCCCGGCGTCGCCCGAAGCCCACACGTAGGCGCACAGTTCGACGGCAACCAGGCGCTGGCCCTCGCCGGCGACGGGCTTCAGATCGGAGCCGTGAGTGCTCCGGCCCTCGACCCGAAAGTCGGTGGGCCGGAAGGACCAGGTGAGCCCGTCGGTCGATCGCCAGACGGCCAGGTTGTAGGTGTCGGGCGCCTCCCACCAGCTCATCTCCAATCCCACGGCGAACAGGCCGACGTCGGTGGCCGTCGCTCCCTCGATCCAGGCGCCGGTATTCGGGTAGCCGTCGGGCCGGCCCACGTCGACGCTGCCCCATGTCCAACCGTCCTGAGAGCGCCACACCGTAGGGGTTTCCACGTTCCACGTGGGTTCCTGCCGGAACCCCAGGGCGTAGACCGCACCTTCCCAGGTCAGCAGTTCGGTGACGTACGCGCAGACCCAGGGGGTCTCCCCCTCGACGGCCACCCGCTCCCAGACGAGCCCGTCGGCGGAGATCCAGAGGCCGAGGAAGGGCCGAGCCGGCAAGCCGGCGCCATGCTCCTCGCCCACCGCCAGCCATCCGACGTCGGAGGCGGTGACCTCGCTGAGCACTCCCCGGGCCCGGAACACGAGAGGCTGGCGTTCCACCCGGGTCCAGGAACGCCCATCGGGTGAGGTCCACACGGCGGGATAGGAATCCGCTACGCCCACCGCCACCAGGGAGCCGTCGGCGCCCACGGCCACGTCGGCCACAAAGTCGTCCGGGGCGAGGGTGACCCCCTCGGCCGCCTGCCACGACGTGCCGTCCTCCGACCAGAAGATGCCGTTACCGGTGGCCACAAAGCCGGGATTGGTGGCCGCCAG
>JAFGCH010000076.1 GCA_016932695.1 Acidimicrobiia bacterium | reverse complement strand
TGGTGGCTAACGGGATGCGGCGCGACTTCTCCTGGGCGACGCGGGCCGCGGAGTACCGCGTCGTCTACCAGCGGGCGATCGGGCAGAAGGCGATCGGGCAGGCCCCCCAGTGATACGCCCACGCGAATCGGGAGGGGCGGGGCCCCTCCCGACTCACGTCGCTCGAGCCTCTCGGTAGTCCGAGTCGCTCGGTAGTCCCCGCTTCTCAGTAGTCGATGCGGGCGAAAACGGTCACGATGCCCACCCCGTCCCGTCCGGCCGTTCCCACGGCGATGGTCTGCAGCGGGGCCACGGCGGCTGCTTCTTCCGCCTCGAGGCCGAGGTTGGCCACCAGCGCCGCGATATCCAGGTACATCAGCGGGGAAGCGCCCGGCGGCAGCCCACCGATCGCCTCGCCGAAGCGCGCCGAGCCGGCCAGCTTGGGCCCTCCGGCCAGCAAGGCGGCGGCGTGGCTCTCGTGGGTGGTGATCACCATGTTGTCCCCGGCCATGCCGAACAGGGCGATGTCGGCGGTCCCGTCGGAGAGGGCGTAGAGCGTGCCGCCCTCGTAGGGCCGTGGCGAGGCCGGCATCTCGCTCATCTGGGCGAGGCCCTGCGCCATGGCGGCCACGGTGTCCGCCATGGCCCCGGCGTCCCTGACCCCCATGACGGCGATGAGGCCCAGGTTCACCCCTGATCCCTCGACCAGGGAGCCGGCCGTCGCCGGCAGCACCGCCAGCCCTGCTTCGCCGGTCAGCTGGGCGATCAGGTCCTCCTCCAGGTCGATGCCGAGCATCAAGCCGAGCTGCTGGATGATCTCCTGGATGCCGGGCTCCCCTTCCTCGACGGGCATCTGGGCCAGCACGTCCATGAGGCTGCCCCAGGCAGCGGTGACGTCGAAGGGCCCGATCCCCAGGAAGCCCAGGGCATCCGCGGGCAGCAGGTCTTGCAGGCGGCTCTGTGCCATCTCGGGCAGAGGCATCGACTCGCCTAGGTCGCCTAGCGCCAGCAAGTCGACGCGGATGCCTTCGGGCAGCAGAGTGGCTGCGGCGCCGAGGCCCTTGGCGCCGGCCAGGGCCTCGGTCGGGTCGAGGCCGGCAGGCAGGGCAAGCCCGTCGCCTTCGGCGGCCATGCCGGCGACGGTCTGCGACGCTTCTTGAAGCAGGGCGCTGCTGAGGTAGGCGCTGACGTGGCGGCCGGGAGGCAGAGCCGCCAACACGTCGGCGAAGTCCGGGTCATCGGCGAGCGAGGGGCCGTCGCCGAGGTCGATGGCCCGCTCCACCGTGTTGGGGCCCATCCCGAGGAGCAGGTAGCCCTCGGTCAGGGCAATCGCCAACGGCGGTCCCTCCGCGCCGGGATCAGCCCGGTAAACGGTCGCGCCCTGGTAAGTGGTCTGCTCGAAGGCAGCCCCGGTGCAGGTCGCGAAGCCGGCAATGAGATCGGGCAGCGCCGTCTCTGCCGCTCCCTGGTCGGCCAATGCCACCAGCGCCAGGTTGTTGGGATCGGTGATGTCCCCGGTGGCCGGGTCGATCTGGATGTCGAAGGCCGCCACGGCCGCCTCGTCGCCCATCCACGCCGGCGGATCACCGGCGTCGAAGGCGATGGTGTCGGTGAGGCAGGTGAGCAGGTCCTGGGCTTCCTGAACGCCTTCCACCGCTTCGTCGGCTTGGCCGCCGAGATCGATGTCCTGCCCGAGCCCTTCTCCCAGGCCCTCGCCGAGGCCCTCTCCCAGGCCGTCTTCGAGCAGGGAAGCATCGAGCTCTCCGAAGGCTTCCAACAGGCTGTGGAACTCGGGCAGGGCGGTCAGGTCGAACCCGGCGTAGGCCTGGGCGCCGGCAGGGATGGCCTCGGCCAGGGCGCCGGGATCGTTGCCCGAGCCCGCCGTGCCGGTGCCTCCGGTCCCGTCGGTGCCTCCGGTCCCGTCGGTGCCACCGGTCCCGTCGGTGCCGCCGGTGTCGATCAAGCCGCCGGGCACGGTTCCTTGGGTGCCGGGGGTGCCGTCGGCGCTGGTGGTGAACACCGAGTCATCCCCACTACAGGCGGCGGCGGCCAGAACCAGGACGAGAGCGGTAAGAAGGAGTCCGACACGGCCGTACCAGGGCCGCGGGGGGCGAGTCGAGCGGAGCATGGTGATATCCCTCCGTACAGGAGCGGTGCGAGGCAAGGCTAGTCCCCGCTCGGGTTTGTCAGCGTATGGGCGCCACCGGGCCCGGGTGGTAGCGGACTAGCAACCGGGCGCGCAGCCATTGCGTGCGGATGGGGCCGAGGGCCCGGCTGTCCACCGACCCGGCGTCGGGGTTGTCCCCCAGCACCCACATCTCACCCGGGCCGAGCGCCACCCGGCCCATGTCCTCCCCGGCCTCGGCAGCGACCCGCTTCACCATCTCGAACCCCGGGCGGAGGGGGTGCTCGAAGACCACCACATCGCCCCGGCGGGCGCGTTGCCCCTGCAGGCCCAACACCCAGTCGCCGGGCCGGAGCGTGGGCTCCATGCTGTGGTCGGCGATCTCGTAGGCGGTGAGGCGGCGCACCGCTTCGGCGAGCGCGGCGGCGGCCAGGGCCAGGCCCAGCAAGGCGAGAATGCGGCGCACCCGACCTCCGTCAAGCGACGGGTGGAGTGTAGGGTGAGGCGGCCCCCAGAACGAGGAGGAGCCACCATGTCCCTGCTGCGGCCGCGCCGCATCGCCCACGCCCATTGCGACCTCATGTGCGGCGTCTACGACCCCGCTCAGGCCCGCATCGAGGCCGAGTCGGTGAAGGCTATCGCCCAGAAGTACCAGGACTCCACCGACGAAGTCTTCCGCCAGCGTTGCATCTTCATCAAGGAGCAGCGCGCCGAGTTGGTGAAGCACCACCTGTGGGTGCTGTGGACCGACTACTTCAAGCCCCAGCACGTCGAGCAGTTTCCCAACCTGCACGACCTCTTCTGGCGGGCCACCAAGAAGGCCGGCGACGCCAAGAAGTCCATGGACCCGGCGGTGGGTGACGAACTGCTGGCGCTGATCGACGAGATTGCCGAGATCTTCTGGAAGACCAAGAAGGCGTAGCGACCCCGACGTCTCTGTGGAGGGCGGCGCCCGGGCCGCCCTCCAGCGCGCCTAGAGGCTTTGCTGCACCGGGTAGCCCAGCAAGGCGAAATCGGCGGCGTAGCGGGTGTTCACCAGGCGGAGCAGGCCGGTGTCGTACCAGTCCTCCAGGCGGACCGGGGCCCCGGTGACGTTGTAGGCCCGGGCCACCGGCTGCAGGCCGGTGTGGCGGCAGACTTCGGACCAGTCCCGGTCGAAGTCCTCCAAGCGCCCGATGAAGTCGACCAGGGGCCGGCCGTCGTGGTAGAGAAAGGCCGTCTGGCTGCGGAAGTGCTTCTCGGCTCTCTGGTCGGGCATCGCCGCCACCGCCCGGATGAAGGCGGGGAAGTCCATGCGCAGGGTGATCTTGGGGCCGTAGACCCAGAAGATCGGCGACACCCGCTTGCCTTGCTGCCGGGGGCGCTCGATCTTGTGGCGGTAGCAGGAGACGAGGCGGGCGTAGGGGTCCCGCACGAAGCCGAAACTGAAGGAGGGAGGCTGGAGGCGGGGAAAGCGCTCGGGGGCTACGAAGCGCACGTAGCGCCACAACGCCTCTTTGGGCAGGTCGACGCCCGCTCGGTCGCGCAGCGCCCGCAGCACGGTCATGCGGATCGTGCCCGATCCCGCCTTGGGCACCTGCACCGCCCGCACTCCCAGCTCGGGCACCTCGATCACCTCGAGGCGCTGCAGGCGGGGCCACTTGAGGGCGGCTCTCCAGAAGGTGGAGGTAGCGGTCATCTGACTTCGGGATCGTAGGCGCCCGGCGCGGTGGGGTGTGGCCCGCGGCCCGAGCCGGGGATCACTCGCCCCTTGCGGATACCCTCGCGGCGACCGCCCCGTGGTGGTCGCGTCTCTCCCGACGCCGGCTTCGGAAGAGACCGGGGCTAGCGCAGCTCCCGGCGCACCCAAGGGGGGGCCAGCGTCACCGCCAGGACGATGACCCCTCCTACCGCGAGAGCAGCCAGGCTGGAGAGCTCCCCCTGGAGCGGGAAACGGCCCATGACCCAATCGGCGGCCGCCCAGGCCCCGAAGCCGGCCGCCGCCGCCAGGGGGAGGTTGCGCAGTGAGGTGACCGCCACCGGCCGGGCGTGCTCCCCGCCGGTGCGCCGGTACCAGAGGGCTGCCAGGGCCGCGGTGTACAGGGTGATGGCAACGGTCGAGGCCAGGGCCAGGCCGTTCACCCCCATCGCCTCGTACAGGCCCCAGTAGATGGGGACGGCGGCGGCTGTGGCCAGGGTGCCGACGATCACCGGGGTCCACATCTCCTCTCGGGCGTAGAAGCCACGGGCGAGGATCTGCTGCAGCCCCCACATAGGGATCCCCAGAGCAAAGAACACCACGGTGCCGGCGGTGGCGATGGTGTCGGCGGCGTCGAAGGACCCTCGCTCGTACAGCAGGCGCACCGCGGGCACCGACAGCGCCATGAGCGCTGCCGCCGCCGCCAGGCTGAGCACCACGATGTAGCGCAGCGCCCGGCTCACCGCCTCGGCCATCTCGCGATGCTTGCCTTCGGCGATGAGGCGGGCCAGGAAGGGGTAGGCGGCCACTCCGGCCGCCTGGGCGATCACCCCCACCGGGACCAGCATCGTCTGCCGCCCGAAAGTGAGCCACGAAACCCCGCCGTCCTCGATCAGTGAGCCGAAGGTACGGCCGAGTTGCTCGTCGAGGACGACCAGTGATTGGCCCAGCATCAGCGGCAGGGCAAGGGCGAAGTAGCGTCGCACGGCAGGGTGGCGCCGCAGCGAACCGGTGGGCCACTTGAGGCCGCAGCGGCGGGCCCCCCACCACTGGAGCAGGAAGATGCCGACGAAGGCACCCCCCAGCACTCCCCAGGCAAAGCCGTCGGCGCTGGGCTGCTCCCGGCCCAGGGCTCCGATGATCCCCCCGAGGATGATCCCCAGGTTGTAGACGATGGGCCCCAGGGTGGCGACGACGAAGCGCTCCCGGGCAAACTGCACCGCGGTGAACAACTGGCCGAGGATGAAGAAGACCTGGGCGGGCAGGACGATGCGGGTGAGGCGGGTGGCTTCGGCGATCTGGGCATCGCTGAAGCCCGGCTCTACGGCGCGCAGTACCGGTGAGATGAAGGGCATGGCCGCCGCCAGCAGCACCACGGAGCCCACCAGCAGCACCCGGGAGATCGACCAGAAGGCCCGCCAAGCATCCTCCTCGTCGCCGGCGGCGAAACGCCGGGTGAGGATGGGGATGAGGGTGATGGCCATGTAGGCCCCGGCGAGCAGGTAGCCGAGGAAGTCGGGGATCAGGAAGGCGACGAAGTAGACATCACCGGTGGCGCCCGCTCCCAGGAGCCAGGCGAACACCACCTGGCGCAGCAGCCCCAAGACCCGGGAGAGCAGCGTGCCTCCGGCCACGATGAGGGCGGCGATCCCCATGGCCCGGTAGAGGCCGGGGCGCTGGAGGACGGGGCCGGGATCGCTCACTGCGGGCAAGTTAGTGCCTCGGCACTCGTGCGGAGCGCCGCGCCTCAGGCGATATCGCGATGGCGCAACAGCAGCGTCATCACGCCGACGGCGGCGATCGCCACCACCGCGGCCTTCAGGGCCGCTCCCCCGGCCCCGGGCTGCACCACCCCGAGGATGTCCTCGACGTAGACCCGGCCGATCGGCACCAGACCGGCGTAGGCGCTCAGCCCGATGCGCATCAGGGAAACCGAGGCCAGGGAGGGGATGGCCCCGGTCATGCCGCTCTCCCAGACGAACACGTAGAGCAGGCCCACGAGCACGGCGCGGGCGGTGAGGTACCCGAGCACGAGGAAGACCGAGACGTAGGCCAGGCAGGAGAGGGCGGCGCCCAAGAGCAGGGGCCCCAGGGGCGCCCAATCGCCCGAGCGCACCCCGAGCACCACGGCCATGGCGGCCGCGCCCGCGCCGACCACCCCGAAAGCGGCCAGCCAAGCCCCCAGCAACTTGGCCGCGGCCACCACGGCGCGGGGCAGGGGGCGCAGCAGGATGAAGGAGATGGTGGCGTCACGCCGCTCGTCGCCCAGGGCCCCGGACCCAAACACCAGGGACGCCACCGGCAAGACGACGAAGAAGAGGATCACCAGAGGGGCCTCGTGGAAGGACTGCCGGGCCGCGATGGCCGTCTGCTGGTCGGCGAGCAGCACCCCCAGCACCGCGGCCGGCACCAGGCCCAGGAGCAGCAGCAGGAGGAGCCGCCGTCCCCCCAACTGCTGGCGCAGGGTGCCGACGACCAGGGCGGCGAAGGGCTTCATCTGCCCCTCACCAGGTAGCGGAAGACGCTCTCCAGGGAGAGATCCTCGGGCTCGAAGAGGGAGAGGCGCAATCCCAGGGAGCGGGCGAGAGGTGCCACCGCTGCGCCCAAGCCGGCCAGGTCGCCGGTCTCCACGGTGAGGATGCGGCCCGCCAACGCCACCGAGTCCACCGCCGCCGTGTCGAGGAGGGCGGCGGCCAGGCGGCGCGGTTCGTCGGCCTCTAGCCGCACCCGGTAGGGGATGTCGGTCATGGCCCGCCGGATGGCGGCCACGTCCCCGGCGGCGGCCAGCTTGCCGTCGACGATGGCCAGCACCCGGTCGGCCATGCGCTCCACTTCGGCCAGCACATGGGAGGAGACGATCACGGTGCGGCCCTCGGCGGCCAAGCGGCGAAACACGGTGATGAGATGAGCCCGCTGCACCGGGTCGGTGCCGTTGAGCGGTTCGTCGAGCACCAGGATGGGGGCATCGGTCACCAGGGCGGCGGCCACCTTGGCCCGCTGACGCATGCCCTTACTGAACCCCGATATGGGCCGGTCGGCGGCGTCGGCCAGTTCGACGGTGGCGATCGCCCGCTCCACCGCCTCCCGCCCGGCACCCGACAGCACGGCCGCGTAGGCGGCGAACTGGCGGGCCGTCTGGAAGCCGTAGACGGCGTCCTCTTCGGGAACCAGCGCCAGCGAGCGGTAGACCTCCGGGTTGCGCCGCGGGTCACGGCCCAGGACCCGGACCTCGCCGTCGGAGGGAGACAGCAGCCCCACCAGCAGCCGCAGCAAGGTGGTCTTGCCGGCGCCGTTGGGCCCCAGCAGGCCGGTGATGCCGGGGCCGAAGGCACAGGTGAGGTCGGAAACCGCCACCTTTTGGCCGAACCACTTGGAGACGGCCCGCACCTCGACCGTGGCCTGCGGCACCCAGGAGGGGGAAACAGAGGAGGGGGAAACAGAGGAGGGAGCGGAAGAGTGGGTCATACCGGCCTCCGGTAGCGGCGCACTACCAGGTAGCCCGCCGCCAAGGCGACCACCATCACCACCACCAACGAGACCCACGGGTCGTAGCCGGCCCGCTGGGGCACCCAGCGGCGCCCTGCCACCCCCATGATCCAGTCCTTGATCACCGCCGGGTGCTCCTGCAGGGCGAACAGGCCGAAAGGCTTGAGACCCGCTTCAGTCACCAGCGCCCGCGTCGCCGGCGATAGCACCAGCATCGCCCCGACGAAGGAACCGGCGGCCAGGGCCGGGCGCTTGCTGAAGACGGCGAAGAGGAAGGCCGGCGGGGCCAGGGCGGCGAAGTAGACCACGCAGGCCAGCGTCGTCTGCCACAGGACCGCGGCGTTGCCGGCCACGTAAGAGCCGAAACCCTCCTCGGCCACCCAGGCCCGGCCCAGGAAGAGCACGAGATGGGGGAGCTCCATGAAGGCGAACACCACGGTGAGCAGGGCCGCCGCCCGCCCCAGCAGGTAGTCCCCCGTGGTCAGCGGGCGCGAGGCGTAGACCTGGAGCACGCCGTTCGTCCGGTCGGGCACCAGCAGCTCTCCGGCGGCGGCGGCGATGAACAGCAGGGCGATGGTGCCGGTGAGGTCGAAGTACTGAGCGTGGGAGAAGAACTCCACCTCGTTCACCCCCATCTGGCGGGTGAACACGGCCACGCCGATGAAGGCCACCGCCGGGAGGATGGCAATGGCGAGCAGGCCCCAGGGAGCCACTTTGGCCCGCGCCCGGCGGCGCAGGCCCAGCGTGCGCCGCAGCCCGTCGCGGTAGAGAGCCCTTACCGCCCCCGCCCGGCCCAGCCGGGGCCCTTCGTGGGGGTGGTAGCCGAGGTCGTAGATGACGCCCTCAGACATCTTCCGCTCCCCGAAGGTCTTCTGTTTCCCGGAGGTCTTCTGTTTTCCGGAGGTCTTCTGTTTTCCGGAGGTCTTCCGCTTCCCGGAGGTCTTTCGCTTTCCGGAGATCTCCCGTTCCCCTAAGGAAGATGTCCTCGAGCGTGGTGCGCCGCGGGCCCAGGCGGCGCACGGCGGTCGCGGTGTCGGCCAGGGCATCGCGTACCAGGTCGTACAGGTCGGCTCGCTCCGCGCGCACGACCACGACCCGGCCCTGCACCTCGACGGCGGCCCCCGCCGCCTCCAGGGCGGCGGCGAGCGGGGCCGGGTCGCCGAGCACCTCCACGGACACCTCGTCGGTGGCGGAGATCTCGGTCAACGGCCCCGATCGCAGCACCCCACCGCCGTCGAGCATCACTATCCACTGGCAGGTCCGCTCGATGTCGGTGAGGACGTGGGAGGAGACGACGGCGTTGATGCCGAAGCCTTCGAGGCGGCCGATCAGTTCCAGCATCTCTTCCCGGCCTTCGGGGTCGAGGCCGGCGGTGGGCTCGTCGAGAAGCACTAGGTCGGGGTCGTGGACGATGGCTTGGGCCAGCTTGGCCCGCTGCTTCATGCCGGTGGAGAAACCGCCCATCGGGCGAAAGCGCTCTTCGTGCAGGCCCACCAGGCCGAGGACGTCGCTGGCCCGCTGCCGGGCTGCTCGGGGGGTGAGGCCGGCCAATTCGGCGGCGTAGCCGACAAAGTCGGCAGCAGTCTGGTCGGGAGGGAGGCACGCGCTCTCCGGCATGTAGCCGACCCGGGAGCGCACCGCCAAGGCTGCGGCCGGGACGGGATGGCCCAACGCCCAGACGGCGCCGGCGGCCGGGCGCAGGATGCCCAGCAGCAGCCTGAGCAGGGTGGTCTTGCCGGCGCCGTTCGCTCCCACCAGGCCGACGCATCCCGCCGGGATGTCCAGCGTGACGTCGCGCAGGGCCACGATGTCGCCGTAGGAGAAACCCAGTTCGCGGGTGACGATGATCGTCTCGGGCACCGCGCCAAGTTAGCCGAGCGGCCGGGGTGAGCCCGCCGGGATCACCCTGCCACCTCAGGGCCGGGGCCCGCCGGGGGCAGGGCGGGCTCGGCGCCTTCGGTGAAGACCACCCCGGCCAGGATGAGCCCTCCGCCGACGGCCATCAACCAGGACACCTGCTCGTCGAGCAGCCAGGCTCCTCCGGCCAGGGCGATGACGGGGATCACGTAGCTGGGCAGGGAGGCGGTGGTGGCGCTCACTCTTTGCAGCATCCAGAAGAACAGCACGAAAGGCATGAAGGTGCCTGCCAGGGCCATATAGACCATCAGGCCCCACCCGGCGGCCGAAACCGCAGTGGGGAGTCCCTCGATCGCCAGCATCAGCGGGAGTAGGACGGCCGCTCCCAGAGCGAACTGTGGCCCGGCGAGGTCGAGGACCTCGTGGTTCGGGGCGTGGCGGCGGGCGTGGACCCCGCCGAAGGAGGAAACCACCACTCCCCCGAGAGCGAGGGCGGCCGAGAGCCCGGCGCGCCCGGCGTCGCCCAGGCCGGACTCGCCGGTGACCAGCAACACCGCCAATCCGCCCACGGCCAGGGAGAGGCCGAGGGCTTTGCGTTGGTTCATCTTCTCGTCGGGCAGCAGGAAGTGAGCCCAGATCGCGGTGACCAGTGGGATGTTGGCGATGAGCAGGCCGAGGAAGCCGGCGGAAGCATGCTGCACGGCCAGGGTGAACAGGATGTAGGGGGCGGTGATGTTGGTGAGGCCGATCACCGCTCCCAGTCGCCACATGGCCGCATCCGGCAAGCGCCGCCGCCGCAGCATCCGGTAGGCGAACAGGGCGGCGGTGGCGATCACGATGCGAATCCCCATGATGGTGTAGGGGCCGACGCCCTCGCGGAGGGCGGCGCGGGTGGCGATGCCCGCCGTGCCCCAGCCCACGGAGGAGATGATGATGGCTGCCCAGATCCGGGCTCTCACGGCGGCGTCTACGCGTCCTGCCGCGGGCGGCGGAAGGGGAGCCGGAAGAGGTGGCGGGCAGTGCGCCGCGGTACCTCTTCGGGCACGGCGTCGAGGCGGTGCCGCAAGCCATCGCGCTCCTGTCGCAACTCGGCCAGACGTTCCCTGAGGAAGGAGGCCTCGGTCTCGGCTTTGGCGGCCCGCTCGCGAGCTTCGGCGAGTTGTTGGCCCGCTTCGTGGAGGTGGCCCAGTTGGGAGAGTAGGCGGTCCCAGGCATCGCGGGGGACGAGCATGGCGTTGCCGTCGGGGGTCGGTCCGGTGACGCGATGCCCCCTGCCTCCAGTGCGGCGTTTGCGGGCGGCCACCGACGCCGGGAGCACCATCCACCGCCCGCCCTCTATGACCGCGTCTATCTCTCCGCTTCGGCACCAGGCGCGCAGGCCGGCCAGGCCGACCCCGAAGCGGCGGGAGGCCTCCTTGAGGCTGATGCGCGGCGGGGCGGCGGATTGTTGCGCCGCGGCCCGCCGGGAGGCCGGCGCGGGTGCAGCCGACGCCGGGGGCGGGACGGGCGCGGCAGGGCGCCGAACCCGCGCCCCGCTCCTTTCCCAGATGGAGGTGGGGTCGCTACCCACGGCAAGACTCCGGTGAAGTCGGGTGACGGCCCAGCATAGGGCCGCTCCCGGCGGGCCTTTCGTGGGATAATCCCGTCGTGACCGGGCGGCCCATCCCTACCGAAGAAGAGATCCGGGCATTGGTGCGCCGCGTGGTGGCCGATGTCATCGCCGCCGGCGGCGCCGAGGCGGGCGCAGCCCCGTCTCTTCCTTCTTCTCTTTCTTCGCTTTCTTCTTCTTCTTCTCCTCCTCCTCCTCCTCCTCCTCCCTTTTCCTCATCCCTTTCCTCTTCCCCGCCCGCTCCCTCACTCGCTCCTGCTCCGGCCCCGGCCGAGACGCGGCCCGGACCGGGCGGCGCCATCGCCGTCGGGGCCGACCACGGCGGCTTCAAACTCAAAGAGCGCCTCGTCTTCCGGCTCCGGGAGAAGGGCCATGCCGTGGAGGATTGCGGCACCAACTCCACTGAGGCGGTGGACTACCCCGACTTCGCGGTGAAGGTGGCCGAAGCCGTGGCCTCCGGTCGCTGCGCCTGGGGCATCGCGGTCGACGGCGCCGGCATCGGGTCGGCGATGGTGGCCAATAAGGTGCCTGGGGTGCGGGCCGCCCTCTGCTACGACGTGTCCACGGCGGCGAACAGCCGCGAGCACAACCACGCCAACGTGCTCACCCTGGGCGCCGGGCTGATCGGGGAGAACCTCGCCTGGCAGATCGTGGAGACCTGGCTGTCCACACCCTGGGGTGGGGGCCGCCACGCGGCGCGAGTGGCCAAGATCGAGGCCGTGGAGAAGCTGTATCTGGCCGGGCGGGGGACCTCATGACGCAGGACATGGAGACCATCGTCGAGGCGGTCACCCAGCGGGTGCTCACCGCGCTCACCGGTGAGGCCTTTGCCCAGTGCTTGCTGTGCCCGGGCGATTGTGCCTCGCACTCGTCGGGCGCAGTGCGTGAGGTGGTGGCGGCGGGAGCCTCGCGCATCTCCTACAACGGGAGCGGGGCGGACGTCCCCACCGACCTGGCGGGCTTCATCGACCACACCCTGCTGCGCGCCGACGCCACCGCCGCGGAGATCGATCGGATGTGCGACGAGGCTCGCCGCTACGGCTTCGCCTCGGTGTGCGTCAACCCGGCCTGGGTGCGCCGCGTGGCGCAGAACCTGCGGGGGAGCGAGGCGGTGGCTTGCTCCGTGGTGGGCTTTCCCCTGGGGGCCCACGCCCCGGCGATCAAGGCGATGGAGGCGCGCCAGGCCATCCGTGATGGCGCCCGGGAGATCGACATGGTCATCAACATCGGGGCGCTCAAGTCCGGCGACTACGAATTGGTGGAGCGCGACATTGCCGGCGTGGCCGACGCCTGCCGCGAGGCAGGGGTGATCTGCAAGGTGATCATCGAAGCGGCCATGCTCACCGACGAGGAGAAGGTCGTGGCCAGCCGCCTCGCCAAACGGGCCCGGGCCCATTTCGTCAAGACGTCTACCGGGTTCGGCCCGGGCGGGGCCACCGTCTACGACGTGGCCCTCATGCGGGAGGCGGTGGGGCCCGAGATGGGCATCAAGGCCTCGGGGGGCATCAAGACCCGCAAGGACGCCGAGGAGTTGATCGCCGCCGGGGCAACGCGCATCGGTGCCTCGGCGGGGATCGCTATCGTCAGCGAGTCGGGAGGAGTGGGGTGAAGAGCGACGTCGACCTGCGCGGCTATTCGTTCCTGGACAGCCTCCAGCCCCAGTACGCCGCTTTCCTAGGGACGGTAGCCCAGGGCTTCCTGCCGCTGGCCAACGACGCCTCGCTGATGGTGGAGATCAGCCCCGGCATCGAAATCAACCGCCTCACCGACGTCGCTCTGAAAGCCACCAAGGTGAAGCCCGGCATGCAGATCGTGGAACGGTATTTCGGGTTGCTCGAAGTGCATTCCCCGGAGCAGGCCGAGACCCGCGCCGCCGGGGCGGCCATCTTGGCCGCCATCGGGGCCGAGGAGTCCGATCGCATCAAGCCGCGCATCGCCTCGAGCCAGATCATTCGCCGTATCGACGACCATCAGGCTCAGCTCATCAACCGCATGCGCCACGGCCAGATGCTCATCCCGGGCCAGACCCTCTACGTGCTCGAGATGGAGCCGGCCTCCTACGCCGCCCTCGCCGCCAACGAAGCGGAGAAGGCGGCGCATATCACCATCCTCGAGGTGCGCTCTTTCGGCTCTTTGGGCCGGGTATACCTGGGCGGGGAGGAGCGCGACATCGACGTCGGCTGGCGGGCGGCAGTGGCCGCTCTGGAGGGGATCACCGGCCGGCCCATGGACGGCAAGGGTTGAGCTAGCGGGGGAACGCCAAACGAGCGAAGGCCAAACGAGCGAAGGCCAAACGAGCGAAGGCCAAACGAGCGAAGGCCAAACGAAGCAAGAGGCAAGGAGAGCCCATGGCAGAAGCACTCGGCATGATCGAATGCCGCGGTTTCCCGGCGATGGTCGAGGCCGCCGACGCGATGGTCAAGGCCGCCAAAGTGGAACTGGTCTCCTATGAGAAGACCGGCGGCGGCTACGTGACCGCCATCGTGCGCGGGGACGTCGCCGCGGTGAAGGCAGCCGTCGATGCGGGGACCCGAGGCGCCGAGAAGATCGGCGAGGTCATCTCCACTCATGTGATCGCCCGGCCGCACGTCAACATAGACCTGGTGCTCCCCCTCGGCCGCACCGACGAGGCCGAGGCGGAGATCGCCGGCTGAGCGGCGGCGCAGCGCATGTTCCTGGGCCGCGTCGTAGGCACGCTGGTTGCCAGCCGTAAGGAGGGGACTCTCGAGGGCCTCAAGTTCCTCGTCTTGCGCCAGATCGACGTCGACCGCGCCGAAACCGGCACCTATGTGGTCGCCGCCGACGCGGTCGGCGCCGGCGTGGGGGAGATCGTGCTGTATGCCTCCGGCTCCAGTGCTCGCCAGACGCTGGTCACCAAGGACCGACCCGTCGACGCGGTGATCATGGCCATCGTCGACACCTGGGAGGTGCACGGCGAGACCCGCTACCACAAGTACCGCGAGTGACGCGGCGAGTGACGTGGGGAGGGATGTGAAGCCCGGGCTGAGCCCCGAGGAGATCTACGAGACCATTGCCCGGGTACGCCGCCGCCTGGGAGGCACCCCCGAGGCGCCCCCGGCGCAGCCCCGGGTGCCCGTCGAGGTGCCCGAGACCGAACTGGGCGACGGCATCCACGCCACGGTGGATCAGGCGGTTGCCGCCGCCGCGCGGGCCGGAGAGGAGTACCGGCGGCTCGGCTCGGAGATCCGCGTGGCCGTGGTCGACTCGATCCGCCGGGCGATGGTGGATTCGGCCAAGCACCTGGCCGCGCTGGCCTACGAGGAGACCGGCCTGGGCCGGGTGGAGGACAAGGTGCGCAAGAACCTCCTCGTGGCCACCCGCACCCCGGGGCCGGAGGACCTGGCGCCGATCATCGAAACCGGCGACGACGGGATGATGCTCACCGAGATGGCCCCCATGGGCCTCATCGCCTCGATCACCCCCAGCACCAACCCCACCGCCACCATCATCAACAACGTCATTGCCGTGCTCTCCGGCGGGAACTCGCTGGTCCTGAACGCCCACCCCAGCGCCAAGGGGGTGTCCGCCGAGTGCATCCGGCGCATCGGCCGGGCGGTGGTCCGGGCGGGCGGGCCGCCCGACCTGGTGACCGCGGTGGCTCGCCCCACCATCGAGACGGCCCAGGGGCTGATGCGGCACCCGGCGGTGGAGGTGCTGCTGGTGACCGGGGGCCCCGGAGTGGTGCGGGAAGCGCTGAAAACCGACAAGCGGGCCGTCACCGCGGGCCCGGGGAACCCGCCGGCGGTGGTCGATGACACCGCCAACGTCGACAAGGCCGCTCAGGACATCATCGCCGGAGCCTCTTTCGACAACAACATCATCTGCATCGACGAGAAGACCACCATTGTGCTGCGCGGCGTGGCCGACGAGCTGCTCCGGGCGATGAGCCGCCACGGCGCCCGCATTCTCAAGGAGCACGAGTTGCGCAAGGTGGAGCGCCTGGTCTTCTCCTCGCTGGGCCCGCCCAACCGGCCCGGGGTGATCAACGGCAAGTGGATCGGCAAGAACGCCGCGGTCATCGCCCAGGCCGCCGGGGTGGAGGTGGACGGCGACCCGCGGTTGCTGGTGGCCGAGGTGCCTGCCGAGCACAGCCTGGTGTGGACCGAGCAGATGATGCCGGTGATGCCGTTGGTGCGGATGGGCACAGTGGATGAGGCCATCGACCTGGCGGTGCGCTCCGAGCACGGGTTCCGCCACACCGCCTCCATCCACTCCACCAACGTCTCCACCATCACCCGTATGGCGCGGACCATCAACGTGAGCATCTTCATCGCCAACGGCCCCAACTACGCCGGCCTGGGCCAGGGGGGCGAGGGGTTCACCTCGTTCTCCATCGCCAGTCCCTCGGGTGACGGCATGACCCGGCCGCTGACTTTCACCCGAGAGCGGCGTATCTCGGTGGTGGGAGCGCTGAGGATCGTATGAGCCCCGGCGCCTATCCCGCCCTGGCCCTCCTCGAGTTCGGCTCGGTGGCGGCCGGCATCGTGGCCGGCGACGCCATGGTGAAGCGGGCACCGCTCTCCGGCCTTTGGGCCGGCACCGTTCAGCCCGGCCACTACCTGGTGATGGTCGCCGGCGACACCGCCAGCGTGGTGGAGTCCATCGATGCCGGGTTGCTTGCCTCCGGCGAGGCCCTGCTCGACAAGGTGTTCCTGCCCGACGTGCACCCCGACGTGGTGGCCGCGGTGCGCGGCGCCACAGTCGCCGGGGCCATCGAAGCCCTGGGCATCGTGGAAACCACCTTCGTTGCCTCGACCATCGAAGCGGCCGACGCCGGCATCAAGGGGGCGGCGGTGGCCATTGTGGAATTGCGGGTGGCCGACGGCCTGGGGGGCCGGGGGTATGTGCTCTTCGGTGGGGCGGTGCCCGACGTGGAGGCGGCGGTGGAGATCGGCGCCGGGCGGGTGCCCCCCGGGCATCTCATCCGAGCGACGGTGATCGCCAGCCTGCACCCGGAGATGACGGAGAACCTGGAGGGAGAGGCGCGCTTCGGCGGGCGTGTCGGCCGAGACCTGCGAGGCCCCGATGCAGCTCGGTGAGGTCATCGGAACGGTGGTGGCCACCGTCAAGTACCAGGGCCTGGAAGGGGTGCGCTTCTTGATCGTGCAGCCGCTCGACCGGGAACGCCGTCCCGTGGGTCGGCCGGTGGTGGCGGCCGATGGGGTCCACATGGCGGCGCCCGGGGACACGGTCTACTTCATCGGCATCCGGGAGGCCGCCCTGGCTCTGCCCGAGCCCTTCGTGCCGGTGGACCACGCCATTTGCGGCATCGTCGATCACGTGGAGCGGTCGTGAGGATCGGGCGCGTGGCCGGAACCGTGGTGAGCACCATCAACGTGCCCATCTACGACAACCGGCGCCTGCTGATGGTGGATGTGCTCGACGACCGCGGCCGGGACACCGGCAACTACCTCATCTGCGTCGATGCGGTCGGGGCCGGCTACCGCGAGACGGTGCTGGTGCTGGATGAGGGCAACGGGGCCCGCCAGGTGGTGGGGGACCCCAACGCTCCGATCCGGGCGGTGGTCGTGGGCATCATCGACCAGTTGCTCGTGGACGGCGATTTGATCCCGGTCGAGTGACCCGGCAGACGGATCGGCCCCGAGGGCGATCACTGCCTGAGGGGGTAGGGCTGGTGGTGGGTGTCGTGGTGGTGTTTGCGGCATAGGAGCTGCAGGTTTGCCAGGTCGGTTCTGCCTCCTTGGGCCCAGTGTTGGATGTGGTGGGCGTCGCACCAGCGGGCGGGAACATCGCATCCGGGGTGGGTGCAGTGCTGGTCCCGCAGTTCGAGGGCTTTTCTGAGGGCGGGGGGG
>JAFGCH010000009.1 GCA_016932695.1 Acidimicrobiia bacterium | reverse complement strand
ATGTACCACCCGGGTACGACACGAAACCCGAGCACCACATCGGCAGTCAGATGAGGTCACCCTCGCTCAGGGCGCGCCACCCTCACCGATGGCGCCGCCACTCGTCGAGCCGCCGGAGGTGCTCCCGGTCTTTGGGCCGGCCTGCCAGGCGCTTGTACGCCGCCACGTGCTCCAGGCGGACGAAGGGAAGGCCGTCGATTTCCTCGGCGGTGTTGATCAGGTCGTCTGCGTCCAGGTCCCCCACGGCCCAGCGCACGCCCAGGGTGACCGCCCCATCGAAGAGGCTCACCACGGGTACTCCGTGCTGTTCCTGGGTCGGGCCGAGGCGCTGCGCCTGCTCCCAGGCCGCCCCGCGGCAGAGTACGTCGAGGTCGCCGGCCCGCTCGATGATGGCCCGCACCAGCAGGGGCCCGCTGCCGAAGACGGCGTAGTCGCCGGCAGGCAGGTTCAGGGAGCGAAGCAGGCCGAAGAGATGAGCGGAGGAGCTCGCGGCGTCCATACAGGGCAAGGCTATTCGGTGCCGCGGGGGTGAATTGCCATGGCGGCGGAGTCCTCGCCGAAGCGCAGCACAGGCCGGCGGCTGCGGCGGGCCCGGCGAGGGTTGTGAAAGCGTTCACTAATATGTGGCCCGCCCAGGCAGCTGGGCGAGGGCTTTGGACCCGTCTATTGCGGCCAGGGTCCCCATTGCCCGGGGAGTCCCGGGGCGAGAGGATGCTGTCCGGAGGAATCATGACCCCTGCACAAGTGCTCGATCGGGAGGGCCTGGACCGCCTGATCGAGGCCCTTTCGGCTCGTGGGCATCGGGTCCTCGGGCCCACCGTTCGCGACGGCGCCATCGTCTACGGCGACCTGGCTGCCACCTCCGACCTTCCGGTCGGCTGGACGGACCGCCAGGGCCCGGGCAAGTACCGCCTGGTGAGGCGGGACGACGACGCCCTGTTCGGCTATGTGGTCGGCCCGCAGTCGCCCAAGACCTACCTGCACCCGGCTGAGGTCGTGGTTTGGGCCGGCGAGCGTACCGCCCATGGCTTCACCATGGCCCCGCCGCCCGAGCCGCCCCGGTACGCCTTCGTGGGGGTACGCCCCTGCGAACTGGCGGCGATCGGCATCCAGGACCGGGTGTTCCTGGGGGGCGAGCGGGATGCGGTATACGGCAGCCGCCGGGAGGGGATCTTCCTGGTGGCGGTGAACTGCACCGAGCCCGGGGGCACCTGCTTCTGTGCCTCTATGGGGACGGGCCCGGCCGCTACTGCCGGCTACGACATAGTGCTCACCGAGGTGATCGACGGCAAGGACCACTACTTCACTGCCGAATCGGGCAGCGAGCGGGGGGCCGAGGTCCTGCGTGAGGCGGGAGCCGTTGAGGCCAAGAAGGGGCAGGTGAAGGCGGCCGCCGACCTGGTGGAGGCGGCGACGGGGCGCATGGGCCGGACCATGGAGACCGCCGGCCTGGCCGACCTGCTGCGCCAGAGCCTGGAGCACCCCCACTGGCAGGAGGTGGCCAAGCGGTGCCTCACCTGCGCCAACTGCACGCTGGTGTGCCCCACCTGCTTCTGCGCCAATGTGGAGGACACCACCGATCTCACCGGCCGGCAGGCGCAGCGGGTGCGCCGCTGGGATTCCTGCTTCAACTACGAGTTCTCCTTGATTCACGGCGGACCGCACCGGGCCAGCGCTGCCGCCCGCTATCGCCAGTGGATGACCCACAAGCTCGCCTGGTGGTTCGACCAGTTCGGTACCTCCGGTTGTGTGGGGTGCGGCCGGTGCATCACCTGGTGCCCGGTCGGCATCGACATCACCGCCGAGGCCGCCGCTATCAGGAGCAAGCAGGAGGTGGTGTGATGGCCGGGCAGGACCAGAATTCGCCGCCGGTAGCCGAGCTGCTCGCCGCCCATCCGTTCGTGGTGGGCATGGAGGAGGCGCAGGTGCGGCGCGTGGCGGAGTGCGTGAGCCGCGTGGAGCAATTCTCCACCGACCAGGTGATCTTCCGTTCCGGTGGCGTGGCCCGGATCCTCTACCTGCTGCGGCGGGGTGACGTCGCCCTCGAGGTGCCCGCTCCCGGTTCGGGATCCCGCATCGTGGGGACCTTGCATGCCGGCGACGCCCTGGGGTGGTCCTGGTTGTTCCCGCCTTACCGGTGGGCATTCGATGCCCGCGCCATGGGGCCGACGGAGGCGTTGATCATCGAAGGGGAGAAGCTGCGCGAATACGCCTCTGCCGACCACGAGCTGGGGTACCAGGTGGTGTGGCGGGTGGCAAGAGAGATGGCCGACCGCCTGCAGGCGACCCGGCTCCAGATGCTCGATGTCTATGGAGAGCGGCCGTGACCCGGCGCCCCGGCGCCCGGATCCAGGCAACGCCGCTGGAGGAAGTGGGGTAGAGGTGCAGCCCAGGCAGAAGATCCTGGTCATAGACGACGAAGAGGTGGTGCTCGACTCCTGCCTCGCCATGCTGGCGTCGGGGGACTACGAGACCACCACTGCGACCGACGGGGAGGAAGGTCTGCGCCTGGCGGCGGAGATCTCACCCGATCTGGTGTTCGTGGACTTGAAGATGCCGGGCCTGCCCGGGATGGAGGTGCTCGAGCGCCTGCGGGCCGCCGACTCCACCTCGGTGGCCATCGTAATTACCGGGTATGCCACGGTGAGCCTGGCTGTGGAGGCTATGAAGCGGGGCGCCTTCGACTTCCTCCCCAAGCCTTTCACCCCGGACGAGTTCCGTGAGATGGTGCGTCGCGGGCTGGAGCGGCGGGTCGAAGTGCTGGTCCAGGCTCGGGAGCGAGCAGTGGCCCAGGCCGCTGGGCCGCTGCCGGGGGCCGCCGCCGGCCCCATGGCCCCCATTCCCTGCCGGGTGCTGGGCCGCTGGGAGGAGACCCACGATACGGTGAGCCTGGCCCTCGATCCACCGCCGGGCTGGCGCGGGTTCCGTCCGGGGCAGTTCAACATGCTCTACGCCTTTGGGATCGGGGAGTCGGCCATCTCGATCTCCGGCGACCCCGCCGACGAGAGCCGCCTGCTCCACACGATCCGCAAGGTGGGCAAGGTCACCGAATCGCTGGCGAGCCTGCAGCGCGGCGACGTCATCGGGGTGCGCGGGCCGTTTGGGACGCCGTGGCCGCTGGGCTACGCGGCGGGCCGCGACGTGGTGGTGGTGGCCGGCGGCATCGGCCTGGCGCCGCTGCGCCCGGCCATTCATGAACTGCTCGCCAACCGGGATCATTACAACCGGGTTCTCATCCTGATCGGGGCGCGCACCTCGGCCGACCTCCTCTATCCCGAGGAGATCCAGGAGTGGCGCGGCCGCTTCGATGTGGATCTCCAGGTGACGCTGGACTCGGCCACGGGCGGCTGGCGAGGCCGGGTGGGCGTGGTGACCACGCTGATCCCGCGGGCCGAGTTTGATGCCGATCAGGCGGTGGGCATGGTGGTCGGCCCGGAGATCATGATGCGTTTCGCCGCCGCCGAACTGCTGCACCGGGGCATGTCGCCCAGCCGTTTGTTCGTGTCCATGGAGCGCAACATGAAGTGCGGCATCGGCCTGTGCGGCCACTGCCAGGTGGGTTCCAAGTTCGTGTGTCGCGACGGCGCCGTCTTCGGCTACGACGAGGCCGAGACGATGTTCCAGGTCCGGGAGGTCTGATGAGCAAGCCCAAGCTCGGCGTCTTCAAGTTCGCCTCCTGCGACGGCTGCCAGTTGAGCCTGCTCGATTGCGAGGACGAGTTGTTGACGGTGGCCGGCGCAGTGCAGATCGCCTTCTTCCCCGAGGCCTCCCGTGAGTACATGGAGGGCCCCTACGACCTGACCCTGGTGGAAGGCTCGATCACCACCCCCCACGACCTGGAGGCCATCAAGGAGATCCGGGCGCAGTCGAAGTTCCTCATCACCATCGGGGCTTGCGCCACCGCCGGGGGCATCCAGGCGCTGCGCAACTGGAAGGATGTGACCGAGTTCACCCGGTACGTGTACGCCCACCCCGAGTACATCTCCACCTTGGAGACTTCCACACCGGTGGCCGACCATGTGGCGGTGGACTTCGAACTGCGGGGCTGCCCCATCAACAAGTGGCAGCTGATCGAGGTGGTGAACGCCTTCCTCCACGGCCGCAAGCCGAACATCCCCTCCTACAGCGTGTGCGTGGAGTGCAAGCGGCGGGGCACGGCTTGTGTGATGGTCGCTCAGGGGATCCCGTGCCTGGGGCCCGTTACCCAGGCGGGGTGCGGGGCCCTTTGCCCGGCCTACAACCGGGGCTGCTACGGGTGCTTCGGGCCAATGGAGTCCCCCAATGTGCTCGCCTTGGGCGAGTGGTGGCGGTCCATGGGGGTGGACGACCGGGCCCTGGTCAACGCCCTGCGCGGTTTCAACGCCTACGCCGAGCCCTTCCGGGAGGCCAGTGATGTCTACGCCCAGCAAGCCTGAGACGCGGTCCATCAGCGTCGATTACCTCGCCCGAGTGGAGGGCGAGGGGAACCTGAAGGTCCGTGTCCGGGACGGGCAGGTCGAGATCGTGGAGTTCGGGATCTTCGAACCGCCGCGCTTCTACGAGGCCTTCCTGCGCGGGCGGCGTTTCGGAGATGCCCCCGATATCACCGCCCGCATCTGCGGCATTTGCCCGATCGCCTACCAGATGAGCTCGGCGCACGCCATGGAGTCCATCTTCGGAGTCAAGATGGACGGGGCGTTGCGCGAGTTGCGTCGCCTCATCTACTGCGGGGAGTGGATCGAGAGCCATGTGCTACACGCCTTCATGCTGCATCTCCCCGACTTCCTGGGATACCAGAGCGCCATCCACATGGCCGCCGACCACCGCGATGCCGTGGAGAAGGCGCTGAGACTGAAGAAGGTGGGCAACGACATCGTCACCGTGCTCGGCGGCCGGGAGATCCACCCCATCAACGTGAAAGTGGGCGGCTGGTACAAGGTGCCCACCAAGAAGGAGTTGGAGGCACTGGTCCCCAACCTGGAGTGGGCCCTCGACGCCGCCACTTGGGCGGTGGAGTTCACCGGCGGCCTGCCCTTCCCTGAGATCGAGCAGGACTTCGAGTACGTCTCGGTGTCCCACCCCGACGAATACCCCTTCAACGAGGGGCGTCTGGTTTCGAACAAGGGCATCGACGTGCCGGTCTCTGGGTGGAACGACGTGTTCGAAGAGGTGCACGTTGCCAGGTCGAACGCCTTGCAGTCGAAGGTGCGGGAGCGCGGCTCCTACCACTGCGGGCCCCTGGCCCGTTACTCCCTCAACTTCGAGAAGCTCAGCCCCCGCGTGCAGCAGGCAGCTTCCAAGGCCGGCCTGGGCCCGACCTGCTTCAACCCGTTCAAGAGCATCGTGGTGCGCTGCCTGGAGACGCTGCACTCTGTGGAGGAGGCCCTGCGCCTCATCGATGCCTATGAGGCTCCTGCTCGTCCGGACGTCCCCTTCGAAGTGAAGGCGGGAGAGGGCCACGGGGCCAGTGAGGCTCCGCGCGGCATGCTCTACCACCGCTATCGCCTCGACGAAGAGGGGTACATCCTCGACGCCCAGATCTGCCCTCCCACGGCGCAGAGCCAGATGAGCATCGAGGACGACCTGCGCCGGGTGCTCGAGACCTCGCTCGACCTGCCCGACGACGAACTGCAGTGGCGGTTGGAGCAGACCGTGCGCAACTACGACCCCTGCATCTCCTGCGCCACCCACTTCCTCAAGGTCGAGATCGATCGTGGGTGAGGACGCCGTAGTAATCGGCGTCGGCAATCCAGATCGAGGTGACGACGGGGTTGGGACCGAGGTCCTGGCGCTCCTCGAAGGCCGCCTGCCTGCGGAGGTGCGCCGGGTGAGCCTCAGCGGCGGTGACCCGGCGCAGTTGCTGGAAGCGTGGGCTGGGGCGCGACGGGTGTTCATCGCGGATGCCATGGTGTCGGGCGCGCCGGTGGGCACGGTGCGGCGCTTCGATACCGCCGCCGGGCCGTTGCCCGCCGAGGTCCAGTTGGTGTCCACGCACGCCCTCGGGGCGGGGGCGGCCATCGAGATGGGGCGCGCTCTGGGGCGGTTGCCGGCGGCGCTGGTGGTCTACGGGGTGGAGGGGTCTTCCTTCGCCATCGGCACGGGGCTCGGCCCCGCGGTGGCCGCCGGGGCGGCCGAAGCCGCCTCCCGGATCGTCGAGGAGATCTCCTGAAGGGTGCCGAGCCCTGCCGGATGAGGCGGTCTTCGCAGAGGCGAGGTGCCGGAACCGGCCGCCGAGGTCCAAGTGGCCCCGCCGAGCGGGTTACTCGCCGATCACCGTCGCCTGGTCACAGGCTGCCGGGGACTGCTCGGTCTCACCGGCGGCTGTGGACAGGTCCACCTGGGTGATCGTCGGCATCGGGTCGAAGGCGTGCTGGAACCAGATTTGGTTGCCGACGAAGCTCACCCCGTTGGGGATCACATCGCCGGTTGCCGGGTCGACCAGGCCGAGCATGGCGGTGCCCCGGTACTGGTCGGCCAGGAACGCCGCCGCCCAGGGTGAGCCGTTGGGGAGGGTGCCCTTGAGGTCGGCCCGCAGGTAGGCGCTCCACCAGTTGCTCCCGGCGGCGAAGAACTGCTCGGCGGGCTGGGAGACGGTGACTCCGACGCTGAGAGTGCTGCCCAGGATGACCTGGACGTCGGTGATGTCCAGTGGAGATTGGGTGGGGCCGCCGCCGGCACATCCGGCGGCGTCGCCGGGCGGGTCGTCCACCGAGCCCACCGGTGTGCCCGAGACGGTGAAGTTGGTGCTCGAGGTGGTGTCCTCCTCGGGGGCGGTGGTCTCGTCGGGAGCGGTGGTTTCGT
>JAFGCH010000075.1 GCA_016932695.1 Acidimicrobiia bacterium | reverse complement strand
TGCGCCGACCCCTCGACCTCTACCGACAGACCCCGACCACCCAACCGCCAGCCCACGAATCTGTCTCAGAAACTTGACACGGGACAGGTCCACCGATTCACGGAGCGCGCGGAGTGTTGGTTTCGTGACTTCTGCCTTGTCCCTTTGCCGGGCGAGACGCTGGTGCCTTAGCGGTCTCCGGCAGCTTCAATCAGATCTTGCTCGGGACGCCTTCTTGCGGCAGTTGGCCCCGCAGTAGGTGGCTCGTCGGCTTGTGACGGCGGTGCCGCAGATGGGGCAGGTCCGGCGAGCGGGGCGGAGCCCGTAGTACTGGCCGAGGTTGATGGGCTGGTTGCGGCGTCGCTGGTGGCGCATGCGGCAGGCATCCGAGCACCATTTGGCGTCTCGGCGATACCCGGTGAGGGGAGTCCCGCACTCTTCGCAGGCCCGGGGCTGCAGTGTCTGGAGGTGTCCGGTGAGGAGTCGGCGGAGCAGGGTCATGGTTGTCTCTTCCGTTCTTGGTGTTTGCGGCACACGTCTCCGCACCAGCGGCGTTGCCGCCCAGTGAGGGACGTCCCGCAGCCTTGGCAGGTGGGTTGTTCGGGGTATTGGATGGGGTGGTCCTGGGGGTCGAGGGCAAGGTCGGGATTGCCGCCGGCCCGGTTGGCCTCCTTGCCTACGCGGACAATCTCAGAGGCGTGGATGCTTCGGGGTTGGAGGAGGCCGCGGGTCCGGGGCCGGCACGGGTTGCCGTCCGGTGCGGCGGTCTTGGCTTCGGGGTGTCGGCGGTAGGTGTGGAAGTAGTCCCGGTAGGACTGAACGGCGATCTCCCCGTCGATCTGCTCTTCAGGGTGGCCCGTGCGGATGGTGCGGGGTTGGCGGTCGGGCCGGTGCCGGTCGAACCACCAGGCCCGGCCCATTCGCCGCCGGGGGTCTCTGTCATATGGGGCGATGAGGCAGCGGGGCCCGTCGGGGAGGGCGACTTCGATGGGGTCGGGGTGGGCGATGTTGAGGAACCCGAAGGGCCGCACCTGCTCCTGGTAGGGCCGGGTGTGGTTGTAGGCGGTGAAGGTGTCGGCTTCGTGGTGGGAAGCGAGGGTGAGCCGGCCTATGGCGGCCAGGCCGAACCACTCCGGCTCCGGGTCGTCGATTCCGAGTTCCAGGGCGATGAGGTGCTCCCACCACGGGGTGATCCAGTCTTTGCCCTTGCGGCCGGTGGGTGGGAGGAGGTGACCGAGGCCGTGTTCGCACCGCTTGCGCTCGCCCGCCTTGCCGACGATGCGGGGCCGCCCGTCGGGGCCCTCATACAGGGCGTAGCGTTTGGCGGCGACCGACAGGCAGTGGACGGGCCGCTGCGCCCCAGTGGCTCGGTCGCGGTTGATGTCTTCGATGCGGAGGATGGAGCCGGGGATGAGCTCCGGGTTGTAGGGGTTGAGCGTCTCGAACTGGCGGGTGATTTCTTGCACCTGCTGCCAGCTGAGGAGGGTGATCTGCCCGCCGGGTGCGCCCGGGCACGGCAGGGTTCCTCCCTCCCTGGTGGCTCCGATGTTGAGACTGTCGGTGTCGCAGAACATGTAGTCGCCGCCGGCCTGGTGGACGAGCCGCATGGCGGTGGCGAGGAGGAGTCGGCCACCTGCGGCGACCTGGGTGGCGATGATCGGGTGGAACCAGGTGCCCGGGTTCTCCGACCGGGGTAGCCGCTGGTGGAGGGCGGAACCGTCGGGGTGGTGGATGGTGACCCCGACCTTCTTGGCGTGGTCTTGGCTGTTGAGTTCGATGCCGATGCCGTAGGCCACCGCGTTGGCGGCGATCTTCAACCCTTGCTGGATCGCGTCGAACCGTCGGTAGGCGGCCTCGTCGCCCGCATTCCGGGCCTGGTCGCGTAGCGTCTTGAAGTGGGCGCGTAGTTCGACCAGCCGCCGCACCCCGTTGTCCGTGTACGGATTGACCCGGTAGTTGGGGTCTCCCGCAATGTCCAGGGGCCGGAGGGCTGCTTGCGGTGGGCCGGCGGTGAACCGGATGCTGCGCAGCACCTTGGGGGGCCGGTCAGTTTCCAGGGTGGAGGCGGCGGCGTCGGCCAGGGTCCACCACTGTGCCGGTCCGCCCACCCTGGTGCAGACCGCGACGTTCCACGGTGCGGGCCGTCCGATGCTTCGGCCGAAGCGGGCCCGAGTGGGCAGCCGGTCACTGTCGGGTTCGATGAGCACCAGGCGGTGCAGGTGCGGCCAGAACCCGAGGTCCAACACTCGTTCTGGGGTCACTTCGCTGAGGATCGCTTGGGCAATCGCCGGGTCCTCCTCCGCCCATTCGATCCGCTGGGCGATCTGGAACTCCCACAGTTCCTGCAGGGCGAACACGGTGGGGTACTGGGAGGCGAAATCGACCAGCACCCCCGGCAGCGGGGTCAGCCGGATACGGCATTCGGCCCGGCCCCCGTAGTAGGTCTCCATCACGATGGCGAGCAGCCAGTCGGGGAAGTCGGCCTGAGTGGCTCGCCAGGGCCGCAGCCCCATCTCTTTCAGGTGGGCTTTGCCGACGCTCGCCTCCGAAAGCACCCGCCAGTAGGGGGTCTGGGTGAGCCGGTAGGTGGCGTAACGGTCCCGCAGCGCCTGGAAGCATTCCCAGGTGACCTGCACATCGCCCAGCCCGTAGTCGAGCATCTCGGGGGTGATAGGGCTGTCGAAGTCCTCGAAGTCTCCTTTGCGGTGCTCGGTACCCAGCAGGTCAGCGAGGGGGCCGAGGCCGCCCTTGTGGCTGAGGAGTGCGGCGGCGAGGGTCTGCACGTCGACCACATAGCCGTCGAAGGGTGCCGTCTGGCCGCCTGCTTCCCGGTTGCGCCGCTCTGGTGGCCGGCCGCCCGGATCGGCGAAGCGGATGAACGCCGCCCGGGCTCCGACCCGCCTCACCTGGACGACAGGGCGGCGGTCGTCGGCGCTGAGGGGGAAGGAGAAGCCGCCCCGCATCTTGCGTACCCGGCTCCGGGTCTTGTAGTGGGCGAGGGCGATGCGGGAAATGTCGAAGGGCAGGTTGAAGCCGACCAGCAGACCCCGCAGGTCATAGCAGTAGCGGAGGAGCACCCGCTCGACGAACTCGGCGGTGGTCAACAGCCGCAAGCCATGTTGCTCCGTGTAGGTGCGGAGCAGGATCAGCTCCGTGTCGGTGATCCCGCCCGGGGTGTAGAAGAGACCCGACTCGGCCAGCAGATCACCTCGCCGCACCTGGTAGGCACCGAAGCGGAGCCGCTGCGCCGCATCCGCGGTGGTTTCACAGTCGAAGCACACCGACCACTCCGACGGCCCCAGATCAATCCACCCCAGCTCGTCGTTGGGGGGTGGGAGGTGGCGGCGGTAGTCGGGCGGTGCCCAGCCCCGCACCGCCACCTCCAACTCCTCCGCCGGCGGGATCAGCCGGCCGGATTCCATCCCAGTCTCTCCCACCAGCGACTACCAACGGTCTCCGTGAGCAGCCGGTCCAGCTCCTCCAGCGCGGCAGGGATCCAGGCGACTAGCCGGGTCAGGATCAGCCACAGGACATCCAGCCAGCCCCGCAACGTGGCCGCTCCCCGTAGCAGCGGACTCCCCCCCGGGTTCCGCAGCGTCGCCTGGGGCCAGTCCCGCTGCCGGTCGTTGAGCAGCCGGTGCTCGTTAGCTGGCACCATCACCACGGTGGGGTCGTTGTGCCGGCCAGCGACATGGTGGGCTTCGACCCAGGACCGGCCCGCCAACTCGGCCCGGTGTTCGTAGCAGAGGATGTCCGGTTCTGCCCCCGTCAGGGCGAATGGGTTCCGTTCCCGACAGCCCGGCTTCCGGCACCGTGGGGTGCGGGTACCGAGCCGCCGTGCCTGCTCCTCGAAACGACGAGCCGCCTCCCCGTCCGGGTCGGAGACGCGGAGGCCGCTCACTGGGTCGCCTCCGGCGGCAGGTCGTAGATGTCCAGAATGTCCAAGTCCCCGGCCACGGCCAAGTCGTCCACCGCGTCCGGGTCCGTCTCCAGTTGCCGGCCCCGGACGGTGAGACCCCGAAAGTCGTCGAAGGCTCTCGCGTCGCCGGTGCCCAGGTACGCCTTCACCGCGTTCCAATGCCGGCCAACCACCGACGCTGCCTCGTCACTTCGGATCGGCAGCGTCTCTACCCCGTCGGTGGTGAACACATGCATGCGTCGCATCACATCTCCTTGTCTTCTCAGGCCCGCCCTGATGGCGGGTCATCTGGCCGCAGGTGTACGCCCCAGGCCTCGGAGGAAGAGAGCCGGTTCCGCGTACCCCTGACAGCCGAAGTGCCAGGCAAAACCACCTGAACCAGATAGGTGCGACCCGCTAGAATCGGGCCGTGACGGGCGGATGGATCACGAAGGAAGAGCTTCTCGACACAGTCCGGGCCGCTGGCTTCGACCCGCCCGCCCAGCCGCAGCTGGATCGGCTTACCCGGGCGGGCCTCCTGCAACGGCCCAGCCAACATCACCCATCCGGCCGACGCGGCTCCCAGACCCGCTACTCGGCCGAGGCGGCAACCCAACTCGCCGGCGTGCTCCGCCTACGGCAGCAGGTTCGCTCCCTCGACCAGCTCCGCTTCTGGGCCTGGTGGGACGGCCTCTGGGTCAACCCGCACAGCCTCCACAACACTCTGATCAGGTGGGCCGCGGCCGCCGTCCGGAGCTTCGAGAAAGAGGTGCGCCCCTACGACGATCCCCTCGACGCCGTCGACGCCATCCACCAGAAGGTCGCCCGCGCGGGGCATGACGGCCCCCGCTGGCTAAGGCACCGGGTGGGAATCGGCGACACCCCCGACGCGGTCGACCTGCTCCTCCTTGTCGCCGCCGGCGGTCAACCCGACTGGCAGCCCCAGCAGCTCGCCGACATAGACCCCCGGGCGGAGCGAGAGGCGACCCCCGAAGAGACTCTCACTAAAGCATTCGCCCTCGACAAGCTCGCCCAGCCCCCCTCCCCTGGGAGCCCCATCCCCGGCCCCCTCGTCCCCGAGCCGCCCACCGCCCAGGAGTTGACGGCGACGCTGCAAGAAGCCGGTCTCGCCTCTCCGGGCAACTGGCTGCGCGCCGTCCGCAGCGCCAGCATCCCCGAACTCAGCCAAGCCCGCCCCATCGCCCGAGCCATCGTCGAGGATCTGCCCCTGGTCGCCCTGGCCGCCGGCCGCTACGCCCAAGACCCCGCCGACCCCTGGGGACTCGGACCCTTCCGAGCTAGCCGCCGACGCAATCGCCGAGCCCTGGAACACACGGCAGCCACAGTCGGGCAAGCCATCCTGCTCCGCCGCACCCTCCCCAGCACCCAACTCAACGACTTCGTTGAAGCGGTAACCAGCTCCGCCGCCGAGATCCGCGAAACCCTCGAAATGAGAAACCCGGGCCCGTAGAAACAGACACCGCGCCCCCGCCACCACGGCAATGGTGCGGGGGCTGGCACCAGAAAGGGAACTTCTGATGCGCACCCACCATATCGCCCCGTACGATCAGCTGGAGCCCCGCAACGGCGTTCTCGTCGTCGACGGCTGGGGAATCCGCATCCACGTCCACGCCGGACACCTCATCGTGGAAGACGGCGTCGGCCGCACCCGCCGCACCCGCCCCTTCAACCGGGCCACCCACGGACTGAGACGGCTGGCGCTTCTCGGCCACACCGGCTACCTCACCCTGGAGGCAATTCGGTGGCTCGCTGGCACCGGCATCGCCCTCCTCCACGTCGACCAGGACGGCCAGGTGCTGGACACCTCAGCCCGCATGAGCTCCGACCAGCCCGCCCTGCGGCGTGCCCAGGCCCTCGCCGCCACCCGGCCGGCCGGGCTGGAGATCACCCGCTGGATCCTCCACCACAAGATCACCGGACAGGCCCGGGTCGCAGCCGACATTGCCGGCCCCGACGCTGGAACCGCGGTGGCGGCCTGGCTTCGGCAACTCGACACGGCTCAGACCCTGGACGAGGCACGTCTTGCCGAGGCGCTTGCCGCCAACACCTACTTCGATGTGTGGGCGCAGGTGCCCGTCCGCTTCCCCACCGCCGACCGACAGCGTGTGCCCGACCACTGGACCCGGGTCGGCCCCCGGCGCTCTCCGATCACCGGCAAGTCGCAGACCGCCGCCAACCCGGCGCAGGCCATGCTCAACTACCTGTACGCCCTCTTGGAGGCCGAAGCCCGTATCGCCTGCTTCGCCATCGGCCTCGACCCTGGCATCGGCATCCTCCATTCCGACGCGAACCACCGCGACAGCTTGGCCCTGGACATCATCGAAGCGGTGCGGCCCGTGGTAGACGCCTACTTGCTTCACCTTCTCCGCGCCCACGTGTTCCGCGCCTCCGACTTCCACGAGACCCGGCAGGGAGCGTGCCGGGTTCTCGCCCCGCTCACCCACGAACTCGCCGCCACCACCGTCACCTGGGCCGAACGGCTAGCCCCCATCGCAGAAGAGGTAGTCCGACAGCTCGCAGAAGCAGCCGGCGGATCGATCCGCACTTCAACTCGTCTCACTCAGGCGAAGCTCAGGGCCGGCGTCCGCCGGAGGGAGAACTCATCGCCCGTGACCCGGACGCGACGCCCACCTGGACCGGCACCGCATTGCCAGGAATGCGGGAATCCGGTTGAACCACCCCACAGACGATGCCAGGGGTGCCACAGCGAGTACCTGGCCGACCCCGACAATCCAAGGCTCAGCCAGCTCGCCCTTCTCCGGGCCCAAGGGCGCGACCCGGCCCACGGCGGAGACACTGGCCGTCAGCGCGGCCGCACCAACGCCCGCCACGTGCAGCGGGCGATCGACTGGGAACAGGAACATCCTCGTCCTGACCCTGAGGAGTTCCGCCGGAACATCCTGCC
This sequence comes from Acidimicrobiia bacterium, assembly GCA_016932695.1. Lineage (GTDB taxonomy): Bacteria > Actinomycetota > Acidimicrobiia > Spongiisociales > UBA11373 > VGBK01. Next base: position 9,059 of record JAFGCH010000075.1, on the reverse strand, counting down.
CGGTCTCCAACACTGCAGTCCGCAGAAGCTGGCCGACGCCACCGGACTCTCCTACCCCTACTGCGCCCTCATCCGCAAGGGCGAACGCGTACCCCACCCCCGACACTGGAACACCCTCAGCAACCTGACATAGCACCACCCCAGGGTGACGACTGCCAATGCCACTACTCCTGGAGGCCGTCCCTGGCCGCCCGGGAGGCCTCGGCTGGGTCCGGTGTCGGCCCTTCGGCTCTGCAGCGGCGGTAGGCCCTCTTGGGCGGCTCAGACGGGGCATGGGGTCGGGGGGCGGACCAACAAGACCTCGACGAGGCAACAATGGGGTTCCCCCGTTTCGATGCTGCGGAAACCTTCAGCCGGCCCTCGGGTGCTGCGGGCGCCGTTGGCCCTCGGGGTTTGGAGTGGCCGGGGAGCCCAACCTCCTGGCCGGTCCCTCACCGGCACTGCCGCTCCACCCCCGACCCTATGCCGATTCTCGGTGCATAATCAAGTCAAGACGGCCAAAGGGGGACTCATGCCTGAACTGCCACCGTGGAAGCCTCTGAGTCGCATCGCTCTCTTTGTCCTCCTTGCCCTCATCCTCGCCCCCGTTGGTGCTCTGCTCGGGGGAAACATCGGACAGCGGCACGGGGCCACAGAAGTCGAACAGGCAGCCCTGTTGTCCACCGCCGTCGCCGCCGTGCTGGCCTGGTGGATACCCCGACATGCGGCCCCCCATCGGTTCTGGAGGCCCGTTGTCGTCGTGCTGCTGGTCGTACTGGCTGCGGCGGCTGTTCTGTGCTTCTTCCTGTGGACCTTCAGTCTCAGGGGAGACGTGTGATGGCACGGCGACAACTCGGAAAGCCCTTCGCAGGGGGAGCGGTCAGGCAGGTGACCGTCCCCCCCCATAAGCGGGGGAGCATGCTGAGGGACACCCGTCTGCACGACACAGCGGGCCACGACCCTATTGACGGAATCTGGTCCCCTGGTGTAGCATCAGCGAGTCTGTAGACCCGGGGGGCTTTTCATGGGCATTGCTCGGTCAACTGTAGCTGTTCGTATCGCGGCGCTTGGTGCCCTCCTTATCGTGGCGGCTGCGGTCGGCACCAGCGTGGCGCAGGCCAGCTGGCCCTATAGCGGCTGTCCGAATTACCCTGACGGTACCCATTTCACGTACTACGTCGACCCAGTGACCATCTACTACGTCGACGCGTACGTCGACTTCCCAGCGGAGGCAGACGCCTCATTCTGGCGCTGGGTCGGTGAGGTGAAGGCCTGGGACGGTACCAACGCCGTTGTCCACGAGGGCTACCAGATCACACTTCGGATGGAAGAAGATGATTCGGACCGACTCGCGATTGCCTGCCAGGGTACGTCAACGGATATTGAGTTCAATGGGAGGAAAGCTGCTGAGTTCCTGGCGCATCCCGGGCTCATGGAGGCTGTGGGGACCCACGAGTGGGGCCACATCTTCGGTTTGAAGCATGTCGGGGATGACGACAGCTGGGATGGTCAGAAAGCGACCATGGCGAGGTATGCCGATCTGGGAGTGGTATCGATAGAGCAGGATGATGAAGTTGGCATCCAATGGATAACGGACCCAGATCCTCTTGATGGAAACTACCGCTCATTCACCGCCAACTCCTCATTCGAAGACGGAACTAGCGCCCAGTACTGGCAGGGCTTCAACACTCTTGCACAGTGGGCTGTCTATACGTCGGGGGGTGTCGATGGCTCGCCGCGCTATCTCGCCATCAAGCCTGATGCCGAGAGTGATCTGGTCTATCAGGGCAACCGATTGGTTACTGAGCACACCACAGAGGGTGACGTGCGGGTGCGGGCGCGTGCGAACGCACGGAAGTGGCTTGCGAGCGACTATGGGTATGCCTTGTTGAAGTGGAAATACCGGTCGGTCGAATATGTCGAAGCCTGCGCGGATGACTGCGACTTCCCCGGTGGTCGTAACCTCAACGGTCCGGTCGAGTTCTCCGCCTGGGAGTGGGGTCCATACGCTGCTTGCTGGCCGACGAGTTCGACCACCTGGTCTTACGCCGGTTGCACGACGGGCTATGAGGATCTGGAGTGGGAAGCCGGAGTGCATGGTTGGGACATTCGGCTGCAGGTCCACTCCCTGATGAGGGACATGCGGTTTCCAGAAGAACCACTGCAATGGGTGAGGCTCGATCGAGTCCGGGTGCTAGTGGACGAGATAGGCTAGGTGCAACCCATGAGACGAAACTGGACACGGCATTCTGGCGTCGTGCTATGCGTGCTGATCCTGGCGATGTCGGCCTGCGGATCTGATGGCGAAGAAGTAGTGTACGGTCATTCCGTCATGCATGAGCACGTGCTCAACGCTGTCTTCGTGGGCACCGTCGTGGATAGTGGGCAGAATCTGGTGAGGGTCAACGAGATTCTGTGGGAACGTCTTGAGTTCTACAGTACGAGGGGCGCGGTGTACAAACTCGTGCCTTTGCCAATCGGTGGCGAGGTACCAGTCGCCGGTGGGCTGAGCAAGCTTGAGGAGGGTGCTGACTACACGTTTGTCGTCATCCAGCTCTATGGCACGGAGCCTCCGCGGTGGTCTGCTGACACGGCCTACGACTCCGAGATGCACGAGATGCTGGGCGAGGTCGGGCCGCCCCTCAACGTGATTCTGAATGCGGACGATTCCTCGGCAGCGGCCAAGCGGGAAGCCCTCGTTGAATATGTGATGGAAGGCACCGCCTGGAACGACGCGCTGATCGCGGGAGAATCGAACCCGCCGGCGGGACCGCGGGTGGCACTCGCCTTGGCCTACACCGAGCCGACCGTTGCGTCAGAGGCGGTGGACTGGGAACTGGGGATGACGGTCAGCGACTATCTAGCTCTTGATGCTCAAGACCGCCAACTGCTCGATCTGGCGGACATGCCGGCAGAGGTCGTGAGTGCCTTCGACCTAGTCTCGGCGGGCTTCCTAGTGATCTTCCCGCCTGAACTGGCGGATTCGTATTGGGGGTTCGGCATCCGGACGAGTGTTGGAACGCTCGGACCCTTTCGCTACTCCTCGGATCAGGAGCTGATCCCGATCATGGGCGCGGTGCCGCGCCACGGCGAGGTCGAACTGGTCGGCTGGGCCCAGCCCCGCTCAAGCGCGGGCGTCAGCATGCGTGACGTGGTTTCACTTGGCGGCTTCGACGCTTCGGCGACCAAGGTCGACATGTCGCAGGTCGGCATCTCGCAGGCGGGCGATGACCAGGTGGTTGTCTTCGACCTGACCGATCGATCGGTCAGAGTCGTTGATCACAACACGGCCGACGGCCTAGTCGCCCAGCACACCAGGCCGGCCGGAGTCAGCGACGGCGGAGGCGGCTGAAGCGGCGCTGGAGGGCAAGCGGTCAGGTGGGCCCTCACCGCGGGCGCGTGGTCGCCTGCCGGTTCGTCGGCGGGCCACCGGACAGACATGGATCTCCGTTGCGCGGTCGCGGGCCGGGCGGCTGGCACCGGCCGCCACCCCCGCCCCCGGCTGGTCACGTTCGGCGTTCGGCTTACGGTGTCCGGGTTCGGGACACAGCTATATCCCGGGCCGATCGTGAGCTGAGCGAGGGAGGGAGCGCTCAGATGGTGAAGGGGTACTCGACGCCGTTCACCACGAGCACGTAGGAGCCGCTGGTGAACGAGCCGACGTCGATGGTCTGCTCGAAGGGGTGCAGCACCTGGATGCAGGCCTGGTCGAGGTCGACCGTCGAGTAGACGCTCAGCACGATGTGGCCGTCGGCATCGGGTTCACCCAGTTCCCAGGCCGGGAAGTGGCACGGGGTGGGGAGGCTGCCCCGAACCACGGCCTTCACCTGCACCGGCCACGACTCCAGCAGCAGGACCTCCACCGAGTCGATGAACACCGGCAGGCGCCCGGCGATGGGCCGGGTGGTGGTCGTCTGGTCGTCGCCGCCGGGAGCGGGAGCGGTGGGCTGGTCGCCGCCCGGGGCGGGGGTGGTGGGCTCATCTCCGCCGGCTGGGGTCGAGGTGAAGTCGAGCTGCCAGCAGCCGGCGGCCAGCACCGCCAACACCAGGAGCAGAGGGATCAGAGCCTTGCGCATGTGCATCCACCTTCGTCTGGGTCTACACCCTTAGGACGGGAGCAGGCGTCCGGGGGGTTCCCGCTCCGGGAAGCCGCCGCGCTGGCGCACGATGGCCGTGGCGGCCCGCTGCGCCCGCCGGAGGGCCTCGGCCCCATCGCCGGTGTGCAGCAGCCCATCGGCGAGGCCGGCCAGGAAGGCGTCCCCGGCCCCGACGGTGTCGACGACCTCCGCCGGTTCGCCGGGTACTTCCCAGGCACGGCCATCGCGATGGTGCAGTTCCGCCCCGGCGGCGCCGCGGGTGATGCAGATCCACTGGGGGCCGAAGGCGAACAGGGCGCGAGGGTCGGCGGCCACTCCCAGCAGAGCGGTCACCTCGGGCAGTTCCCCCGAGGACAGGTTGAAGACGTCGGCGTGGGTGACGCAGAAGCGCACACACGCCGCGTCGTAATCGGGGGGCCGCAGGTTGGCGTCCACCAATCGGATGGCCCCGGCGGTCAGCAGGCGCGCGACGGCGTTGCGGCAGCGGGGGTCGCGCAGCGCCGGGCTGCCGAAGTAGAAGACGCCGTGGGGTGGGATCACCGCCGGCCCCTCCAGCGCATCCCAGGCGGCGGGCCGGCGGATGTCGAAGGTGGGGCTGCCCTCGGGGTCCAGGGTGATGGCCACGGTGCCGGTGGGCAGCACCGGGTCCACCTCCAGAAGGGAGGCGCCCACGCCGGCCCGCTCCAGGCGCTCGCGGATCGCCCGCCCGTCGGCGTCGTCCCCTACCCGGGCCACCACCCCGGCTTCCCAGCCCATGGAGGCCAGGTGAGCGGCCACGTGCAGCGGCGCCCCGGCCACCACCCGGCGGCCGGGGAACTCGTCGATCAGCGCCTCGCCGCAAGCCAGGGCGCGGCGGCCGGCCGGGCCGCTCACCCCGTGGGCATCGGCGTCACCGGCCCGGTGGGCTCGAAGTCGTCGGGCCGGGGATCGCCCACGGCGAGCAACTCCATGACCCGCTCCACGGGACCGTCTGTTTCCTTGGCCTCGAGCAGCAGGGTGAAGCCGAGTTCGGAGTCCACGCACTGGCGGACGTACTCCGTCTGGGTCCCCATCATGGCCGTGGGGCGGAAGGTGAAGCAGGTGCCGGTGCGCCCGGCGATGTTGATCGGGGCGCTCTCCAGTTCGAAGCCGGGGGTACCGACCAGGTCCTCGTCGGCCAGGGCGAGCAGGGCGTAGGGCGAGAACATGGCCCCGATGAAGTCCAGGCCGCCCTCGCCGGGCATCTCGAAGCACTGGCCGGCGCTGCAGAAGATCATGCGGTCTTCCAGGAAGATGGCCTTGCCGTCTTCGGAGATCATGGCCGACACCGGTGGATTCGCCGTGGGGTCCTGGGAGAAGGTGATCTCCGCCTCGGTGCCGCCGTCGCCGGTGAGGTAGGTGGTGCGCAGGGGAATGGTGCGGTAGCGCTCGAGCAGTTCGGGCAGGTCGCCTTCGTCATCCCCGGCGGTGGTAGTGGTGCCGTCGCCGGCGCCCGTGGTCGTGGTGCCGTCGCCGGCGGAGGTGGTGGTGCCGTCGCCGGCGGTGGTCCCCCCGGCCGTGGTGGTCACGGAGGCGAAGGGGCTGCCGTCGTCGTCGCCGCAAGCGGCCAGCAGCAGCGCCAGCGCGGCGAGCAGAAGGGCGAAACGGGGGAGGGTTCGGTTCATGTTCTCTCCTGGTGCGTCCCGGCCAGGGTACCCGGCCTCCGGCCTACCTCAACGTTCGACCAGCACCACCCAGCCGTCGGCGCCGGCGGAGAGCAGGAACTCGGCCTCCGTTCCCCGGGCCACCAGGCCGTCGGGGGAATGCAGGGCGTAGGCGCCGGCCCGCAGAGTCACGGTGGCGCGGTCCCAGCCCAGGCCCACCGAGATCTCCTCGGGAAGGAAGCCGGGGTCGCGGCGGGGTGAGAGGGCGCGGTAGAAGTGGCTGAGGATGGCGGCGGTGCCGGCTCCCGCCGCGGCCATGGCCTGGGCCCCGTACTGCGGCATGCCCACCTGGTGGCCCCAGCCCTGCCCCCGCACCCGCACGGTGAAGCCGTCGGCCAGGGTGCGCATGGTGAAGCTGGGCGACAGGATCACCTGGGGGTAGCGGGGCCCGTCGGGGCGATAGGCGGGCAACAGCCACCCGTACAGGGCGGGGCCGTGGGTGTTCATCGCCGACTGGATGCGGTTGGCGGTGAACTCGATCGTGCCCACCGAGGTGATGAACCGAACCCGGTAGGGGCCGCCGCCGGGGGCCGTCACCACGGTGTTGACCGCAGTAACCGCGCCGGGGAAGTTGATCCCGGCCCTCTCCAGGATGGCTAGGACCTGGTCGAGGCGGAGCTCGAAGGACCACTCGGCGAAGGGCGAGTCCTGTTCCGGCACGGTGACCGCCTGCAGATAGGGGACGGCCTCGCCTCCCCAAACGTCCTGATTGGACCGGGTGGTGACCCCGGCGGTGGAGTGGTAGACCGCGAGCGCCGGGCGGCTCTCGTACAGGAGGATCTTGCCGGCGGTGGCCGTCACCGCCGCCGCCCAGCGGCCGCCGTCCTCGGCCACCTGGGCCCGGCCCGCCCCCAGGTACAGCTGGCACAGGGCGCTGCCGCAGATGTCGAAGCCGAACTCGGCCATGACCCCATAGGGCGGGTTGTCCAGCAGGTGAGCCAGGTAGGTACGGGCGGCTATCGCCTGGGCCCGCAACGCCGCGGACGGCCAGGAGTAGGGCATCTCCCCGATGCCCAGCAGGTATTCCTCCGGCGGAAGGTGCTCCACCAGCACCAGGCCGCCGGGCTCGGGGCGCACCTCGATGGGGTACGTGTGGCGCTGCTCGTAGCCGCTGACCGAGTTGGGGAAGACCAGGTGGGTGCCGCCCCGGGGCTCCAGGGTGAGGCTCGGGTACCAGCGGGTGTCGCCGAGGGCGTCGAAGTCGCCGGAGTCCGACACGGTGTCGCGCAGGAGGACCCGCATCAGGCGATCCGCCCCGGGGCCGCCGGCCAGGTCGTCGCGGCCCGGGCCGCCGTCGAGGGTGTCGTCGCCGGTCCCGCCCCGCAGGGTGTCGTGCCCCGTGCCGCCTGCCAGGTGGTCCACCCCGATGCCGCCGGCCAGGTGATCGTCGCCCGCCCCACCCTCGAGGCGGTCGTTGCCGGCGGCGTCGAGCACCAGGTCGTTCCCCCGCCCGCCCGAGAGGGTGTCGTTGCCCCGGCCCCCGATCAGGCGGTCGTCCCCGTCGCCGCCGGAGACGGTGTCGTTCCCGGGGCCGCCGCAGATGAGGTCGTCGCCCCCTAGGCCGAAGATGGCGTCGTCGCCGTCGCCCCCCACGATCACGTCGGGCCCGGGGGTGCCCCGGAGCACGTCGGGCCCCTTGGTGCCCTGGATGGTGGCGGGTTCGCCGGCGCAGGTGGCCGCTCCTACCGCTCCGGCGGCGGGCACGGCCGCGGCCAGCAGGGCCGTCAGCACCAGGGGCAGCAGGAAGCGGGGATTCCGGAGGGGGTGGGACCTCACCTCGGCCAGGGTAACCCCGTCCCCGGGAAAGGAGGTCAGCCCTCCTCGGCGACCCGCACGGTGAAGGTGAAGTGCTGGACGCCGTGGGTGAGGGTCACCCGGGTCTCCCCGGGCCCTACCGCGATGAAGGAGAACTCCTGATAGGCGACGCGCCCCTGTCCGATCTCGGAGGGGAAAAAGAGCAGGTCGTCGCCTTCGGCGAGGACCGCCGGGTTCGGCGATGCGGTCATCAGCCATCCGTCGTCCTCGAGGCCGGTGAGGGGCAGGCGGGGTACCACTTCGTCGCCGGGGCGGACCCGTAGGGCGTTGCCGCTGTCCTCCACGGTGAGTTCGAAGGTGATCGACTCCGGCCGGTCGGTGGTGGTGGGGGCCGTCTCGCCGTCGCTCCCGCAGGCCGCCACGGCCAGGCCGCAGACGGCCAGTATCACCGGAATCCTCCACCGCGCCATGTGCTCTCCTGTTCCGCTCAACGCCCGCGCCGGTCGTGCCGATGGGGGCGCAGGAGGAATGATGCTGGCAGTCGTCCATATTCACAAGACGGCGGGTACCACCCTGGCCGGAGTGCTGAAGCACTCCAACGGCGGCACCCATTGCGATGTCCTGGCCGAAGACCCGCAGGCCCCCTACTTCTCGGCCGAGGATCTCAGGCGCCTGCGGCGTTTCTATCCCCGGCTACGCAGCATCTTGGGCCACGACGTGCGGGCCTACTCGGACCTGGAGACGGTGGTGCCCGACATCGAGTGGGTGTGCTTCCTGCGCGAGCCCCTGACCCGCACCGCCTCCCACTTCCAGTACGACGTCCAGCGCGGCGGGGTGGACCTGCCCTTCGAGGAGTGGATCACCCACGATGCGGTGCGCGACCGGCAGACCCGCATCCTGGCCGGGCCGGGAGGTACCGCCGAGGAGGCCATCGACCTGCTGGGCCGCTTCGCCCTGGTCGGCCTCACGGAGCGCTTCGACGAGTCGCTGGTAATGCTGGGCCGCAAGGTGGGCCTGCGCGACCTGCGCTACGCCAGGAAATGGGTGGCGCCCAGCAACGACATCAAGACGCGCCTCTTGGCCGATCCGGAGACCCGGGAAATGCTGGTGGCGGTCAACCGGGAGGACCTGGCCGTCTACGAGCACGTCTTGGCGGAGATCTACCCCAAGCAGAAGGCGGAGTACGGCATCGGCCTCGACACCGACGTCGCCTGGTTCCGCCGTCGCAACCAGGGGGTCACCCAGCGGCGCATGTACGCCACCCCCCGCTACGCCGCATACGTGGCCAAGTGGCGCTGGGCCTATCACCCCTGGGTGGAGCGGCGCCGGCGTCATGCGGCGGCGATTCCCTCCTAGCGCCCTGCTACCTTCCTGCTGGGGCCGGTAGCTCAACCGGCAGAGCAGCGGGCTTTTAACCCGAAGGTTGTGGGTTCGACCCCCACCCGGCCCACCGTTTGGGGGACCGGCCGGGTCGCCGCCTGTTCGGCGGCGACGTGGCGGTGAGCGGGGTGTTCTTTTCTTGCCTGCGGGCTCGTGGGTGAGGTTG
>JAFGCH010000074.1 GCA_016932695.1 Acidimicrobiia bacterium | reverse complement strand
TCGCGGTCCTCGGCGCGCAGGGATGCCAGGGCCTCCAGCACGCCGGCGGGGTCGGCGTCCGCCGATGACTCGGTCGCCGTGCGGCCCGCCCGGGCCGCCAGCCGCTCCCGGCGCCGCCGGCCGCGCTCGGTGTTGGCCACCACGCGGCGGGTCACCCCGTAGAGCCAGGGCAGCGTCTCGGGCTCGAGCGGGACGTGGGCGATCTTCCGCCAGGCGACGGTGAAGGCCTCGGCGGTGGCGTCGGCCGCCTCCTCCCGCCCCAGGCGGCGCCCGGCGTAGCGGAACACCGCCGGGTAGTGGCGGGCGAAGAGGGCGCGAAAGCGCTCCTCCGGGGTGGGCTGGCCCGCCTGCCGGCGGATGTCGGTCATGGTGCTCCCCACACTTCCACATGTCCGGGAGTGCGGAGCGATTTCAGGTGGCTCCGTTGGGGTTCGCCCTCACCGCGCCCGGCTGCCGCCGGGCGCGCCTCTCCCGCCTGCGCGGGAGAGGCGGTTCAGGGCAGCGCGATCTCGCAGTTCTGGTGCACGAAACCGTCGCTGGGGTTGTAGGTGTCCTGTTGCGGCCCGCAGTAGTCGACGTCGCCGGGGTCGCCGCCGCCGTCGTGCAGGTCGGCGCCGGTCTGGCCCTCGAGGTTGTCGTCGCCGTCCTCGCCGTACAACTGGTCGTCCCCGGACCCGGCCAACAGGATGTCGTCGCCGGGCCCGCCGTGGAGGATGTCGTTGCCGATACCGGCGGAGAGCACGTCGCTGCCGCCGTCGCCGTACATGGTGTCGTCTTGGTCGTAGCCGTGCAGGTAGTCGTTGCCCGGGCCGCCGTGCATCTCGTCGTTGCCCGGGGAGCCCACCATGATGTCGCGTCCCGCTCCGCCCACCATGTAGTCGTCGCCCTCTCCCGCCCAGATGTGGTCGTGGCCCCCGCCCCCGTTGACCCGGTCGTTGCCCATGCCGCCGTCGACGAGGTCGTGGCCCAGGTCGCCGTAGACCTTGTCGTTGCCCAGGTCCCCGTCGACGAAGTCCTGGCCGGCTCCACCTCGAATGGTGTCGTCGTCCCGGCCCCCGTTCACCCAGTCGTCGCCGTCCCCGGCGTTGATGACGTCGTTGCCGTCCCGCCCGCAGATGGTGTCGTTGCCGCCGAGCCCGTCGACGGTGTCCGCTTCCAGGCTGCCGACGATGACGTCGTCGCCTTCGGTCCCCCGGATTTGATGGTTCGGGTAGTCGGTCCAGACGATGGTGGCGGTGAGGCCGTTGCACTGGGGGGCGGCGTCGGCGCCGGCGACTGGGCCCAGCCCGGCGAAGACGATGAGTACGGCGGCCGAGACGAGGAGAAGCCGGGGCGACACGGGGGCTGCCTTTCGCTGAGGTTGCAGGCAGGGTATCGGCCGCGTGGCTGCTGAGATGTACCTGAGGAAGCGATCGGCACCGCCGACTGCGGGATTACGCTGACCTCTCGTGACCCACTCGCTCGCCCGCCCGCTGAGCCTGCCGCGTTTTCGGGCTCTATGGGTGGCTTCGGTGTTCAGCAACGTGGGGGGGTTCTTCCAGTCGGTGTCGGCTGCTTGGCTGATGCTGGAACTCACCAACGGGTCGCCGGCCTGGGTGTCGGCTATGGCGGCCTCGACCACCCTGCCGCTGCTCTTCCTGGCTCTGCCGTCGGGGGCGCTGGCGGATCTGGTCAACCGGCGCAATGTGCTGCTGGTAACCCAGGGCACGATGCTGGCCTCGGTCCTGGGCATGGCCGGGTTCGCTCTCGCCGGGATGATCACCCCGCAGTTGCTGCTGGGCCTCGGCCTGCTGCTGGGGGTGGGAGCGGCTTTCAATGCCCCGGTTTGGATGGCGGTGGTGCCGGACCTAGTCCCTCGGCAGATGGTGGCCGATGCCGTCGCCTTGAACTCGGTGTCCTTCAACGCCGCCCGGGCGGTGGGGCCGGCTCTGGGCGGGCTCATCGTGGCCACCGCCGGGCCCGGGGTGGCCTTCGGGATCAACGCCATCACCTATGTGGGGGTGCTGGCGGTGATCGCCACCTTCCCCGCCGCCGATTGGGTGCCGGAAGAGGCGGCGCCGATGACCCAGGCCATCGCCGCCGGGGTGCGGTACGCCCGTTTCTCGCCCGCCCTGCTGTGGCTGCTGGGAGTAGCCGCGTTCTACGCCCTCACCTCGGCCTCGCTGCTGGTGCTGCTGCCGAACGTGACCAGCGAGGTGCTGGGCGGGGGAGCGTCCATGTACGGCCTGCTCCTGGGGGCTATGGGGCTGGGGGCGCTGGCCGGGGCGGTGACCCGGGCTCGCGCCAGCCATCGGCTGGGGGCGCGCACGGTGGCGGTGGGGATAGGCCTGTTCGGCTGCGTGGGAGTGGCCGTGGGCTTCTCGCGGTACGCCTGGCTCACCGCGATGCTGCTGGCCGCCGGCGGGGTGGTGTGGGTGTGGTCGCTGACCAACCTGAACGCCACCATCCAGATGCTGTCGCACTCCTGGGTGCGGGGCCGCACGCTGAGCCTGTACACCCTGGCCTTCTCGGGGGTGTGGCCCATCGGCTCACTGCTTGCCGGGGCGATCGCCGAGGAGATCAGCGCTCACTACGCCGTTGCCGTCCTCTGCTCGGGAGCCGTGATCGTGGGTCTGGTGGCGTTGCGCCTGCCCATTGTGGGGGTGGAGGAGGTGCACGCCCCGGAGGTGCCGGAGGATTACGACCTCACGCCGCACGGCGACGCCGAACTGGCCGGCGGCCCTGTGCTGGTGTTGAACACCTGGACCATCGACGAGGCCCAACTGGAGGGTTTCTTGGCGGCGATGGCGGAGTTGCGCAAGGTGCGGCTGCGCACCGGCGCCTTCCGCTGGCGCCTGTACCGGCACTTCGAGGACCCCCGCCGCATGACCGAAGCCTTCAGCCTGGAGACTTGGGACGAGCACATGCGCCAGCACCAGCGCATCGACACGGTGGACGTCGATGTCATCCGCTGGGCCCGCAGCTTCGACGTGACCGGCGGGCCGCGGGCCCGGCACCTGGTGGGCTTCGAGGTGGTGGATGCCCGCCATCGGCCCAATTGGGAGGAGCTGATGGTCCGCCACCGGCGGCTCCACGACACCGAGGAGATGGGGGCCATCCCGCCGGCGGACGACGAGGGGTGACGTTTTGCTCCCTCTCCCGCCCGTTTCGGGCGGGAGAGGGTTGGGGTGAGGGCAAACACGCGACATAGGCCCGGTTGCTGTTCGCCCTCGCCGCTCGGCGGCTGCGCCGCCTCGCGCCTCTCCCGGCGGCGGCTCCGTCGCGGCTTTGCCCCCTCTGCGGCCTCCGGCCGCGTCTCCCCCGGCGCAGCCGGGGGAGACTGTTGGCGGAGAGGGAGGGATTTGAACCCTCGAGAGAGCTTTCACCCTCTACTCGCTTAGCAGGCGAGCGCCTTCGACCACTCGGCCACCTCTCCTATGTGTCCGCCGGCCGCGGGCCGCCGGGCGGAGGGAGTGGGATTCGAACCCACGGGACCCCGACTGGGGCCCAGCAGTTTTCAAGACTGCCGCCTTCGTCCGCTCGGCCATCCCTCCCGGGTGCCGCCGGGCGGAGGGGGTGGGATTCGAACCCACGGAACCGGAAACCCGGTTCAACAGTTTTCGAGACTGCCGCCTTCG
>JAFGCH010000073.1 GCA_016932695.1 Acidimicrobiia bacterium | reverse complement strand
GCTCCTCGGGGGTAGGCCTTGCGGTAGTCCACCCACACCACCAGGTAGCCGGAGTCGGTGGCGGCGATCGCCGGCTCCTCCTCGTCGGTGAGGGTGTTGCTGATGGGGAAGTCCTCGCCGACGAGCGCGCCGTCGGCGGCCACCCGGCGGCCGTAGATGTCGGAGCCGCTGCCGGCCTCGTTGCGGTGGTCCGCCCACACCACGAGGTACTCGTCGGCGTCCGGGTTCCAGGCCGCGGCCACTTCGCTCTCGAGGGCGGTGGCCCCGGTGCCGCTGATGCGGAAGTCGTCCCCGGTGACGGGGGCCGCCTTGGGGCTCGCGGCGGGCTCCGCTCCGGCGGAGAGAGGGATCAACAGCACGACGGTGAGCAGCACCAACCCGGCTCGCCGATGCCACACCCGACCCTGCATGGCTCGCTCCTTCTCCCTGGTGAGCCCCGACACTACGCATTCGGCCCGGGCCGATGACGGCAGAGCGCCGAGGAGGCCGAACCGACCCCGGCCGGTACACTCGTACTTCGATCCATGCCCGACCGCATCTCCTTCTTCGAGCACGAGACTTGGACCGCCGGGGTCATCGGTCTCGGCTACGTGGGCCTGCCCTTGGCGGTGAACGCCGTGCAGCGCGGCCTGCGGGCGGTGGGCTTCGACGTCGATAAGGCGGCGGTGGCCCGGCTGCGAGGCGGGCGCTCCCCGGTGGAAGATGTGTCGGACGAAGCGCTGCAGGAGGCGCTGGGTGCCGGCCTGGAGGTGACCACCGACGAATCCCGCCTGGCCGAGGCCGACGCCCTGTTCATCTGCGTGCCCAGCCCGCTCAACCGGCATCGTGAGCCCGACATGCGGTTCATCGAGGCGGCGGCGGACACGGTGCGCCGCGTGGTCCGCCCCGGGATGCTGGTATCCCTGGAGTCCACTACCTACCCCGGCACCACCGAGGATCTGCTGGTGCCGGCGGCGACGGCGAGCGGCCTGCTCCTCGACGACGAGGTGTTCGTCTGCTTTTCGTCGGAGCGAGTCGACCCGGGGCGCAACCGGGAGCTGGGATCCATTCCCAAAGTGGTGGGTGGAGTGACCCCGGCGTCGACGCGGGTGGCGGCCGCCGCCTACGGGCGGCTGGTCGAGCGGGTGCATGCCGTTTCGTCGGCCCGGGCGGCGGAGATGTCCAAGCTGCTGGAGAACACCTACCGGGCCGTCAACATCGGCCTGGTGAACGAGATGGCCCAGCTGGCCCACGAATTGGACATCGATATCTGGGAGGTCATCGCTGCCGCCGCCACCAAGCCCTTCGGCTTCCAGCCCTTCTACCCGGGGCCCGGCGTGGGCGGCCACTGCATCCCCCTCGATCCCAACTACCTGGCCTGGCGCGCCCGGGAGGCGGGCTTCGCCACCCGGTTCATCGACCTGGCCGAACAAGTGAACACCCGCATGCCGGCCTACACCGCCGATCGCATCACCGAATTGTTGAACCAACGCGGGCTGCCGGTGTTCGGCACCCGGATCCTGGGGGTGGGCCTGGCCTTCAAACCCGACGTGGCCGACGACCGCGAGTCGCCGGCCGTCGACGTGCTCGAGTTGCTGGCCGGCCGGGGGGCCGAGGTGCTGGCCTGGGACCCGCTCGTGGGCCCGGGCCGCATCGCCTCGTACGGGTTCACCCCGGTGGACGGGGGGATGCCCAAAGGGGTGGCCCTGGCCGTGATTCTCACCGACCATGAGTTGTTCGACTACCCGGCCATTGCCGCCGCGGTGCCGGTGGTGTTCGACACCCGGGGGGCCTACTCGCGCCGGGGCCTGGCGGCGGATAACGTCGTAACCCTGTGAGGGCCCTGGTCGTCACTTCGGTACACCGCGCCGACGATCCCCGCATCCGCGAGCGCACCGTGCGCTCGCTGGCGGCCGCCTTCGAGGTGCGCTACGCCACCCGGGTGCCCGCCCCCAGCGCCGGCGGCGACCACGAGTGGGTGGGACTACCCGGCGGGCGCCTGCGGCGCGGGTGGGCGGCGCTGCGGCAGATGTGCCGGGGTGATGTGGACGTGGTGTCGGTGCACGATCCCGAACTGATCCCGGCGGCGCTGCTGGCCCGCCTGCTGCGCCGGGTGCCGGTGGTGGTCGACGTGCACGAGGACGTGCCGGCGCAAATCCGGCACAAGCAGTGGGTGCCCCGCCCCCTGCGGCCCGCCGCCGCCTGGGCGGCGGCCCGGGGGCTGCGCCTGGCGGAGCGCTTCGGGACGGTCACCCTGGCGGAACCCAACTACCGCCACCTGTTTCGGCGGGATCATCCCGTGTTCCCCAACTACCCGGCGGCCGGGTCGCTGCCGCCCCCGGGCCCCGATGCCGGCTACCTGGTCTACGTGGGCGACGTCACCGAGGAGAGGGGCGCCGTCGACATGGTGGAGGTGGCGGGACTCCTGGAGCCGCGGCGGCTGTTGCGTCTCGTCGGCCGGTGCGCGCCGGGCCTGGCCGCGGGCCTGCGCCGGCGGGCGGGGGAGTTGGGGGTGAGCCTGGAGATCCTGGGCCCCCTGCCCCACCGGCGGGCGATGGAGATCGTCGCCGAAGCCTCCGCCGGCCTCTCCCTGTTGCACGACCTGCCCAACTACCG
>JAFGCH010000072.1 GCA_016932695.1 Acidimicrobiia bacterium | reverse complement strand
GGTAAGCTCGCCGGGTCCCAACCCAGGGGCGGAGCCACGGCTACTAGCACGAGGAGCCCCCAAGCCTCGCAACAGCGCGGGAAGAAGCGCAGAAGGAGATGACTCCCATGGAGGAGTGGGTGGAGATTCGGGCCAAGACGGTGGAAGCGGCCATTGAGGCCGGCCTCAGGGAGCTGGGCCTGGAGTCGTCTGAAGCGGCTGAGATCGAGGTGCTGCAGGAGGCGCAGAAGGGCTTTCTGGGGTTCGGTGGTGAACCCGCACTGGTTCGTATGAAAGCGAAGCCAAAGCGCCGGCGGCGCCGGCGGCCGAAGGCCGGCGGATCCGGCCAAGCTGGTGGAAGCGAGGCGAGGATGAGTCGCGGGAGGGGTGATCGACGGGAGGAGAGCCGGCCGGGGAGCCGGGGAGGGTCGCGCGAGGGCAGCAGCCGGGGGCGTAGCGATTCGGGCCGAAGGGAGGGACAGGGCAGGCAGGGCCAGGGCCGGTCGAGCGGGCGGTCGACGGAGTCACGGCAGAGCCGTGGCGGAGAAGGCCGGCCGACGGCGAGTCCCCGGCCGACGGTCTCGGCGCCGTCGCCGGCTGATGTAGCGGAGCAAGCGGGGATCGTCAGGGAGTTCCTCGTCGGCTTGGTGGAGGCGTTCGGTTTGGAGGGAGAGGTGAACACCCGGGTGGAGGGTGACATCATCTACGCCGAGGTGACCGGCGATCAGACGGAAGCCTTGGTGGGGCCCAAGGGCGCCATCCTCGACGCGGTCATGGAACTGTGTCGCACGATGGTCCACCGCCACAGTCAATCGGGGGCCCGCCTGCGACTGGATATCGCCGGGTATGCGGAGCGTCGCCGAGAGGCGTTGCGTATCTACGCGCGACGCCTTGCCGAGAAGGTAGTGGCCGAGGGTGGCGAGATCATGCTGGAGCCCATGAACCCGGCAGATAGGAAGGTCGTCCACGATGCCATCGCCGAGATCGATGGCGTGCGGAGCTTCTCGGAAGGCGAGGACCCGGAGCGTTCGGTTGTTATCGCGCCCGACGAGGATGATGAGGACGAAGAGGACTGAGACGGCCGGTTCGCTCCGGGCGGGCCATGTTCCACGTGAAACACGAGTGAGGCCGTGCCCGGGTTGAGCGATTCCGTCGACTTGGCGGCCCGGGCTGTGTCATGGACCGGCCGAGACTTGACCCCGGACCAGGCGGTCGCCCTGGAACAGTACGCTCGGTGGCTGCAGGCTGAGGCGATTCCGGCCGGTGGCCTGGGCCCGAGAGAGGGGGAGCGCATCTGGGCACGCCATCTGGCGGACTCGCTCCTGTTCGCCGCCGGGTGGCCGTCCGGACCGCCGGCAGAGATCCTCGATGTCGGTACTGGGGTCGGCCTTCCCGGGATCCCACTGGCCATCCTGTGGCCGGAGACGCGAGTGACCCTGCTCGATCGCGGCGGGCGGAGGGTGCGCCTCCTGCATCGGGCGGCACGGGTTCTAGCCATGTCGAATGTGGTCATCGCTCAGGGTGACGCCTTCGCGGTGGCAGACGAATGGGAAGGCATTGTGGCGAGGGGTGCCCTGCGGGCTCCCGAGATGGTCGGCCTGTCTGCCCGGCTTCTTGCACCGGGTGGCACCACGGTGCTCGGTCTGAGCCGGAGGGCTGCTCCGCCGGACCGTACTCGGGACCTGATGGGGATTGCGGAGGCGATGGGTCTCGAGCCGCAACTGCTGGAGGTGCCATCCGAGATCCTTGACGCCCCTGCCTGGCTCCTTATCATGCGGGCCAGTGGATGAGATCAACCACCAGCACGGCGTAGTCGTAGCCATCGCCAACCAGAAGGGCGGCGTGGGGAAGTCGACGACGGCCATCAATCTCGGCGCAGGGCTGGCCATGGGCGGTGAGAGGGTGCTGCTGATCGACACGGACCCTCAGGCCAATGCGACTTCGGGCTTAGGGTTTCGCCGCGGGGATTTCGGGCACACCATCTATGAGGTCCTCGTCGGCGACTTGCCTATTGAGGAAGCGATCGAACCGACGCGTGTGAAGGATCTGTTCCTGGTCCCGTCGTCGATAGACCTAGCTGGGGCAGAGATCGAATTGGTATCTCGGTTCTCTCGCGAGCGCCAGTTGGCAAGGGGATTGGCCGGTGCCCCTTCACGGTATGACACGGTGATCATCGACTGCCCCCCTTCCCTGGGCCTCATCACCGTCAACGCGCTGAGCGCAGCCGATGAAGTCTTGATTCCGATCCAGTGCGAGTACTACGCCCTGGAGGGACTGACGCAACTTCTGAAGAACATCGCCCTGATCCAAACGAACCTTAACCCTCGACTCAAGATCGAAGGGGTAATCCTGACGATGTACTCTCGCCGCACCAGGTTGTCGGCGGACGTGGTGGAGCAAGTGCGGGGGCACTTCGGTGAGGTGGCGTACGAGACCCTCATTCCACGAACCGTGCGCCTGGCGGAGGCACCCTCATATGGGGAGCCCATAGAAGCCTTTGACCCCGGGAGCAAGGGGGCGCGGGCATATCGGGAGTTGGCGGCCGAGTTCAGGAGGAGACATGGCCGTGCGTAAGTCGGGCCTCGGGCGGGGCCTAGACGCCCTCATCCCGGCCGAGTCGGCGGTCCAGGGCTACACGAGCATCCCACTCGATGCCATCAGCCCCAACCCACAGCAGCCGCGGCAGGCCATAGCCGCGGAGGCGCTACAGGGCCTGGCCGCCTCCATCCGCGAGGTGGGAGTGCTGCAACCCATTGTTGTGCGCCACGGTGAGGAGCCGGGGACCTTCGTGCTGATCGCCGGAGAGCGGCGGTGGCGGGCGGCGCGCCTGGCCGGCCTCAAGGAGATTGCCGCCCTGGTGCGAGAAGGCGACGACACCTCGGGTCTGGCCGAAGCGCTCGTGGAGAACGTGCAGCGGGAGGACTTGACCCCTCTGGAGGAGGCGGCCGCGTACAGGCAGCTTCTGGAAGACTGCGGTCTGACCCACGAGGAGGTAGGGGCCCGAGTGGGCCGGAGCCGACCGGCGATCACCAACACCCTGCGATTGTTGCAACTGCCGGCATCGATTCAGGGCCTGCTGGCTCAGGGAGAGCTCACAGCCGGGCATTGCCGGGCGGTGTTGGCGCTGGATGACATGGCCTACGCCGAGGAGCTGGCGCGGCGAGCGGCCGAGGAAGGCTGGCCGGTGCGGCGCCTGGAGGAGGCGGTGCGAGCCCGCCAGGAAGGCCTGCCGCCGCCGGTACGGGTTCGGCGCGAGCGCCCCGCGGAGGTGCTGGCTCTGGAGGAGTGGCTGGCCGAGAGGCTGGAGGCACCGGTGGCCATCGAGTACGGGAAGCGGGGGGGAGGTCGGCTCACGGTTCGGTTCGGGTCCCTGGAGGACTTGGAGCGCATCTACCGGGCGCTCCTCGGCGACTGACCGGGGCGGCCGCCGCGGTATCAGCCGGTCGTATCACGAGGACGCGACGAGAGCCAGGCTTCGAGGGCGCGGACTACCGCACGGCCCAGGCGCGACTCCAAGCGGGGAACGGCAACAACGATGGCCGGAGCGCGGGTGTCCTGGAGGAGGGGGAGGACTCGGCCCACCGGGGTCAGGCCGAGACGAGGTGCCAGGGCGGCAGCCAGGGCCTCGCCTGCCTCGCTGTGACTGAGGTTGGAGGCAAAGTAGTAGACGCCGGGAACATCGGTTCCGGGCAGGGAGAACCCCAGGATCAGGTCGGCGGCGAGCTGGTTCGCCTGGAGGGCACGGAGGCGCTCCGGGGCGCGCGTGTCGGCGCTCCGGGAGAGGAAGGGGCGGGCGCCCAACTCCCCGAGCAGCCCGGCGGCGGCCACGGCGGCCTCCCAAGCCTGAGCGGCCTCGAAGTCCTCGCGGCAAGAGGGGTCGACGAACACCCGCTCTCCGGCGAGGGTCGCCGGAAGGGATCGGAGCCAGACGCGCTCGCGCAGAGCATCGCGCCCGGCCTTGCGGGTGGCCCGGACCATGAGGGTCAGCTCCTCTAGGAACTGCAACCCGACGATGCCGTCCTCGGGCAGGTGACGGTTCTGCTGGAAGTCGAGGACCGCCCGGAGGGTGTCGGGGCCGAAGATGCCGTCTACCTGCCCGGGATCGAAGCCGAGGGCGTTGAGATCATGCTGCAGCGAGGCAACGTCCTCGCCGTGGAGCATGGGCAGTCGGTAGTAGAGCAGGCGGTCGCCGGGCCGAAAGCCGGCATCTACCACACTCTTCCAGGTAGCAGGGTTCATCACCCCGTCGGTACCCAAATGGCGGGACTCCTGAAACCGGGCGACGGCGGCCTCTGTCGCGGGGCCGAACTCCCCGGGCTGGTCGGGAGCGCAGGCCAAACCCAGGGCGGCCAGGCGGTCCTGGATGTCCCGGATGGCCTCCCCGAAGTCGCCTCGTCGATAGAGCGCCACGGCGCTCCTTATGGTCGCAGATTCTCAGGCGAGATAGGGGGCCAGGTCGTGGAGCAGAGCAGCCTTCGGACGGGCGCCGACGATGCGCGCGGCTGGCCGGCCGTTGTGAAACACCATGAGGGTGGGGATGCTCATCACAGAGTGCTCCAGGGCAGTCTGCTGGTTCTCGTCGATGTTGAGCTTGGCAATGGTGATTTTGTCGGGGTATTGCGTGGCGATCTCTTCGAGGAAGGGGGCGATCAGCCGGCAGGGGGCGCACCAGGGTGCCCAGAAGTCGACCAGCACCGGCTTGTCACCGGCGATGATGGATCCGAAGCTGGCGTCGGTAGCAGTGACGATGTTGTCGGCCATGGTCCGGGGCCGCAGCGCGGCCTCACCTCCTCGTTGTCGTGGTGACGGCCCGAGTCAACCGCGCGCGGGGTCGCATCATTCCTGCGCCTCCAGCCAGCGCTCGGCGTCGATGGCAGCGCGGCACCCGGTGCCGGCTGCGGTGACCGCCTGGCGATAGGTGGCGTCGGCCACGTCGCCGGCGGCGAAGACTCCGGGCACCGAAGTCATGGAGCTCTCTTTGGTGATCAAGTAGCCGAGGTGATCCATCTCCAACTGGCCGCGGAAGAGGCCGGTGACGGGCTCATGGCCTATCGCCACGAAGATGCCGTCGACCTGCAGGTCCTCCTCTGCTCCCGTGATGGTGTCTCGCAGGCGGAGGCCCGTCACGGCCTGCTCGCCCAGCACCTCGACCGGCACGGCGTTCCAGCGGACGAGGATCTTGGGGTGATCGAGGACGCGGCGGGCCATGATGGCCGAGGCGCGAAACTCGTGGCGCCGGTGTACCACGACCACTTCGGAGGCGAAGCGGGTCAGGAAGAGGGCCTCCTCCATGGCAGAGTCGCCACCGCCCACTACGGCTACCCGGCGCTCCTTGAAAAAGAAGCCGTCGCAGGTGGCGCAGGCGGAGACGCCGTAGCCGCGCAGACGCTCTTCGCCCGGGATGCCCAGCCAGCGGGCTTCGGCACCGGTCGCGATGATGACGGCGTCGGCCAGGTACTCCTCGGAACCATTGGCCTCCACCAGGAAGGGGCGTGAGGAGAAGTCCGCCCGGCTCACGTCGCCGGGCAGGAGGCGGGCGCCGAAGCGCTCGGCCTGGCGGCGCAGTAGGTCCATGAGCTCAGGGCCCAGGATGCCGTCGGGGAACCCGGGGAAGTTCTCCACGTCGGTGGTCAGCATCAACTGGCCGCCGGCCTGGAGGCCTTCGAGTACCACTGGGGCCAGGCCGCCGCGGGCGGCGTAGATGGCTGCGGTCAGGCCGGCGGGGCCCGACCCGATGATCACCAGGCTTTCGCTCATGTCCTCGGTTCCTCGGGGTCTTTGGGTTTGGTCCTTGCAGACCAGAGCAACGCCCCGAAGAGCAGGAACAATCCCCCGAGGGCGGCGTAGGCCACCGGCATGGACCAGCTGCAGTCGTCACAGGCGTGGGCGATGAGGCCGTTCACGATGCGGGCCAGGCCCACGAAGAGGAAGACCAGGGCCAGGGTCACCAGCATCGCGATCACCATCCCCAAGGCGAGGATCTTGAGGATGCGGGCGACACGGTCCACGGTGAGCGAGCGCACCTTGTCGGTGGCCGACTCCAGCATGTCCGGGATGCGTTGGGAGAAGTCCTCCACGATGGCGCGAGGTTAGTCGCCGCAGCGGCGATTGGGTTGGGGGACGGCGCGGCCCACGGAGCGCCCGGGCTCGGGCCGGTCTCAGGGGTAGGCGGCGAGGAATTCGCAGGTGGCGGGGTCGAAGGCCACCAAGCGCTGCACGGTGGAACCGTCGGCGGAGAGGAACCACACCACCAGCTCGCCGCCGTCCCGGGCCAGCCGGGCCCCAATGGGATCGGGCGATTCCAGCAGGATCCGGGCCTGCTCCAGGCAGGGGAGGGCGTCGGCATCTGCCCGAAGGAAGAGGGCTGCCGGCTCCGCCACGAGGTCGGCCACAGCCGTGGCGGCGTCATCCAGCGCCCTGGTTTCTAGGTTGCCGGATGGCACCGCGGTGGCCCCGAGAGTGGTGGCGTCGCCATCCGGGCTCCCGGCGGTGAGATCCTGCTGTCCGCCCTCGGCGGCTGGGGTGTTGAAGGCATCCGCGGGCAGGGTGGTGGCGGAGAGGGCCACGGTGGTGAGGGCGGCTTCGTCGTCTCCTACCGAGAGCAGGCCGAAGAGGGGCACCGCGGCTACCAGGGTGGCGAGGGCGGCGGCCGCCACGGCCAGAGGCCGCCAGGGCACGCGGCGACGGGAGCCGGGGACGGCGGCTGCGGCGGGGGCGGAGTCGAGGTGGAGGGCGTCGGCCACGGCGCGGCGCAACTCGGTGCGCTCGGCATCGGAGAGCAACGGAGAGGGGGCGCGACGGAGGGCCTCGACGGCGTGCCGCTGGGCGGCCAGTTCGGCGGCGGCCCGGGGATCGGCGGCGATCTCGGCTTCGAGGGTGGCGGCCTCGGCCGGATCTAGGGATCCGGCGGCGAGGGCGGCGATGCGATCGGGGTCGTATCTAGCCATGGTGCTCGTCACTGAGATGTTCGGGGAGGGTTCGCAGGTTCCCGAGAGCCTCGGCCAGCAGGCGTCGGCCGCGGAAGACGCGGGACTTCACCGTGCCGATGGGGACCCCGAGGATGTCGGCGGCCGTCTGCAGGGGAAGCCCTTGGGCGTCGCAGATGACGACGGCGGCGCGGAACTCGGCGGGCAGGCGGGCCAGGGCGGCTTCCAGGTCGGGCCGTAACTCGGCGGCCTCGAATGCCTCCCGGGCATGGTCGTCGGCCCGGTCCATGCCCTCCGGCAGGGGGTCGGCGGCTTGGCGACCGCGGCGGCGAGCCTGGTCGTAGCAGGTGTTGACCGCCACGCGGTAGAGCCAGGTGGAGAAGGCGGAGTGGCCGGCGAAGCGGTCGGCCTTGCGGAACACCGTGATGAAGGTCTCCTGGGTGGCATCGAGGGCGGCTTCACGGTCGCGCAACATCCGCAGGCAGATGGCAAAGACGCGGTCCTCGTGGGCGCGCATCAGTTCGCTGAAGGCGTCTACGTCACCGCGTAGGTACCGCTCGATGAGGACGGTGTCGGCGTCGCCTCGGCTGCTCACCGGCGCAACGCTACCGGGTCGCCGGGGGAGCCGCGGATCACCGGCAGGGGGGCCGGCTCAGCGCACCAGGTAGGTGACGCCGACCGCGTTGGGGCCGATGTGCGTGCCCACTACCGATCCGAAGCGGGCGATCAGCGACTCCTCCGGGTAGACCTCGTCGAGCCGGGAGAGGAAATCGGGCAGGTCCTCCGGGTCGGAGTGCACCACGGCCAGGCGCTCGATGGAATCTCGATTCTCCTCGACGTGCTCCAGGATGGCGGCGATGGCCTTGCGCCGGCTACGCACCCGGCCGGCCGCGGCCACGCGACCGTCTTCGAAGGCGATGAGCGGCTTCACGTCGAGCAGGCCGCCGATGAGAGCCGCGGCCCCGCCGATGCGCCCGCCGCGGCGCAGGTACTCCAGGGTGTCCGGGGTGGCGAAGATGCGGCCCCGTTCGCAGGCATCGCGTGCGGCCGCTTCGACCTCGTCGATGCCCGGCCCGGCGGCCGCCGTCTCGGCGGCGGCAATGGCCGCCAGCCCCAGGGCGCCCGACACGAGGCCGCTGTCCACCACCCGCACGGGGACTCCGGCGGTGAACTGCTCGGCCGCCAGGTTGGCCGATTGCAGCGTGGCGCTGATCTTGGAGGAGATGCAGACCACCACGATGCCGTCGGCACCGCCGGAGACGAGGCGGGTGAAGGCCTGCTGGAAACGCCCCACCGAGGGGGCGGCGGTCTCGGGGAGGACCGGGCCGGTGGTGAGCCGGCGCCAGAACTCGTCGCCGCTCAACTCCTCGCGATCGACCAGTTCCTCCTCACCGAAGCGGATGGTGAGGGGTACGACCTCGATGCGGTGGCGGGCGAGGGCGTCGTCGGGGAGATCGCAGGAG
The DNA here is from genome assembly GCA_016932695.1 of Acidimicrobiia bacterium. Classification (GTDB taxonomy): domain Bacteria; phylum Actinomycetota; class Acidimicrobiia; order Spongiisociales; family UBA11373; genus VGBK01. The sequence goes on along the minus strand of JAFGCH010000072.1, from coordinate 4,627 downwards.
GAATCGGTGACGATGCGGATCATCTCTCCATCCGGGTCCGAGTGGAGCAGACCATACCGCGGCGGAGAGGCTTGCGCCGGGAAGAGGCGGGGCGATGGGCCGCGGTGGTGGCAGCCGATGCCCGGATGCTTCGCCGTCGTCGGCCTTCGCCCCGGAGCCGGTCCGGGGGAAGGTGGGGCTCAGGCAGTGCGTCCCAGCACCATGAGGTCGCGGGTCACGGTGCGGAACCCCTCCGCGGCGTAGAGGCCGGCGGCGGCAAGGTTGCCCTCGGGCGTGTTGAGGAGCAGGGCCGAGGCCCCCTGCGCCTCCGCCCAGGCGGCCGAGGCGCGGACCAGGGAGCGGCCCAGGCCTCTCCCCTGCCAGGCGGGGTCGACGGCCACCCGCTGCAGGTACGCATGGGATGCCTGGCGGCCGATGACGGCGAAACCCGCCAGCCCCCCGCCGGGCCGGCGCACCAGATGGATGGCGTGGCGGGCGGTGGCTTGCACCGCCTCGAGAAGGGCGGTGCGGTCGAATTGCCAGAAGGTGTCGAAGGCGGCCTGGTCCACCGCCAGGGCGTCGTCGAGGTCGCGTAGGTCGCCGGGCGTCACGAGATGGGCCGGGGGAGGCAGGCCGTCCAGTTCTCGGCGCATCAGGATGAGGCGGGCATGGGGGCCGAACCCGGCCTGTTCCCAGGGAGGGCGGGCGGGGGGGAGGAGCGGTGGGGAGAGGACCCCGGCGAGGCCGGGCAGGCCCAGCAGGGCCCGGGCGCATTCTTCCAGGAAGCCGGGCCCTCCTCGCTCGATGCGCAGGTGAGCCCGGGGAGTGGCGGCGTTCCAGGGACGGGCGACGGCGCGCTGCCAGCCGCGTTGCAGGACCAGGGGCCCGGGCCAATCACCTTCGACCCGAACCTTCAGCACAGCGCCCTCATGGCGGCGATGGTAGGGGGCGGGCGAAAGGGCAGCGGCGGCGCGACCAGGGCGGTCTCCAGATGTGCGAATCTACCGGGGTGCGCCTGCTTCTCTACACCCACCCGGCGTGCCGGGAGCACGACACGGGCGGGTGGCATCCCGAGCGTCCTGCCCGCCTCGAAGCGGCCCTGGCCGGGGCCCGGCGGGGGGCGCAGGAGGTGGTGGAACGGGAGGCGCCGGAGGCGCCGCTGGAGGCTCTGCACGCCGTCCATCGCGTCTCCTACGTGGCCCGTATCCGCGACTTCTGCGCGGCCGGGGGCGGCTCGCTCGACCCCGACACCGTGGTGTCGGCCGGTTCCTGGGGTGCCGCGCTGCGGGCCGCCGGCGCCGGCCTGGCGGCTACCGAGGCCTTGGAGCGGGGGGAAGGCGATGCCGCCTTCCTGGCGGTGCGCCCGCCCGGGCACCACGCCACGCGGGATCGCTCGATGGGCTTCTGCCTGTTCAACAACATCGGGGTCACCGCCGACGCTCTGACTCGCCGGGGCTACCGGGTGGCCGTGGTCGACTGGGATGTGCACCACGGCAACGCCACGCAGGACATGTTCTACGAACGCCGGGATGTGCTCTACATCTCCACCCACGAGTTCCCCTTCTACCCGGGGACGGGGTGGATCGATGAGGCCGGCAAGGGGGAGGGGGAGGGGTGGAACATCAACATCCCGGTGCCGGCGGGGACCGCCGGCGACGCCTACGAGGCGGCCTGGGGCACCATCGTGCTGCCGGTGCTGCGGGCGATGGCGCCGGATTGGATCCTGGTGAGCGCCGGCTTCGACGGCCACGCCGATGATCCTCTGGCCAACGTCAACCTGCGCGAACCCGACTACGGCCGCATGGGCTACCGCTTGGCCCAGATCACCCCGGGGCGCCTGGTCTTCTTCCTGGAAGGCGGCTACGACCTGGGGGCCATTGCCGGCTCGGCGGAAGCGGCCCTCAGAGGGGTGGAGGGGGAGTTCCCCGAACTCACCGGCGACGAGTCACCGCCGCGGGCCTTCCACATGATCAAGGTGGCGGCGTCCCAGGTGGAGAAGCACTGGGCCCTGGGGTAGGGGCGGCGCGGGCCGGTCAAGCACCCGCCCGCGCCTGCCGATAGGGGCGGTGACCATGCCCCGTGACCTGCCCGCCATCGAATATCTGCTGGCCGAAGCGGCCCAGGCAGGAGCCTCCGACCTGCATCTCAAGGTCGGGGTGCCCCCCGTGCTGCGCCTCAACGGCCAACTGCAACCCACCGCCCACCGGGCCCTCACCGCCGAGGACACCGAGCGCTACTTGGAGCGGCTCCTTCCGGAGCGGATGAAGGTGAGCTTCAAGGAGAGCAACGAGGCCGACTTCGCCGTTGACGATGTGGCGCCCCGCCGGGTGCGGGTGAACGCCTTCCGCCAGCGCGGGCTGGTGAGCATCGCCATGCGGCCCATCCCCGGCCCGGGCATGAGCTTCGAGGAGTTGGGCTTGCCGCCGGCGCTGGGTCGGCTGGTGCAGGAGCCGCGGGGGCTCATCCTGGTCACCGGGCCTACCGGTTCGGGCAAGTCCACCAGCCTGGCCGCCATGCTCGACGTGATCAACCGCACTCGCCGAGTGAACATCGTCACCATCGAGGATCCCATCGAGTTCCTCCACGAGGACCACCTCGCGCTCATCCACCAGCGGGAGGTGGGCGACGACACCACGGGCTTCGCCGAGGCACTGCGGCGGGTGCTGCGCCAGGATCCCGACGTCATCCTCATCGGGGAGATGCGCGACCTGGCCACCATCGATGCCGCCCTCAAGGCGGCCGAGACGGGGCATCTGGTGCTCTCCACTCTGCACACCACCGACGCCACGGAGACGGTGAATCGGGTCCTCGACTTCTACCCGGGGAACCTGCAGCGCCAGGTGCGCCTCCTCCTGGCCGCCTCCCTTCGGGGGATCGTCTCCCAGCGCTTGCTGTCTCGGGCCGACGGGACCGGTCGGGTGGTGGCCACCGAGGTCCTCATCAACAACGAACGGGTGGCGGAGCGTATCGCCGACCCTCAGCTCACCGCCGAGATCCCCGACGTGATCGCCCAGAGCGGCTACTACGGCATGGAGTCCTTCGACCAATGCATCCTGAGGCTCTTCGCCGCCGGGGTGATCACATTCGCCGAGGGCTTGCGCCACGCCACCAAGCCGGGCGACCTGCGCCTGCGGGCCCAGCAGACGGGGCTGATCCCCACCTAGGCGGGCGGCCCGGCACCTACCATGGCGGGGGATGATCCCTGCCCGCCTCGAGCCCCTGCTGCGAGACGACGGCCTGGCGGTGCCCCTGGCCCGCCGCTTCGCGGCCGGAGGCCACGGCCTCTTCCTGGTGGGCGGCAGTGTGCGTGATGCCTTGCTGGGGCGCACCGGGGCTGCCGGAGACCTGGACTTCGCCACCGCGGCGCGACCCGCCGAAGTACGTCGGCTCGTGTCGGGGTGGGCCGACGAGGTCTACACGGTGGGGGAGGCTTTCGGCACGGTGGGGGTGCTCAAGGATGGGGTGAAGCTGGAGATCACCACCTTCCGGGCCGAGGTATACCGCAACGACAGCCGCAAGCCGGTGGTGCAGTACTCCGAGGACCTGGAGACCGACCTCTCCCGTCGCGACTTCACGGTGAACGCCCTGGCGCTGCGCCTGGTGCCCGCCCCGGAGATGATCGACCCCTACGGCGGCCTGGTGGACCTGGGGGCCGGCCTGCTGCGCACCCCGCTGGATCCCGGCATCGCCTTCGAGGATGACCCGCTGCGCATGCTGCGGCTGTTCCGCTTCGTGAGCGTGCTGGGCTTTCGCGCCGCGGAAGAGGCGGTAGGGGCGGTGCGGGCGATGCGGGAGCGCCTGGCCATCGTGTCGGCCGAGCGCATCCGCGACGAGCTGGACAAGCTGATCGTGGGGGAGCACGTCGAGGCCGGCCTGTGGGGCGTGGTGGAGAGCGGCTTGGCCGGCGAGTTCTTGCCGGAGTTGACCGCGTTGCGCTTGCAGCAGGACCCGATCCACCAGCACAAGGATGTGCTGGCGCACACGATTGCGGTGGTAGGGCGTTGCCGGCCCGACCGCATCTTGCGCCTTGCCGCCCTGTTCCACGACGTGGGCAAGCCCGACACTCGCTCCTTCGGCCCGGAAGGAGTGGCCTTCCACCACCACGAGGTAGTCGGGGCGCGCCTCACCCGGCATCGGATGCGGGAGTTGCGCTACCCGAAAGAGGAGATCGAAGCGGTCGCCGGCCTGGTCTACCTGCATCTGCGGCCGCACACGCTGAAGATGGGCTGGACCGACCGGGCGGTACGCCGCTACGTCAGGGATGCCGGCCCACTGCTGGAGCGGCTCAACCTGCTGGTGCGGGCCGACGTCACCACGCGCGACCCGAAGAAGGCCCGGGCGGTAGAGCGGCGCATCGACGAGTTGGAGGAGCGGATCGCCGTGCTGCGTGAGCAGGAGGAGTTGGACTCCATCCGCCCGCCCATCGACGGGCACGCCGTCATGGCTTTCCTGGGCATCAAGCCGGGGCCCCTGGTGGGGGAGGCCATGGACCTGCTGCTGGAGCGCCGCCTGGACGAGGGGCCCTATTCGGAGGAGGAGGCCTATCGGGTGCTACGGGAGTGGGCGGAGGGGCGCGGGCTGCCGGTGCCGGGCCCGGGGTGAGGGCTTCTGCTCCCTCTCCCGCCCGCCTCGGGCGGGAGAGGGCTGG
>JAFGCH010000008.1 GCA_016932695.1 Acidimicrobiia bacterium | reverse complement strand
GGGGACGGTGGTGGTGGTGGCGGCGGTCGTGCTGGTGGTGGTGGAGGGGGGCAATGTCGTGGCCGGGGGGAGGGTGGACGAAGTTGTGGCCGGGGGTGCCGTCGTCGAGGGCGGAGGAGGGGGGCTGCTGGTCACCGGTGCCGCCGTGGTGGCCGCGGACGATGGGGCGGTGGAGACAGGGTCCGCATCTCCTCGGGCCAGCAGCAGGCCGACGGTCAGCCCGGCCGCCAGCGCCAGCAGCGCCGCCAGGCCTCCCATGGCCCAGCGGGAGCGACCCGCCGGCCCGCCTCCTCCCCCTGGCGGCGGCGGTGACCCGCCGGCGGCCCGGGCGGCGGCGGCGACGATGGCGGCCTGCACCTCGAGCGCGGGGGAAGGCCCGGCCAGGCGGTCGAAGAGGGCCCGCAAGCCGCTCTCGACCATCTCTTCCGGCACCAGGTTCTCGGGTCCGGTGTTCATTCCCGTGCCTCCGCATCGGAAGGGGAGGGCCGCAGGATCCGGCGCAGGCGCTCCATTGCCCGGAAGTGCAGTTGCTTCACCGCGCCGGGCGACTTGCCGATCGCCCGGGCGGTCTCCTCGATCGATTGATCGCCGACGACCCGCAGGTAGAGGACGTGTTGCTGCTCCGGCGTGAGCCCGGCCAACGCCTCCCCCAAGCCCGACATGTCCAGCCCGCCGAGGGCATCTTCCTCGGCGGAGGCGGCGGCGCGTCCGTCCTTGGCGGCCGCGGCGGTGAGGGCATCGGGAAGGAGGAAGGTGATGCGGGGCCGGGCTTTGCTGGCTCGAGCCGAGTCGCGCAGGAGGTTCTGGGCAATGGTGAAGGCGTAGGCCCGCAGCGCGTCGAGACCGCCGTCGAAGTGGGACAGGCTGCGGGCGAGGCGCAGGAACACCTCCCCCAAGGCGTCCTCCGGGTCGGCGAACCCGCGCGCCCGAAGGTATCCGAGGAGCGGCCGATGCAGGGCTTCGTAGAGCGCCGCCCAGGCTTGCTCGTTCCCGGCTTTGGCCTGGGCGACCAGGCCGTCGTCGCCGGTGGGCGCGACCGCGGCGTCGGGGGGCGGGGCCACTAGCGGGCCTCGCCGCCCGAGGGGGTGCCGCCGGCGGCGTCTACTGCCGCGGCGCCGGCTTCTCTGGGGCGCGCCACCTGCACGTGCATGGTTCGCCGTCGAGGATATCCGGCGCCGTGGCCCAAAGCCGGTGCGGCGGGCAGAAATGGGCCTACGCGGGCAGGGTGAGCCTGCGGGTGTGTCTCATGATGCAGTCGCCCACCCGGAAGGCGAAGCCGGCATCGGCGGCGAAGGCCAGCACTCGATCGTCTGCCGAGCCGGGTTGCAGCCAGACGCGCCGCAGGCCGGCCGCGAGGCAGTGCCGCAGCACTTCGAGGGTCACCGGGGGCGGGACCACGAAGTCCACCAGGGTCGGAGTCTCGGGGAGGCCGGCAACTCCGGGATGGCAAACATCGCCGTCCACGGTGGCACGCCCTGGATTGACCGCCAGCACCCGGAAGCCCTTGGCTTTCAGGTCGCGGTAGATGCGGCCGCCGAACTTCGTGGGGTCGTCCGTTGCCCCCACCACCGCAATGCAGGTGGCAGGGTCCGCGAGCAGTGCGGCGAAGTCGTCCACCCGGCCTCCCGGTCGCGAAACCGGCATTACAGCACCTCGACCGGCGCGGCAGCGGGGTGCCCTTGGCAGCACCGGCCGGTACAGTCCGTTTGGCTTCCCGCTCGGAGGGCAACACGATGCGCTCGAAGGCACTGCCGGTACTGCTCGCCCTGGCCCTGGCGGCTTGCGGCGGAGACGGCGGAGCCGGCCCGGCCGACACCGCCGTCACCGGGGGCACCACCGCCATCCCCACCCCGGGGCTCCCAGTCACCTACGTCGGGCCCGACGGCGTGGAGACCCGGGTCAGCGACGCCACCCGCATCGTGACTCTCAGTGGGGACATGACGGAGATCATCTTTGCCCTGGGCCTCGGCCCCAACATCGTGGGATGCGACCTCTCTTCGGTGTACCCCGAGGAGGCCAAGCAGATCGACAAGGTGGGGGTGGAGTTCGTGCTGGTTGCCGAGGGGGTGCTGGCACAGACCCCCACGTTGGTCATCGGGGATGAGGACGCCCGGCCGCTGGAAGCCATCGCCCAGATCCGCCAGGCGGGGATACCGGTGGTGATCTTCCCGCGCTTCATGGGCCTCGAGGCCCCGGCGGAGAAGATTCGTTCTGTGGCTCGGGTGCTCGGGGTCGACGAGGCCGGGGAGGCCCTGGCGGAGCAGGTCCAGGCCGAGATCGATGCCGCGGTGGCCTCCGCCGGCACCGTTGAGACCCGGCCGCGAGTGGCGCTGATCTACCAGGCGAGCGCCGACACCACGCTGATGCTGGGCCCCAACTCGGTTATGGACGGCTTGTTCACCGCCGTTGGGGCGGTGGACGTGGGCCCGACGGCCGGAGCGGATGCGCACGCCCCGCTCTCGGCAGAGGCGTTGGTGGCCGGCGATCCCGAGGTGATCGTCACCGCCGAGCGAGGCCTCAACCGCTACCTCGGGGGTATCGAGGGGTTCCTGGCCCTTCCCGGTGTGGCGCAGACCACGGCCGGCCGGGAGGGGCGCATCCTCGTCTACGAGGATCTGTTCCTGCTGGGCCTCGGCCCGCGCACCGGCCAACTGCTCGCCCGCCTCTTCGCCGACTTACATCCCGAGGCGGCGGCGGGGTCGTGAGCGGAGCCGACCCCGCCGGCCTCACCGTCGCGGCCGGGCCCGCGTCCGGCCGCGGCGGGCGACTGGCCCTGCTCTTCGGCGGTTTGGCAGTGCTGCTGGCAGGCGGGGCCGTGGCCTCGCTGGCCCTGGGGGCGGTGGAGGTGTCTCCGGGCGCCGTGCTGCGCATCTTCCTGCACCACCTCGGCCTGGGGGAGGGCACGGGGTTCACCGGCCAGGAGAATGCCGTGGTGTGGTCGATCCGCCTGCCGCGGCTGCTGCTGGCCGGGTTAGTGGGGTCGGGCCTGGGTGTGGCGGGGGCGGCTCTGCAGGGCGTCTTTCGCAACCCGTTAGCCGACCCGCAATTGGTGGGGGTGGCCGGCGGCGCCGCCCTCGGGTCGACGGCGGCCATCGCCGCCGCCGGGGGCCTGCTGGGGGACCTCGCCGGGCCGCTGGGGGGATTCCTGGGAGGCCTGGCGGCGGGGGCGGTGGTGTACTCCCTGGCCCGCTTCCGCGGGCGCACCGAGGTGGTGACCATGGTGCTGGCCGGCATCGCCGTGGGGGCACTCGGGATCGCCGGGGCGGCGCTGCTGGGCTTCGCCGTCGATCGCCCTGAACTGCATTCCGTGGTGTTCTGGTCGCTGGGCACGGTGTCGGTGGCCACCTGGCGGCTGGTGGCGGTGACCAGCCTCTTCGTGGTGGCGGCGGCGCTGCTGCTGCCTTTCTTCTCCCGGGCCCTGGACCTACTGCTCTTGGGCGACCGGGAGGCCCAGCATCTGGGGGTGGCGGTGGAGCGGGTACGGCTCGCCGTGCTCGGCCTGGCCGTGCTCGCCTCGGCGGCGGCGGTGAGCGCCGTGGGGGTCATTGCTTTCGTGGGCCTGCTCGCCCCGCATGCCGTCAGGCTTGCCGCCGGGCCGGCCCATCGCGTCGTCCTCCCGGGGTCGGCCCTGAGCGGGGCGGTGCTCGTGCTGTGGGCCGACCTAGCGGCGCGCAGCCTGCACCCTCCCGTGGAAGTGCCCGTGGGCCTGATCGTGGCGGTGGTAGGAGGGCCGGTCTTCCTGTGGCTCCTGCGCCGGACCCGCATCCAGCACGGAGGCTGGGGATGAGCGCGCCGCTTCTGGTGGGCGAGGGCATCGGCCTGCAGGTGGAGGGGGCCGTCCTGCTGGACGGGGTGAGCTTGGAGGTGAGGGCCGGAGAGGTCCTGGGGGTGGTGGGGCCGAACGGGGCAGGCAAGACCTCCTTGCTGCGCGTGCTGGCCGGGGAGACGGCACCAACCAGTGGAAGGGTGCTGCTGGACGGCCGCCCGCTGGCGCGCTACCGCCCGCGCGAGCTGGCCCGACGGCGCGCCCTGCTGCCGCAGCAGACCCTGCTCCAGTTCGCCTTCCGAGTCCTCGACGTGGTGCTCATGGGCCGGTACCCCCATCGGGAGTCGTCGGCCGAGCGGGACTTGGAGGCGGCGCAGGGCGCCATGGCCGCCGCCGATGTGGCCCATCTGGCCCCTCGTCTGTATCCGACCCTTTCGGGCGGCGAGCAGACCCGGGTGTCCTTCGCCCGGGTCCTCGCCCAGGAGACCCCGCTGGTGATGCTCGACGAGCCCACCACCTCTCTCGACCTGCGTCACCAGGAGCTGGTCATGGGCCTGTTGCGCTCCCTGGCCGATGATGGGGCGGCGGTGGTGGCCGTGCTCCACGACCTCAACCTCGCGGCGCGCTATGCCGACCGGGTAGCCCTGATGAGCCGGGGGCGGCTCGCCGCCCTGGCGCCGACGCGAGAAGTGCTGCGGGCGGACCTCCTCTCGGAGGTCTATCAGCACCCGGTGGTGGTGGTGCCGCATCCCCAGCGCGACTGCCCGCTGGTGCTGCCCGGCACCTCCGCTTGAGCCGGACGCCGGCCGTCCGGGGACGGAGGGCTAATCCGCCGGCCGCCGGCGACGGCGCCGCCAGAGCTCGGCGCCGATGGCCGCCAGCAGGGCCCCTCCCACCGACCAGGCCAGGGGCACGGTGCGGCGCCACACGGCGAACTCGAGGGCCTCGGGCAGGCCGAAGCGATCGGCCAGGGAGGCGCCCAGCACGGCTCCTGCCCAAGCGGCCATCACCAGGTGCGGCCAGGCGCGGCGCAGGGGGCGTCGGGCGAGCTGGTTCACCGCCAGGGCGGCCGCCGCACCCAGGGCGGCCATCACCGCCAGCCAGGCGGCGGAGCGCCCGAGGAACTCGAGCACCAACTGCAGGGGCAGCCACACGGCGCTACCGCCCCGCCTTGGCAGCCCGCTTCTGCTCGCGCAGCACCGCCACCTGTGCGAAGTCGTCGACATCGGCGATCGAAGGCCAGTCGGCGGCGCGGCGCTCCCACCCCGGCGGGCCCTCTCGCAGGCGCCGTCCCACAACCCCGACGAAGATGCGCGCCTTGGCCTCTCCGAAGCCGGGAAGGGCCTTCACCCGCCGGTAGAGGTCGTCGCCGTCGGCCGCCGTGCGCCAGAGGGCGGCGGCATCGCCGTCGTACTCCTCGAGGAGGTGGCGGCAGAGGGCGGCAAAGCGCCGGGTCATGGCCGCCGGATAGCGGTGCAGGGCCGGGGGCGCGGCGAAAGCGGCGACCAGTCGGTCTTCCGGCAGGGCGGCCACGGCGGCGGCATCCAGGGAGACTCCCAGGCGGCGCTGCAGCAGCAGGGGCGACAGGAAGGCCCGCTCCATGGGGAACTGCTGGTCGAGGAGCATGCCGAGGAGCAGAGCCAGGGGATCGGTCGCCAGGAGGCGGTTGGCCTCCTCGTCGGGGGTGAAGGGCAATGATGCGGGCATACGAGCGCGACGGTAGCGAGCGCGGGAGCAGGGCGGGCCGGTCTGTGGAGATGCGGCACTCAAGGGGCGGCGTCGGCGCGTCGAAGCATTGCCATGCGTTGGAGGCGCGCTCTGGCGCTCGCCGCTCATCGCGGCGGGCTGCTTTCCGCGGCCGGCGCCCTGTTCGGCGGGCGGCGGCTCACCGTGCTCGCCTACCACCGGGTGGCCGATCCGCACGCCGCCGGGTTCGACACCTACCGCCGCAATGTGAGCGCCACCCCGGAGGAGTTCGCCCGGCAGATGGACTACGTCGCCGAGCATTTCCACCCGGTCTCGCTGGCGCAGGTGGCCACCGCTCTGGAGGACGGCCCTCGCCTTCCCCGGCGGCCCTTGTTGGTGACTTTCGACGACGGCTATCGCGACAACTTCGTGGCCGCCCTCCCGGTGCTGCGGGAGCGCGGCATCCCCATGACCGTCTTCCTGGCGACCGACTTCTTGGGGGGAGAAGGCGCCTTTCCCTGGGACGTGGCCGCCTGGTGCTTTGAGAACACGTCCCGCCGGGCCGCCGACCTTCCCGTGGTGGGGGAGCGTTCCTGGTCCACGCTGCAGGAGCGGGAGCGGGTGCTGGCCTCTTGGCTGGAGGCGCTCAAGCGGCTTCCCGACGCGGTACGTGAGGAGGCCGTGAGCGCTCTTCCCGGGACTCTGGGGGTGAGCGTGCCCCCCGGGGCCTTCCAAGGCCTTTGCCTGTCGTGGGATGAGGTGCGCGCCATGAGGGCCGCCGGGGTGGAGGTCGGGGCCCACACCGAGCGGCACCCCATCCTCACCCGGATCCCCGCCGACCGCGCCCGGCGTGAGGTCGTCGGCTCCAGGCAGCGCCTGGAGGACGAACTGGGTATCAAGGTGGAAGCCTTCGCCTATCCCAACGGATGCCGGGACGACGTCGACGAGGCGGCGGTGCGGCTGCTCGACGAGGCGGGTTACCGGCTGGGCTTCACCTTGCTTCCCGGTCCGGGCCGGGCCGCGGAGGCCTCCCGGTCGCCGCTGATGCTGCGGCGGGTGTACATCCACCACGCCGACTACGCCGCCCGGTTCGCCGCCAAGGCCCAGGGGATCCCCCGTCTGTTGCGGGCGGCGCGATGAGCCCCGCGGCGGCCCCGGCCCGGGTGCACGCCGCCCTCGCCGCCGCCGTTCCCGAGTGGCCGGGCCCGGCCGCCCGACTGGTCGCCCTTTCCCCGCCCCGGCCGCATGCCTGGTCGATCCAGTTCGACCTCACGGTGGAGAGCGCCAGCCGGCGGCGGGCGCTGGTGGTGAAGATCCCTCGATGGGAGGAAGCGCCCACGCTGGAGGCGGCGCTGGCGGCCGGCCCGCAGGAGGGCACCCGGAGGGAGTACGCCACCCTCGAGGCCCTCGCCGCCGCGGTGGCGGCGAGCGGTGACCCGGGCGTGGCGGCGGTGCTCCCCGTGGCCTATGTGGCGGAGATCAACGCCGTGGTCACCGAGCGTCTGGCGGCGCGGCCCCTGCGGGCTCACCTCGGCCGCTTCCCCGGAGGCGAGGGACGCTGCACCGAGGTCTTGCGCCGCGCCGGGCGGGTGCTCCGCCTGTATCACGAACGGGTGGCCGGGGCCTCCTCGGGCAGCCTGGACGGCCTATCCCTGGGGGAGCAACTGGAGCGGATGGGGGCCCGGTCGCCGGCATGCGGGGAACTGCTCCGCGAACGGGCCCGACAGGCCCGGGAGCGCCACGGGGCATCGGCGATAGTGGGGGCGACTCACGGCGACTGCAACCTGGTGAACCTGCTGGTGACCACCGACGGGCGGGCGGCCCTGCTCGATCCCAACCTGGTACCGGGCCCGCTGCTGGCCGACGTCGCCAAGTTCCTGGTCGCCTTGCGCCTGCGGCGCGAGCGCGCCGTTTTCGTCGGCCGATGGGGCGACGGCGGCCTGGGCGCGGCCGAAGCGGCCTTCCTCGAGGGCTACGGCCCGGCCGACCGGGATCTGCTGGGCTTCCTGTGCGGCGTGGCGACGGTGCAGCGCGGGGTGGAGATGGAAGAGCGCCTCCGCGGCCTGCCGGGCGGGGTGCGAGGGGCGGGGCTGGCTTTGCTGCGCCGCTACATCGCGGCGGAGGGAGACTGCCGCTGAGTGCGGCCCCGGTTCCCCAGGACGCGCCGCACCGGCCGCAGCAGGTTCCGTCCTCCGAGCAGCAGGCGCCCGCGGGCGCCCGAGGGCAGCACTACTCGCCAGTCCTGGCGCAGCTGAGCCCCCCACTGGCCCTTGTAGGACTCGTCCCCGCGGAGGAAGTCGAACTCCGCCGCTCCTTCGGCGATGGCCGCCCCTATGGCATGGGCCATCAGGTCGCGACCCGGCCCGAAGCGGGCGTAGGCGGGGTCGTAGCCGGTGGTGTAGAAGGAGACAACCTCGCCCTGGCGGATGCAGTAGATGACGGCCACGGCCTTGCCGGCCACGTCGAGGCGGTACAGCCGCAGGCGCCCCGCCTCGAGGAAGCGGCGGGCGGCCAGGTGGTGGAACCCGGTCAGGGCGGGGGAACCGAAGGCACCGGCCTGGCCGCGGGCGCTGCGCACCTGCTGGTGCAGTCGGGCCAGGGCATCGAGGGTGGGGTCGAGCTCCTCGGGCCGGACCACCAGGCGGCGGGCCACCGGGCCCGGCGACTCCTCCTCGAGACGGCGGGCGTAGCGCCGCAGGTTCTGGCGCAGGTTGCGCCCGAGGGAAGCTTCGTACTCCTCCCAGGTCGCGGGCAGCGGTAGGTAAGGGCAGGGGAGGGCCTCGGCGTAGCGCCGCCGGTCGGCCCGGCGCCGCAAGGTGAGGGCTTCGAGGAGGCCCTCGGCGCGCAGGCCGTCGAGGTCGGCGAGATCGGGGCGGGCCCGCCGCAGGGCGGCTCCCCACAGCGGGGCGGCCACCGTCGCCTCCCAGCCGCGGAGCACGATGAGGTCGAGGTGGTCCGGGGCCGCCGGCCCGGAACCCAGGAAGACCAGGGCCCGGTAGCCGAGCCCGCCGGGGGCGCGACGCTCCTCGACGGCGAAAGGGGCCAGGCCGACCAGGCGGCCATCGCCGGGATGGCGAGCGGCTACCACGGCCAGGGCGTGGTCGGCGCCGAGGGTGCGGCGCCAGGCACCCACCCAGGCCCACGTCAGGAAGGGAGAGGGGGCGGTGGAGTCGGCCAGCAGGTGGTCCCACTCCCGGGCCAGTGCCTCGAGGGCGTCGTCGTCGGTGACCTCCTCCAGGAAGGGAGCGGCGGGGGCGTCGCGCAGGCTCATTCGCCCGCCCCGGCGGCCTCACGACGGGCGATCCTCTGCCAGTTGGCCGACTGCCCGTCCTTCAGGTGCCGGACCAGGCCCCGGAGGGCGGCCAGGTTGGAGTCCACCAGGAAGCGGGGGACGTAGGCCACCTTGCCCAGCGCTCCGCCGAAGTGGCTGCCGGCCGCGGCCAGCGCATAGAAGGCGGCCTGGGCCCCGGCGGCCAACCAGTTCCAGGGACGGGCCAGGTACCAGAGGCCGGCGGCACCCGAGCCGATGCCGGGCCGGAACAGGGCGGCGAGGGAGGCTCCGGCGGCGGCGATCATCCCAAAGGGGACCAGGGGGCGCAGCACCTTGTGGGAAACGAGCTCCCAGAGCACTACGGGCCGCCTCCAGGGCCATTCCCGCAGCCGGCCGAGCATCTGGTACTGGCCGGCGACGATGCGGGCCCGGCGCTGCGCCTCATCGGCGGCGGTGGGGGAGACCCGTTCCACCGAGACGGCACGCTCGTTGTACACCACGTTGCTCCCGGCGTTGATCACTTGCTGGGCCATCCAGGCGTCGTCGTTGACCACCCCCGGCGGCGCCGGGCGGAACAGGCTGCGGCGGATGGCGAAGATCTCCCCGTTGACCCCGACGCAGCAGCCCAGGCGCGTCTCCCAGGAGCGGATCTTGGATTCGTAGCGCCAGTAGAGGCCCTCGGAGTAGCCCAGGCCGTCCTCGGCGGCAACCGTCTTGCGGCCGGTGACGGCTCCCACGGCCGGGTCGGAGAACGGCCGGGCCATCTCCCGCAGCGCGTCGGCCAGGTAGCGGTTGTTGGCGTCGGAGAAGACCACCACCTCGCCCCGGGCCTGCTCCATGGCGCGGTTGATGGCGGCCATCTTCCCGGCTCGCTCGGGACGGTGCACCGTCTCCACCCGGGGGGCGAAGGAGGCGGCGATGTCCGCAGTGGCGTCGTCGGACCCGTCCGCGGCCACGATGATCTGCAGGAGATGAGCCGGGTAGTCCAGCGCCAGGGTGTCGCTGAGCTTGGCGGGCAGCACCGCCTCCTCGTTGTAGGCGGCGATCATGAGGGTGAGGGCAGGGGTGTGCTCCGGCCAGGCGGGCGCTCGGCGCAGTCGCGACACCGCGGCCAGCACCAGGGGGTAGCCGGCATAGGTGTAGGCCACCAGGGCCACCGCCGCCCAGAAGATGACTCCGCTCACGCCTGCCCCCGTTCTCGCCGGTAGACGTCGAGGATCGCCCCGGCGATCGGTCCCCACGAGTACCGCTCCTCGGCGGCGGCCCGACCCTGGGCTCCCATGCGGAGTGCTTCGTCCGGATCGGACAGCAACTTGACCAGAGCCCGCGCCAGGGCTGGAGGATCCGCCGGGGGCACCAGCAGGCCGGTAACTCCGTCCTCGACCGCATCGGGGAGGCCGCCCACCGTGGTGGCGATCACCGGCCGCCCGAAGGCGTAGGCGACCTGCAGGGCGCCGCTGGCCGTAGCGTTTCGGTAGGGGAGCACGGCCACGGTGGCGGTGCGCAGCAGGGGGCCGATCTCCTCCAGGGCCAGGTAGCGGGCGTCCACGACTACCCGGTCGGCGATGCCCAGTTGCTGCGCCTGAGCCTCCAGCGCCGAGCCTTCCAGGCCGTAGGCCGGGTAACCGGCGATCACCAGGTAGGCGTCCACCTCGGCCAGGGCGAGGGCGTAAGCCTCGATCAGGTCGGGGAGGCCCTTGCTGGGCCGCAACCCGCCGAAGAAGAGGGCGACGGGACGCGCCGCGGGCAAGCCGTAACGCTCCCGGAGGTCGCCCCCAGGGTCGACCAGCCGCGGGAAGAGGAACTCGTTGCCGTGGGGGATCAGGTGGGTGCGTTCCGGCGCGACGGGGTACAGGCCCAGGAACCGCTCCCGGTCGGCTTCGCTGTGGAGGAACACGGCGGAGAAGGAGGGGTAGACCCGCCGGGCCCAGCGGGCGCTCAGCCGGCGCAGCAGGGGGTGGCGGCTCTCGCGGAACTCGTACTCGTGGCACACCTGGGCTAGGTAGAGGCCCCCGCGGCGCAGGCGGCGCAGGAACACCTCCTGGAACGGGAAGCGGATGACGCCGAACTGC
Source organism: Acidimicrobiia bacterium (assembly GCA_016932695.1). Taxonomy (GTDB): domain Bacteria; phylum Actinomycetota; class Acidimicrobiia; order Spongiisociales; family UBA11373; genus VGBK01. The sequence goes on along the minus strand of JAFGCH010000008.1, from coordinate 11,036 downwards.
ACCACGTCGGGCCGCTCCCGCAGGAGGTAGCGGGTGAGGCGCCACCACTCCCGGGCGAAGCGCAGCGCCCGCCACCCCCGGCGCACCTTGTACCCGGCGCGGCGCGCCAGCAGGCGGCACCGGCCCGCCGGGCCCGGGGAGGGCTCGATATTCGGCCACAGCCGCAGGAGAGGCTGCACGGAGAAGGAGTGGGGCAGGCGCCCCAGTTCGTAGTGGCGCGAGGTCACCAGGCTCACCTCGGCCCCTCCTTGGGCCAGGGCGGTGCACAACTGGTAGGCGTAGTGGATCATTCCCCCGGCACCGTCGGTCTCGACCACGAAGACTCTCATCGCCGTCCCCTCGCCGCCAGCACCCGGTAGTCATCGGCCAGGGCACCGGCCTGACTGCGGATGTCGAAGCGTTCCGTCACCAAGCGCCGCCCGGCGCGGCCCATGGCCGCCGCCTGGCGGGGGTTGGCCAGCAGGCGGCATACCGCTGTCGCCAGGGCCTCGGGGTCGGCCGGGGGCACCAGCAAGGCGGCGTCGCCGGGCCGGACCATTTCGGGGATGCCGCCCACCGTGGTGGCTACCACCGGTCGGCCCGAAGCCATGGCCTCGGCGACCACTGTGGGCAGGGCCTCGGTGAGGCTGGGCAGGACGAAGAGGTCGGCGGCGGCCAGGAAGGGGGCTACGTCGTCCCGGGCGCCGACGAAAATCACCCGATCGGCCAAGTTCAGGCTAGTCGCCTGCTCTTCCAGGGCGGGGCGGTGCGGCCCGTCGCCCACGAGCAGGTAACGCACCTCCGGGAATTCGGCGGCGACTTCGGGCAGGGCCTCCAGCATGTACTGGATGCCTTTGGGCTCGCGCTGCACCGCTACGGTCACCAGGACCGGAGCCGCCGGATCGATTCCCAGTTCGGTTCGCATCGCCGCCCGCTCCTCGGGCCCCTGCTGGAACCCGGTTGGGTCGATGCCGTTGTACATGGTTGCCACTCGCTCGGGTCGCAGACGGGCGCGTTGCAGGTAGTGGCGGCGGGTGATCTCGGAGACGGCGATGACCCGGCGAGCGCGCCGCAAGGCCCAGGCCATCAGGCGGAAGTGGAGGGCCAGGCGGCTGCGCGGCGGAGGTTCGTCCAGAGTGTGCAGCGTGGCCACGGTGGGCAGGCCGAGGCGGCGAGCCGCGGGGATGCCGAGCACGTGGGCGAACTCCAGTTGGGTGTGGACCACCTCCGGCGCCGCGGCGACGATGGCCCGGCGAACTGCCCGATAGGCCCCGCGCTGGCGCAGCCGGCGAATCCCCAGTTCCCGCACCGGGATCCCCTGGGCCTCGATGCGCGCCGCGATGGGGTTGCCCTGCTGCTCCTGGAGGGCGATCACCGAAGGCTCGACCCCGGCCCGGCGCAGGAAGGGCAGGGAGGCGGCGAGCAGGTGCTCGGCGCCGCCGGGCCCCAGCGAGTCGATCAGGTAGAGGACCCGGACCGGGGCGGGCTCGGCCCGGGGGCGGGGGAGAGGAACCAGGATGGCCGGGGTGGTCACGGCCCGACCTCCTCGACGGCAGGGGCCCGATGCCGCAAGCCGACCCAGCCGGCCAGCCGGCGAACCGCCTCTCGGTCGACCCGGTAGAGGACGGTGAAGTAGGCCGCGGCGCCGGCCACGACGGTCGCGGCCAGGGCGGCGACGGGGCCGGCGGGAGAAGCAGCCCATAGCGCCCCGGCCGCTACGAGGCCCAGGGCGGCCCCGGCCTGCAGCGAAGGCAACAGCTGGCGGCCGATGTCGCGGAACGTCACGTGGACGAAGCGGCGGGCCACCGTCAGGCGGATGGTGGTGTCGATGGCGGCCACCACGGCGTGGGCGGCCGCTACCCCGATGAGGCCGTGGCGGGCGCCGAGGATGAGCGCCGGGGTGAGCAGCGCCAGTTCCACGAAGGCCAGCTTGGCCAGCAGATCGGGTCGGCCTATGGCTTTGTAGACGTCGCCGATGTTCACCCCGATGGAGCCCACGAGGGCGAATACCGCCAGCAGGCGCAGGACCGGTATGGCGTCGGCCCACTTGTCTCCGAAGAGGACCTCCACCGCCGGCCCGGCGGTGATGAAGAGGCCGACGCACAGCGGGACCACCACGATCTGGGAGTAGCGGATGGTGGCCAGGAAGCCCTTGCGCAGCAGGTCGGGGAAGCGCTGAATGCTCGCGAAGAAGGGGAAGATGGCCCCGCCCAGGACCCGCCACACCGAGAGGATCAGCAGTTCCGGCAGCCGGTAGGCGAGGGTGTAGATGCCGAGCGCGGTGTCGCCCAGCAAGCGCCCGACGATGACGTAGTCGAGGTTCGACCACACCGCCGCCTGGATGTCGGTGAGCATGAGCGGCATGCCGAAGCGCATCAGAGGGCGGACCAGCCGGCGGTGCACGCGGAACCGAGGCTTCCAAGGGATGACGACCCAGGCCAGAAGAGTGGCGGCCAGGGCACCGATCAACTGTCCCCACACCAGCGCCCAGACCCCGAAGCCGGCCAGGGCGAAGGCCACCGAGGCGATGCCCTTCACCACCGCCTGCCCGACATCGGGGATCATCTTGCGACGGAAGTCGAGGTTGCGGCGCAACAGCACTACGTGTACCGCCCCCAGGGCCTGGATCAGGAAGGTGAAAGAGAGCACCCGAAGGATGGGGATCACCAGCGGCTCGCGGAAGAAGGCGGCCACGGCGGGGGCCGCCAGGGCGGTACCGGCGGTCAGCAGGCCGCTCATCACCAGGTTGAGCACGTAGACGGTCTGGGCGGACTCCTCGGTGTCGTCGCGCCGCTGGATCACCGCCCCGCCCAGGCCGAGGTCTTTGAGCACCCCCAGCCAATTCACCGCCACCGTGGCGAAAGCCACGATGCCGAACTCCTGCGGGGTCAGCAGCCGGGCCAGCACCACCATGGTCGCCAGCACCAGCAGCTTGCCCGAGGCGAAGGAGAGGTAGTTCCACAGCACGGCGCGCGCTGCGGTCCGGCCGAGAGCGACCCCGTCGGGTTCGGCGTCGGCGCGGTGCTCGGCCAGGGTCATCGCGCTGCCCCCGGAGATTGGGCGGTCTCTACCGCGGCCAGGTGGGGGAGGGTGAAGGCGATGCCCAAGAGCAGCCACCAGGGCCGGGCGAAGTCCAGGTGGAGGAAGAGCGAGGTCAGCAGCCATCCCGCCAGCGCGGCGCCTACGGCGTAGGCCATGCCCGCTTCGGCCCGGCGCCCGGCCTCAGTCCAGCGGCGGCGCGCGGAGCGCACCGCCCAGAATGCCCCGCCCAGCAGGGCGCCGAAGGCGGCCAGTCCGGGGAGGCCGGTTTCGGCGCCGACCTCCAGGAAGATGTTGTGCGGCTCACGGTCGACCCGGCGCACTTCGATGCCGAGACCGCGGGCGTAGTCCTGGTAGCTGGCGGCGTAGTTCCCTAAGCCCACTCCGAGGAGGGGATGGTCGAGGAGCATCGCCCAGGCAGCGCCGGCTTCGGCGGTGCGTCCCCGAATGGAGACGTCGGTGGTGGACTCCACGGTGCCCACCTGCGCCAGCGCGTTCAGACGATCGGTGTAGCCCGCAGGGAGGAAGGGGAGGGCCAGGAGCACTGCCGCGACCAGGGCCACCAGCATCTTGCCGTGCACCGGCCGGCGAAGCAGCATCAGCACGATCACTATCCCCAGGGCGAGGGCCCCGCCGCGAGAGAAGGAGAAGACCACCGAGGCGGCCATGGCGGCGGCGGCATACCAGGCGGCCAGGCTGAGGGAGCGGCGGGTCTCGCCGAAGGCACGGTCGAGAGCCAACGGGGTGAGCATGACCAGCCACTGGGCGTAGAAGTTGGGATCGCCGATGGGGCCGGAGATGCGTACGTCGTCCACGCCGCCCACGATGTTCTGCACCGCCGACTGGCCGAATCCCAGGAAGCTGCCGTCGAAGGAACCGGTTAGGAATTGGAGGCCGGTAAGGGTGGCGAGCGCCGCCCCGCCGGCCACCAGTACCCAGATCACCCGCCGCAAGCCCCGGCTGCGGCGAAGGAGGAGGCCGGCGAGCACTGCCAGCGCGGCGTCCTTGAGCAGGCTGTCCGCCTCCAACCGACCGGCGGCAAAGTCGCTCGCCGCCAGCAGCGAGGCGAGGGCCACGGCCGCGTACAGGGCCACGAAGATGGCGGCTCGGCCTCCCCCCGCGAGCCCTTCTCCCCGGGCGACCCAGCGGAAGGCGATACCGGCGGCGACCAGGGCCAGGAGCGGCAGGAAGAGGGAAGGGGCGCCGTGGAAGTCGGTGGCCACGTTCGCCAGGTTCAGTACCGAGAATGCCGCCACCGCGCCCAAGGCCCAATCGGCATCGGCTACTACCAGGACCGCCAGCACGGCGGCCGCCAGGCCGAGGACGGCCAGGTAGGGCTGGGGTAGCAGCACGGCCCCGAGGCCGGCTACGGCTCCAGCCCCGAGAGCCACCGCAGCCCAAGCCGCCGGTTGTCGGAGCGCCTCCGGGGCGGCACCCGGATGGGCGCCGGCGGTCATCCCGCCCTCGACCCCCGCCGTTCGGCGGGGAACAGGGTGACCGTGGCGTCCGGGGGCCCGTAGGGATCCAAACGGTGCTGCATGTGGCGGCGCCGGCGCACTCGTGGGGCCCCGGCCAGCAAGGCGAGGCCCAACCCCGTCGCCAAGCCCAAGGCCCCGCCCAGCACCGCGGCCTCCACGGGGCTGCGGTTGACCGGGCCGGTCGGCACGGAAGCCGGGTCGAGCACGACGACGTCGTAGATCTGGTACAGGCCGACGAACCGGGCGGAGGCCGCAGCCCCTATGGCCCCCGAGAGGACGGCGGCGTCGGCAGCCGCCGGTCCCGTCACCCGCAGTTCGGCCACGTAGGCCTCGGGGGCGACGACGGCGTCGACCCGGTAGTCGGCGGGGAAGCCGCCCCACCCGAGCGCGGCCACCGCCTCAGCTTTCACCGCACCACTGGTGAGCATCTCCACGTAGGTGCTGACCAGGGCCCGCGCTCGGGCGGGGTCCAGGGTGCGCACCGTCTCGGTGACGTCGGCGGTGGGGTCCGTGGCGCGGGGGGAGACGACGTAAGAGGAGACCGACTGGTAGCGCAACTCCTGGCGGGAGGTCAACAGGAAGGCCGCCCCGGCCGCGGCAGCCACGGCGATGACCACCACCCACCAGGTGGAGCGCAAGGCCCGCCAGGCGGTGCTGCCGTCCATCAAGCCCTCCTCACTTGGCACCCCGCTGTGCCAGGACGGCGGGAACGGTGCGGAACAGGATCTGGATGTCGAGCCACAGGCAGCGCCGCTGCACGTAGGCGATATCCAGGCGAGAGCGGTCGTCCCACTCCGAGAGGCCGCGTCCGTAGATTTGCCAGAGCCCGGTGATGCCCGGCTTCACGTCGAGGCGCTCGGTCTGCCACAGCCGGTAGGTGTCGGCCAGGAAGTCGGTGGGCCTGGGCCCCACCAGGCTCAGGGCGCCGCGTAGCACATCCCACAACTGGGGAAGCTCGTCGAGGCTGGTCTTGCGCAGGAGCTTCCCCGGGCGGGTGATGCGGGGGTCGTTGGTGATCTTGAAGTCGGGCCACTCCAACTCGTTGAGGTGACGCAGCTCCCACTTCATCTCCTCGGCGTTGGGGACCATGGTGCGGACCTTGTGCATCCGCAAGATCCGGCCGGCCTGTCCGGTGCGCTCCTGGACGAACAGCACCGGGCCGTGGGGGTCATCGAGCTTGATGACCAGGGCGATCAGGCCCAGGAGAGGCACCCAGAAGGGGGCGGCGGCCAGGACCACGAAGAGGTCCATCGCACGCTTGGCTGCCCGGTAGGCCCGTCCGCGGAACAGGGCCCGTTCCGGCCGGATGCCGTCGAGCCAGTCGATGCCGGACCAGAGCAGCGGGCGGATGGTCTCGGCGGTCATGCATGCACCTGGTCGGTGCTGCCGACGGGCCGCAGCGCGGGGGCGGGCACCTCGGGGGTGATCCCGGCCAGGCGCTGCTCGGCCTGGGCGAGTAGCTGCTCGAAGGCGATGGCGTGCTCGGGGAACGAGGCGCTCGCCGAATGCACCTGAAGGGAGAGGAGCCCGGCCGCCTGGCGGATGCGCCCCACCAGCAGTTCGGCACCCTCAGAGGTCGTCTCGGGGCTGACTACGACGAACCTTCCGGTCGCCCGGTCCTCGAACAGCAGGTCGCTGCGCCGGAGGTGGTCGGCGATCACCCGGGCCAGGCGGCCGCGCACGTAGCGGGTGCGCAGCGCCCGCTGGACCTCCTCGCCGGCCGCTTCCACCGCGGCAGTGAAGCTCTCCGGCTGGGGCTCGACGACGGCTACCGACAGCGGCCGGCTGTGGCGGCGGCTGCGGGCCATCTCGGCGAGGATCTCGTTGGCGGCCTGGGGCCCCTCGAGAGGTAGGGCCGGGTACTCGCCGAAGCCGACTGCGGCCAGGGCTTGGTCCAACCCGTCCAGGCCGGCGGCGAGACGATGGGCGAGGAAGGCGGCCAGGCCGACCAGCGCCGCCTCGCCGGCGGCGAGGTGGATGTGGAAGGAGCCCGAGCCGGGGCTCTCGGGCAGGGCGCCCTTCACGGCGGCGTAGGCGACCAGGGAGAGGACGACCAGGAGCCACGGGCGGGCCCGGCGTAGGGCGGGTAGCACCATGGGCAGGACGATGGCCGTCAAGGTCAGGGCATAGACCCACGGTGCCAGCGCCCCCTCACCCGCCCCATTGAGGCCCAGGCGGTCGATGGTCACCGCCCCGGCGAGCAGGGCGAGCAGGCCGAGCAAGGGCCGGCGGATGTGGGTCATCCTGTTCCTCCTCTGCCCCCGGTAGGAGTGCGGCCGCTGCGGCGGCCGCAGGGTCCCACGTCGTGGCGGGGCTGACCACGCTGTGTGGCAGGATACGCCGTAGTAGGGGTTTCTTCAATACTCTGAGTAGTCATGATGCCGACGGTCGCCTCGGCTGTCAGGGGCTTCGGCGTGGTCGAGCGCTCTCTTGACGGGAATCTGCGGGCACCGGGCCGGCACGGCGCGATCCGCCCCCGCGGCGCGCCCGGTAGGCTGCGGCCGGCGAGGCCGCGGGGAAGCGCGGCGCGGTACCGGCCTTGAAGCAGGAGAGGCATTGGAGGAGTTCCACAGCCTGGAGGACTTGCTCGATCTGCAGGTGGTCGATCTCGACATCGACCGCCTCCTGGACCATCGCCGCTCGCTTCCCGAACTGGAGCAGTACCGGCGCACTCACGAGGAAGTTGCCGCTCTCGACGGCCTCCTGGCCGATGCCGACGGGCGGCTCCGCCAGGCCGAACTGGCCGGGGACAAGGCCCAGGGGGAGCTCGACCTGGCCGAGGACAAGATGAAGCGCGAGGAGCGGCGGCTGTACGCCGGAGGCATCGGGGCGCGGGACGCCGAGAACCTGCGCAAAGAGGTCGAGATGCTGCGCCGCCTGGCCTCCGAGCGGGAGGACCAGATCCTCGAGCTCATCGATGTTCGGGAGAAGGCTGAGGCCGAGGTGGCCGACCTGCAGACCCGGCGGGCCGCCGCCCAGGCCGAGAAGGACCGACTGGACGCGGCCATCAAGGAGAAGTGGCGGGCCATTGACGCCGAGATCGCCCGGGCGGAGGCCCGCAAGAGGGAGATCGTCCCACTGGTCCTTCCCGAGCTGCTGGCTCTCTACGAGGAATTGCGGCCCCACAAGGAAGGGGTCGCGGTGGGACGGTTGAGCGAGGGCGTCTGCGGGGGCTGCCACCTGCGCCTCTCCGCGGCGGAGCAGGTCGGAGTGCTGCGCGACTTCCCGCCACGGTGCATACATTGCCGCCGCATCCTGGTGCCCCAGTGACTCAGGCCTACGTCCTGCACAGCGATGGGGCGGCGCGCGGCAATCCCGGGCCGGCGGCGATCGGCGCGGTGCTCTTCGCCCCGGGCCGGCTGGAGCCGGTGGCGGTGGTATCGGAGGCCATCGGCCGGGCCACCAACAACGAGGCCGAGTACCGGGCGCTCCTCGCGGGGCTGCGGGCGGCGCTGGACGCCGGGGTGACGCGGCTGGTGGTGCGCCTCGACAGCGAGCTGCTGGTACAGCAGGCGACGGGGGGCTACCGGGTGAAGGCCGCCAACTTGAAGCCCCTGTTCGAGGAGCTGCGCACCTTGTTGGGCCGTTTCGCTTCGGTCCGCTTCGAGCACGTCCCCCGCGAGCGCAACGCTCTCGCCGACGATCTGGCCAACGCGGCGCTCGATCGCGGTTGAAGCGGGCCGGTCAGGCCGAGGCTTCTGGTGCCTTCCGGCGAGCTTGGCGGCTGCGCTTCCAGGTGCGCACCGCCATGCGAGCCACCATCAGCAGAAGGAAGCAGACGAACAGCACCCGTAGGAGCGCTCCGTCGAGCACTAGGGCGGTGCGCGCCCCCAGCCAGCCTCCGGCCAGGCCCCCACAAGCCAGAGTGAGGGCCAGCCTCCAGTCGACGTGGCCCCGCCGCGTGTGAGTGATCGCGGCCACGATGGCGGTGGGAACGATGACCGCCAGCGAGGTGCCCTGGGCCAGATGCTGCTCGAAGGCGTAGAGGGTCACCAGGGCCGGCACGTTCACGATCCCGCCGCCTACGCCCATTACCGCTCCGAGCCCGCCGGCGAAGAAGCCGACCAGGACGAAGCCGACGATCCCCAGCCACCAGGTGTCGATGGTGGCGGTCCCCGTGGCCGCGGCGCCGGGGGTCTCTCTCTCGATGAGCATGCGCACTGCCGAGGCCAGTGCCAGGACGAGGAAGCCGCCGGCCAGCCAGACCTCGGGGATGCGGGAGAAGAGGCGAGCCCCCAAGTAGGCGCCGATCATCGACCCGATCACCAGGAACCCGGCGGTGTCCCAGTCGATGCGGTTGTCCATGGCCAGGGGGATGACCGCCGCGGTCGTGGAGAAGATCATCGCCGCCAGCGAGGTGGCGTGGGCGCGGTGCTGGGGCACGGCCAGGAACAGGACCATGCCCGGGACCATCACGATGCCGCCGCCGACACCGAAGAGGCCTCCCTGGAACCCGGCGAGCAGACCCAGGAGGACGGCGGGGGCGAGGCGCTTCACGGCAGGGGATCCTAAGCGCGTCGGCGGGCCGACCGGTGGCTACCCCGCCGGGGTGAGGCGGCGCAGGCGGGGGAGTACCTCGGCTCCCAGCCGGGCGATGGTCTCCTCCTGGCGGAGCGAGGCGACCTGAAGGGTCACCACGTCGGCGCCGATCTGCTCCACCAGGGGGCGGTAGGCGGCGACTAGGGCGTCGGCGTCGGCCGCCACGGTGTAGCGTCCCAGCACCTCGGCTCGGGGCAGGTCGTCGGCTCGGCGGCGCAGGTCCTCGGGGTCGACCGCTTCGAGACGGCCCGGGGCGCGCAGGCCCCGCCAGGGCAGCAGGGCTTGCCAGGCCTCCGTCTCATCGGCGGCGTGGACGACCCAGCGGGTGGCCACCACCGTTGCCGGCGGCCGCCGGGCGGCGGCGGCGGCCGCCCGGGCGGGGTGAATCACCTTGTCCAGGGATTCGGCCGGGTCCTTGACGCTGGCGATGACCCCGTCGGCTCGCTCTCCGGCCAGCGCGGCCGACTGGGGCCCCCCGGCTGCCATCCAGATGGCGACCCGGCTCAGGGGCGGGCTGTACAGGCGGGCGCGATCGGTCTGGTAGTAGCGGCCGGTGAAGGTGGTCTTTTCGCCGTCGAGCAGGCGCCGCATGACCTCGAGGGCTTCCGCCAGACGGCGGGCGCGCTCGGTGTAAGCGGGGAAGGGAAGCCCGAGCGGTCCCTCGTTGATGTTCTCCCCGGTGCCCACTCCCAGGTCGAAGCGCCCGCCCGACAGGCGATCGAGGGTGGCCGCCGCCTGGGCTACCACGGCCGGGTGGAAGCGGAAGAGGGGGGTGGTGACGCCGGTGGCGAGGCGGACGCGCCGGGTGGCGCGCGCCATGGCTCCCAGGGTGGCGAAGGCGAACCCAGAAGCCCCGCGGTCGTCCACCCAGGGGTGGAAGTGCTCCGAGACGAGCACCCCGTCGAAGCCGGCCGCCTCGGCAGCGACGGCATGCTCCACCAGGATCTCGGGCTGCCACTGCTCGTGGCCGCAGAAGTAGTAGAAGGCGGTCACCGCGAATTCACCCCTCCGTCACGCCGGAACCATGCATGTTCGCGCATCATCCAACCCGAGCGGACCCCGGTGAAACGGCCGGGCCGGTGGTGGGGTCCAACGACTGCAGGGAAATCGACGGGAAGGGAGACTTGCATGAAGGCATGGCAGAGGTACGCCGCCGAGTTCCTCGGCACCCTGGTCCTGGTCGGCATCGGGACCGGCACCATCATCGGCATCGGCAGTGGCGGCGATGCCTTCGTCGTAACCGTGGCCCTGGCCTTCGGCCTGGCCTTGATGACCGCTCTCTACATGGTGGGCCGCGTATCGGGCGGCCACTTCAATCCGGCGGTCTCGCTGGCGGCCTTCCTGGACAAGCGAATCAACCTCCAGGACATGGTCGCCTACTGGATCGCCCAGGTGGCGGGCGCTCTCACCGCTTCGGCGGTGTTCGCCTGGGTGCTGGACCGCGCCGCGGTGGCGGGAACCTACACGCAGATCGGCCGCCCGGTGGTGAACGAACTCTCCGGCTTGATCGCCGAGGCGGTCTTCACCGCGGTGTTCGTCTTCGCCATCCTGGTGCTGGCCAAGAGCCAGGCGCACACCAAGTACCTGGGCATGGGCGTGGCCCTGGCGGCGGTCCACTTCGTGGGCATCGCCTTCACCGGCGCCTCGGTGAACCCGGCCCGCACGTTCGCCCCAGCCCTGGTGGGCGGCACCTGGGACGGGTTCTGGGTCTTCATCGTGGGACCGGCCCTGGGCGCCGTCCTGGCCTGGGTGTTGTACAAGGTCATCATCCAGGGCGACCTGGATCTCGCCGACGACGTCTCCGGTCTGAAGGATTCCGTCTAGCGCTTCCTCCCTCAGCCGGCCCGGGGGCGGCCCCACGGGGCCGTCCCCGGCGCGTTCCGGGCGGGTCTCGTCGGGCGGCGGGCTTCCAGATGGCGTAGTGTCCCCGCCAGCCGGGGCTCGGCGGCCGGGCCCGGGGCGGTGCAGGAGGAGCAACCAGAAAGGGGCCTGCATGAAGAT
>JAFGCH010000071.1 GCA_016932695.1 Acidimicrobiia bacterium | reverse complement strand
GGCCCTCAGCCTGCACGCGGCCGACGACGACACCCGAGCCTCCCTGGTGCCTCTCAACCGTCGCTACCCCATCGACGAGCTGATCGCCGCCGCCGGCCACTACGCGGCGCAGAAAGGACGGCGGGTCACCCTGGAGTGGGCGCTCATCGAAGGGGTCAACGACACCCCAGAGCAGGCTCGCGGCCTGGCGGCCATCGCCGCCGAGTTGCGGGCCCACGTCAACGTCATCCCCCTCAACCCGACCCCGGCGACCCGCTACCGGGCACCGTCGCCCGAGCGGGTGCGGGCCTTTGTCGAGCTGGCCCGGCGCGCCGGAGCCAACGTGACCCTGCGCGATACGCGGGGGCGCGGCATCGATGCCGCCTGCGGCCAGTTGCGCTCCCGCCGGGCGGCAGACACCGCCTAGGGCGAGCCGAAGAGGAATTCCAGGGGCCGCCATACCCGGGCCGCCCAGGCCTCCTCGTGGTGCTCCGCCCTCGGGTCGATCACCACGTCGAGGTCCTCCCCGCGGCGGAACCCCTTGGCCTCGAGAATCGCCAGCATGCGGTCGAGGCCGGGCTGGAGCTCGGCGTCGAGGCCCACCCCGCCGTTGTCCAGGTACAGGCGACGGGGGCAGTCGGGCCAAGCGGACGCGGCCACCTGCTCACACAGGGTGTCGGGAAAAGCGGGCGATAGGCAACCCGCGCCGCCGAACACACCGCCGTGGAGGAAGACGGCGAGCAGCGAGATCAGCCCGCCCATGGAAGACCCCATGACCGCGGTCGACTCCCTCCCGGGCCGAGTCCGGTAACGGCGATCGACCAGGGGCTTGAGGTCCTCCACCAGAAACCGCAAGTAGGCGCGACCGGCTTCGGTGTCGCCGTACTCGTCCATGCGGCCGGGAGTGCATTCGGCTCCCACTATGAGGATCGGCTCCATCCGCCCGGCGGCGATGAGGCCGGCGGCCACCTCGTCCACCTGCCAGTCCGCCCCATAGGAGGCCGTCTCCGGGCTCACGAGGTTGAGCCCATCGTGCATGTACAGCACCGGATGGGGCCGCCGGGGGTCGTAGCGGGGCGGCTTCCAGACGAAGGCGCGGCGGGGCAGGATCCCCGGAGCCGCCAGCACCCCGAGCTCGTCGAGATCCCCGACGACCTCGTGCCTACCGGTGGGCAGGAACGGCGTTGGCGGCACGGAACCGGAGGCTAGCGTCACGATAGGCTCGGCCCCCCCCCGGCTGAGGAGGCCTCGTGCTCACTGCAGGCGACTTTGCTCCCCAGTTCTCCCTCCCCGACGAGACCGGCTGCACCGTTACGCTGGCCGGCTTCGCCGGCCGCCGGGTGCTGCTCTACTTCTACCCGAAGGCCTTCACCCCCGGGTGTACCACCCAGGCCTGCGACCTGCGCGACGGCTACGAGCGCTTCCGGGCCGCCGGATGGGAGATCGTGGGGATCAGCCCCGACCCGATCACCCGGCTCGAACGCTTCCGTCGGGAACAACACCTCCCCTTCCCCTTGCTCTCCGATGCCGATCACGGGGTGGCCGAGGCCTACGGAGCCTGGGGGGTGAAGAAGCTCTACGGCCGGGAGAGCCGGGGCCTGATCCGTTCGACCTTTGCCGTCGGGCCCGACAGCCGCCTCATCGCCGTCTGGCGCAACGTACGGGCCGCCGGCCACGCCGCTCGAATCGCCGCCGACCTGGGCCTGGAGGAGGTCGCTACACCCTGAAGCGCGAGCACATATCGCCGGCCCGGGTAACATCGCCGGGCCGCAGATATGCCCAAGTCACTACGCATCGCCCTCATCGCCCTCCTCGTCCCCGTGGGACTCGGCCTCCTAGTGGGGCTGGCCTTCGCCGGCGACCGCTTGGGCAACGGGGGGCAGGTCCTCGGAACCGTGACCGTGGCCGGCGTCGACCTCGGCGACCTGAGCGAAGCCGACGCCCTGGCGACAGTGCGCCGGCTCGAAGATCGCCTGCGGGCCACCCCCATCCCCGTCACCGTGGCGGGACACGACTTCGCCCTCGACCCCGCCGCGGTGTCCTTCGACATCGATGAGGCCGCCATCACCGCCCGCGCCCTGGAGCACGGCCGGGAAGGCCACCTGGGAACCCAATTCGGCTGGTGGGCCGGCCACTTCTTCGAGGATCAGAACCTCACCCTCGACATGCCCTTCACCTACGACGAGGGCGCCCTGGCCGAGATCATCGCTCGGTGGGAGCTCGAGGGCATCGACGACCCACCCCTCCCCGGCGAGGTGGCGGTGATCGAAGGCCGGGTGAACTTCCGCTACCCGGAGGCCGGCACCGGCATCGAGCGCGCCCCGGCGCTGGCCCTGCTGGGTGAGGCGCTCGGCGACCCCGACCGCGCCGCGGTGTCCCTGGCCAGCCGGCCCCTCCCTCCTCCCCTAACCGAGGCCGACATCGACGCCGTCGTCGCCGAGGCGGAAGGCCTGCTGGCCGGCGACGTCACCCTGCGCAGCGCCCCGGTGGAGAGCGAATTGGTGGTGCCCGGCCCGGTGCTGGGCCGCTCCCTCCTGGTCGCCCGCGACGACTCGGTCGTGCCTCCGGCCTTCACCCTCTCCTGGGACCCCGCCCCCCTGCAGGAGTTCCTCGAGCCCCAGATGGCCCGGCTCTCCACCGAGCCGGTCGATGCCGAACTGCTGATCGACGTGGAGACCGACGAGGTCACCATCAATCCGAGCATCGCCACCCAGGAGCCCGACCCCGCCGCCCTGGTCGGAGCGGTGGACGAAGCGGCCCGGTCGGCCGGGCGCACCGCCGACCTTCCTTATCGGGAGGGAGCCGAGCCCGAGGTGACCACCGCCGACATCGAGGCCCTGGGCATCACCGGCCTCATCGGGGAGTTCACCACCCCTCATCGGTGCTGCGAGCCCCGGGTGACCAACATCCACCTCATCGCCGACGCCACCAACGGTGCCCTGGTCATGCCCGGCGAGGTCTTCTCCCTCAATGCCCACGTCGGCCAGCGCACCCGCGAGAAGGGCTACGTGCCCGCCCCGGCGATCATCATGGGTGAACTGGACTGCTGCGACAGCCCGATCAACATCGGCGGGGGCACCAGTCAATGGACCACCACTCTGTACAACGCCGCCTTCTTCGCCGGCCTGGAGGACGTGGACCACACCCCGCACTCGGAGTGGATCTCACGCTATCCCGAGGGCCGCGAGGCGACGCTGGGCTGGCCCGCCCCCGACCTCAAGTTCCGCAACAACACGGGGCACGCCCTGATCATCCGGGCCGTCTACACCGACACCTCCCTCACCGCCAAGATCTACGGGGACAACGGCGGCCTGAACGTGGAGGCCGGCCTCTCCGGCCGCTACAACTTCACCACACCCATCACCCGCTACAAGGACAACCCCGACCTGGAGTGCGGCACCGAAGAAGTGACCGCCAACGGCTCGGGGGGATGGTCGGTGGACATCTACCGCTACATCACCTACCCCAACGGCGAGCAAACCACCGAGAAGTGGGTCTGGCACTACACCGGGCTGTACAAGATCATCGAGCGCGGCCCCGAGTGCCCGCCGCCGGAGCCTACCCCCTAGCTCGCCACCACCTCACCAGCGCAGCAGCATCGACCCCCAGGTGAAGCCGCTGCCGAACGCGGCGCCACAGACCACCATCCCCTTCTCGAGCCGGCCGGTCCGCAGCGCCTCGTGCATGCCCAGTGGGATCGTGGCCGCCGTGGTGTTGGCGAAGCGGTCGATGGTATTGAACACCCGCTCGGGGAGAAGGCCGAGGCGTTCGGTTACCGCCTCGTTGATACGCAGATTGGCCTGATGGAACAGGAACAGGTCCACGTCCTCGACCTTCATCCCGTTGGCGGCCACCGCCTCGACCACGGCTTCGGCCATGCGCTTCACCGCGTTGACGTACACCGCCCGCCCGTTCATCTGGGGGAACTGCAGCCTGCGCTCGAGGAGGTCCGCCGACATGAAGCGCTCGTAGGCCATTCCGGGGGCGGGCAGCCACAGGTCGGTAGCCCCGGACCCATCGGCGTGCAGATGAGTGCTCAGAATGCCCGGGCCGTCGGCAGCCGTTTCGCCCGCCTCGAGGACTACCGCCCCGGCGCCGTCGCCGAAGAGCACCGCCAGATCCCGTCCCGGAGTGGAGACGTCCAAGCCCTTGGAGTGCACCTCGGCCCCTACCACCAGGGCTCTCCGGCAAAAGCCGGTGCGCAAGAACTGGTCGGCGACGGACACCGCGTAGATGAAGCCGGTGCACTGCTGACGCACATCGAGGGCGGCGCAGCCGGCTACTCCCAGCTTCGCCTGTAGAAAGCAGGCGGTGCCGGGGAACTCGTGGTCGGGGCTCAGGGTGGCCAGGATGATCATGTCCAGATCCGAGGCGCCGATCCCGGCGGCCTCCAGCGCTTCTGAGGCCGCGGCCAGGGCGAGGTCGGAGGTGGTCACCTCGGGCTCCACCCAGCGGCGCTCCCGTATGCCGGTCCGTTGGACGATCCACTCGTCGGAGGTGTCGATGAGAGCCGCCAGGTCGTCGTTGGTGACCACTCGCGGCGGCAGGCAGGAACCCACCCCGGTGATGCGCGCCCTGATCAAGAAGCCCTCCCCGTCGGCGACGCCGGGAGGGTAGCCGGGGTGCCCCGGCTGTGGGGCCGAGGCAGGCCCCAGGGGTAGCATCGCCCGGCGCAACCAGGAGGCAGCATGAGCGGGGTCACCTTCTACCGCGAGCAGGACGCCGACCCGGCGGCCTTGCGTGGGACCTGCGTAGCAGTCGTCGGGTACGGGAACCTGGGCCGCTCCATGGCCCTCAACCTGCGCGACAGCGGGGTCGAGGTCGTGGTCGGCAACATCGACGACGATTACCGCCGCCGCGCCGTCGACGACGGCTTCGAAGTGCTCGACATCGCCGATGCCGTGACCGCCCCCTGCCTGATCTACCTGCTCATCCCCGACGAGGCCGTGCCGGCGTGCTTCGCTGCCGACATCCGGCCCCACCTGCGGCCGGGGGCGGCAGTGGTGGTCGCCTCGGGGTACGTTCTGGCCTACGGCCTCATCGAGATCCCCGACTTCATCGACGTCATGATGCTGGCCCCCCGCATGCTCGGAGAAGAGGTGCGCCGCTCCTACCTCGACGGCAGCGGTTTCTTCGGCTACGTGTCCGTGGAGCAGGACGCCTCGGGCGAGGCCACCAGGCGGGTCCTCGCCCTGGCCCACGGCGCCGGCTGCCTGCGCAAGGGGGCCATGCCTCTCAGCGCTCGCAACGAAGCCCTGCTCGACTTGCTGATCGAGCAGACGGTGGGCCCCTACCTGGGCACCGCCATCCAGATGGCCTTCATGCTGGGAGTGGGCGCCGGACTGCCCGCCGAGGCCATGGTCCTCGAGATGTACATGTCCGGAGAGATGGCCCGCACCTTCCAGGCATTCGCCGAAGTGGGGTTCATGGAATCGGTCGGCTGGCACGGCGCCGTGGCCCAGTACGGCGGGTTCATCCGCACCCTGGAGGTGGACCGGGAGGCCATGCACCGCATGTTCACCGCCGTGCTGGAGGACCTCCGCAGCGGGGGCTTCGCCCGCCGCTTCCAGGAGGAGCACGCCGCCGGCCACCCGACCCTGGAAGCCATCAACGCGGTGAAGGCGGCGGGGAGCCTGATGACCGAAGCCGAGCGGCGGGTACGCGCCGCCCTGGCCAGCTGAGCCGGGCGGCTCAGCGACCCGCCAGCAGGCGCAGCAGGCGCAGGCGTAGGCGCATGCCGCCTTTGCGCGGGAACCAATAGGGCTCCCGGTGGCGCCGCCACCGGGATTCGGTCACCGCCACCGGGTAGCAGAAGGCCCGCACCCCCTCAGCGCCCGCGGTCCGCCCCCAACCGGAGGCTCCCACCCCCCCGAACGGCAAGGCGGGCACGCCGTAATTCACCAGCGCGTCGTTGATCGCCACCGTCCCCGCACGGAGGCGGGAGGCCACTCGCCGCCCGGCCGCGGTGCTGGCGGTCCACACCGAGGCATGCAGGCCGTAGGCGGAGTCGTTCGCCCGGGCTATCGCCTCTTCCTCATCGGCTACCCGCATCACGGGGAGAATCGGACCGAAGGTCTCCTCGCGCATTATCTCCATAGACGGCGTGACGTCGAGCAGCACGGTGGGCGCGAAGTACTTCTCTCCCACCCGGTGCCCCCCGGCCAGCAGAGTCGCCCCGGCAGCGATGGCGGCGGCCACCTGCGCTTCCACTACCTCGATCTGCCCGGGCCCGAACACCGGGCCGATCCCGCGCGCCGGATGGTCGGAGGCCTCCACTTGGGCGATGGCCTCACTCAGGGCAGCGAGGAAGGCCTCATAGGCCTCGGCCACCACAAAGACCCGCTCCACCCCGACGCAGGCTTGCCCGGCGTTGAGGCACCCGCCCCAGACCGCCCCGCGGGCGGCCCGCACCGGGTCGGCATCGCCCAGCACCACCATCGGGTGCTTCCCCCCCAACTCCAGCACGGTAGGCACCAGATGCCGGGCCGCCAGGGCAGCCACCTCGCGCCCGACGGCCGAGGATCCGGTGAAGGACACCACATCCACGCCTCCGGCCACCAGGGCCCTGCCGGTGTCGGCCCCGCCGTGGAGCACCTGCACCAGCCCGTCGGGCAGGCCGGCCGCAGCCGCCAACTCGCCCACCAGGGCTCCCGAGCGGGGGGCGGCACTGGAGGGCTTGAGCACCACCCCGCAGCCCGCCGCCAGGGCGGTCACGGTGGGCTGAAAGGAGAGGAAGAAGGGGAAGTTCCAGGGAGAGATGACCCCGGCCACCCCCCGGGGGCGGTACTCCACCCAGGCCCGCTTGTGGAGGATGGGTTGGGGCGCTACCCGGCGCGGCGCCAGGTGGAGATGGGCAGTGCGCGCCAGATAGCGAGTGTGGATCGCGGCCGGGAGCACCTCGGCCTCCAGGGCGTCTACCGGCAGCTTCCCCGTTTCCGCGGCGATCGTCTCCACGAGGCGCGATGCCTGAGCCACCAGAGCACGCTGCAGCGCCCGCAGGCCGTCGCGACGCTCCCACACGGTGAGCGAGGCCCACACTCCCTGGGCCGCCCGGGAGGCAGCAACCGCGTCGGCTACCGCCCCCGCCGCGGTGCGCTCAGGAGTCGCCTGGGTCTCACCCCCGTTCAGACGTCCCGAATCCCATCCACCGCCAGCCATAGCGCCACCAAGAGTAGGACCGCGCCGAGTACCCGGGAGGCCCAGACGAGTACCCGGTCGGGCAGGGGGCGCCGGGGCAGGAAGCCGAGGACGAAGAGAGCGACCAGAGCCCCGGCGGCGGCGGCGACCGTGGCCGCCACCCCCTCCTGGGATCCGGTGGCTACAGCGAGGGCCAGGACTTCGGGCCCCAGCAGCAGGGGGAAAGCCACCGGCCACACCGCGGCCCGCCAGCGTCGCGGCAGCGGTTCCGCAGCCGGCCGGGGCATAACTAAGACCACGGCGGCGGCGATGACGCCGGCGAACCCGGCGGCGATGCGGAAGGTCTCCGGAGTGATCTCCAGCACCCGCAGCAGCGGGCCGGAGGCTGCCGCCAGGGCGGCCACCACGCCCAACACCAGAAGGGCGCCGCCTGCCAGGACGCCCGGGCGTGCCCGGCCGCCCTCGTCTTCGGGCACCCCGAGCCGGGTGCGCGCCACGTTGAAAGCCGCTACGTAGGCGGCCGCCAGCAGCCCCGCGGTCATCCCGCCACCTCCCGTTGCTCCAGCATGGGCCGCGCCGCCAGCAGGCCCGACAGCACGTGCTGCACGTCATCCATCTGCACGTAGCCCCGGTAGAACCAGGCCCCCTGTACCAAGCCCGGCCGCGGGTACCCGGCCGCGTCGGCCGCCGTGGCCTGGCGGGAAACCATCATCCCGGCGAAGCAGGCGAGGCGCTCCTCTACATTGGGCAGGAGGTCGGCCAGGCCGGGCTCGGCCCGAGCCAGGCGCCACAGGGCGGCTATCCCCTCGCCGGCAGTACCCACTCCCGCCGGGGTGCCGGGCACCCAGCGCAGCCAGAGGTTGATGCCGGTCCCCCGCCGCTGCGCCTCGAAGCGCAGGCGGATGCCGAAGTAGCCGGCGAGTTGCCGCGCGTAGGCCCGCCGCACGCCGTCGAGGCCGGCAGGGCCGACCTCGGCCAGGGCGTAGGCTGCCCAGTGATCGGGCATGCGGGTCAGGTTGCCTTCGTCCCGGTCGCGGTGCAGAGCGAGGTAATCGAGGGTAGGCAGGGCCGCCTCGCCCCAGCCCTCACCGGGGAACTCCCCCTCGAGCAGCGCCAGGGCCCAGGCCGCCTCCCCGGTAGCGAACTTGCCCGAAACAGGTACCGCCTCCCCGGTGTCCTCGTCCCATAGGGCGTACATCCGGCCGTCGGGCTGCTGCTGGGCCAGCAGGAAACGCCCGACGGATCGCATGGCCTCGTCGTAGGCCGGGTCGCTGGTGGCGTTGCGGCGCATCACCAGCGCTGCCACAAGGAGGGCATTGGCGCCGAGCTGCACGTCCTCCCCCGGCGGGCGCCAGGCCTCCCAGCCCGCCCCCATCGTCAACCGCTCCAGCATGAACGCCAGGCCGCGGTCGGCGTGGGCCACCACCTCGGGGCGGCCCGCGGCGGCGGCGTACTGGTACAACGACATGGTCACCCCGGCGTGGCGGGTGCCGTTGTACTGAGCGCTGATCTCGTCGCCGTCCCGGTCGTAGCCGTACAGGTAGCGGCCGTCGTCGCGCATGTTGCGAACGATCCAGGCGGCGGCTTCATCGGCAGCATGAGACACCTGAGCGGCGGTGACCACCGGGCATACCTCCGCCGGCACCACGGCCAGGCGGAGCCCGGCGAAGCCGAGAGCGAGGAGAGTCACGTGCAGCAGCAAGCGCCGAGCCACGGCCGGAGGTTAGGGGCCCCTCAGTCGAGAGGCAGGCGGAGCACTTCCTCGCCGTCGTCGACTTCCCCGGTGGCGGTGAAGCCCAGCCTCTCGTAGAAGGGCCTTGGGCCGCCCTCGCCGGGCACGCAGGAGGTCAACAACTCGCGGGCCCCGGGCAGGGTGCGCAGCCGGTCGACCACCAGGCCGAGCGCCTGCTGCCCGTAGCCGCGACGCTGGTGCTCTCCGGAGACCATGAGCCGCCACAGGTAGTACTCCGCCTGGTCGGGGTCCTCGTACAGCATCACGAAGCCGACCATCTCCTCATCGGCGTAGATGGCCCGGAACCAGGCCTTGGGCTGGAAGTGCGCCTCGGCGATGGAGACCGCGTTCGGCGCCACGAACCCCTCCTGGCCCGCCGCCACCTGGAGCCGGCAGACCGCCCGCACCGTGTCCCGGGTGACTTCGCGCAAGGTGACCGCGGCCACCAACCCTCCCTTCAGAGCGGCCCGAGACTACCGCGGCGTCCCCACCTTGCCCGGGACCAGTAGCGGCACCGCCGACGCGCCCGGCCGGCGCCCAGGCCCGCCCCCTCAACGCGCCGAACCGGGAGCAGCCTCCCGCTGGGTACCATGCCTCATGCATCGCACCCTCCCGCGGGTGGCGCTCGCCGTGGTGGGGCTGGTCCTGCTGGCGGCCGCGTGCGGCGGCGGCGAAGGAAGCCCGTTCCTCTCCACCACCGCGGCACCGACTCAAACCACCGCGGCACCGGCTACCACCACCGTCCCTACGACCACCGCGGCGCCGACCACCACTCTCCCCACCACCCTGCGAGTAGCCCCGGACGGCTCCGGCGACGCCCCCGACCTGGCCACCGCGGTGGATCTCACCCCACCGGGAGGCATCATCCTCCTCGACGCCGGAGAGCACCGCCTCGCCGCCCCGCTGACGCTGGAGAAGCCCCTCACCCTGCGCGGCGCCGGAAGCGACCGCACCACCGTCGCCGGCGGGCAACCCGATGCAGTGCTTCGCCTCAGCGGGCCGGGCCCCTTCGCCCTGGAGGGCCTCGCCGTGGCCTACACCGGCACCGAAGCCGGCAACGCTTTGGTTGCCGAGGACGCCGTCATCGCTTTCGTCGATGTAGTGGCCACCGGCGCCAGACGCGTCGAGGACGAACATGGCTCCGGCTTCTGGCTCCAGGGGACCACCACCGGCACCATCGACGACTGCACCGGCCATGACAATCAGTTGTACGGCTTCCACTTCGACGACGCCGCAGACGTCACCGTCACCCGGTCCACCGCCCGAGACAACGGCCGGGCCGGGTTCCGCTGGAGCGACGCCGCCGCCGGCACTGCCGACGGCAACCTGGCGGCGCAGAACGGCCTGCACGGGTTCGTGGTGGGAGAAGAGGCCACCCCCACCCTCACCGGCAACACCGCCCGGGAGAACACTGAGCTCGGATACCGGTGGGCCGGCTCGGCTGCCGGCACCGCCGACGGCAACCAGGCGGTGCAGAACGGCCTGCACGGCTTCGAGGTGGGCGGAGAAGCCACCCCCACACTCACCACCAACACCGCCCGCGAGAACATCGAGGTCGGGTTCCGCTGGATCGACTCGGCTGCCGGCACCGCCGAGAGCAACACCGCCGCGGGAAACGGCCTGTTCGGCTTTGTCATCCGTAATCAGGCGGCCCCCAGCCTGACGGCGAACACCGCCCAGGACAACGATGACACGGGGTTCATCTGGTTCGACGAAGCGGCCGGAACGGCGCGGCGCAACCAAGCCGACGGCAACGGGGAAGACGGCTTCTGGGTCGCCGATGGGGCCACCCCCACCCTGGTGCGCAACCAGTCTTCCGGCCACCGCAAAGCCGACGGCAGAGGGTCGGGGTTCGTCTACGCCGGCACCGCCGGCGGCATCGCCAAAGAGAACGAGGCCTACGACAACGACCGGGGCATTGTGGTCGGGTCCGAGGCGGACCCCCGACTGGTCGACAACGACCTGCACGACAACACCCGGGACTTGGTCACCGGGGTGGTCTTCACCGGCTGAGCCTCGCCGACCCGTCTGCCGGCATCCGCCCCCGGCAGCCCGTCGGATCTGCCAGGCTATAGGCCGCACCCCAACGAGGAGCCCAGCCGTGGAGAACATGCTGATCACCGATGAGATGGCCGCGGGCTTCAAGGACGGGCCGGTGCTGGCTCGGGACTGCAAGGTCGTGGTGGCCAACGCCGTAGCCCACATCCTGCGTGCCGTGGGAGAGGACCCGCTGCGGGAGGGTCTCCGCGACACCCCGGCACGGGTGGCCCGCATGTACGACGAGATCCTCGCCGGCTATGCAGTCGACCCCGTAGCCCTGCTGAACAACGCCCTCTTCGATGTGGACTACCCCGAGATGGTGATCGTCGGCGGTATCGACTTCTGGAGCATGTGCGAGCATCACCTCCTGCCCATCTTCGGCAAGGCCGACGTGGGCTACATCCCACGAGACAAGGTGGTCGGCCTCTCCAAGATCCCCCGGGTCGTGGACGCCTTCGCCCGGCGTCTGCAAGTCCAGGAGCGCATGACCCGCCAGATCGCCGAGTTGCTCCAGGAACTGATCAACCCGCTGGGGGTGGGCGTGGTCATCCGCGCCACCCACCTGTGCATGTCGATGCGGGGGGCCATGAAGGCCAACGCCCACATGCGGACCACCTATCTCACCGGCGCCTTCCTGACCCACCCCGACACCCGTGCCGAGTTCCTCAGTTCTGTAGGCGCCACTACCCGGGACTGAACGGGCCGGTCCCCGCCCTTGCCGGGGCCATCGCCCCTAGCCGCCACCTCTAGCGCGGGCGTAGCGTGGGAACGAACAGCCCAGCAGAAAGGCGGCCAGTAATGCGGTTCCGTCCGGCCATGGATGCCACCACCGGAGAGCTCTACCTGCCGGTGGAGGAGCGGGGACGCCAGCTTCTCGAAGAGCCGCTGCTCAACAAGGGGGCTGCCTTCACTGCGGAGGAACGCGAGGCCCTGGGCCTGCGGGGGCTGCTCCCCGCCCACACCGCGACCATGGATGAGCAACTCGCCCGGGTGCGCTCGCAGTGGGACGCCAAGCCCAGCGCCCTCGAGAAGCACGTCTATATCGCCGGCCTACACGACCGCAACGAAACCCTCTTCCATCGTTTCATCCTCGAGAACCTCCACGAAGTGGTGCCCATCGTCTACACCCCGACGGTGGCCGAGGCGTGCCGGCACTGGAGCCGCATGTTCCGGGCCGCCCGCGGCATCTACGTCACCCCCGGAGACCGCGGGCAGATCGCCCGCGTACTGCGCTGCCGAGGCATCCGCGAGGCGGCCGTGGTGGTGGTGACGGATAACGAGCGGATCCTGGGCATCGGCGACCAGGGCTGCGGCGGCATGGGCATCCCCATCGGGAAGCTGGCCCTCTACAGCGTGGCTGCCGGCATCCACCCCTCCCTCTGCGTCCCCGTCTCGCTCGACGTCGGGACCAACAACGAGGAGTTGCTGCGGGACCCTCTCTATCTGGGATGGCGTGCCCACCGCCTGCGCGGCGAGGAGTACTGGTCGCTGGTCGAAGAGTTCGTGATGGCAGTCAAGGAGGTCTTCCCCCAGGCCCTGCTGCAATGGGAGGACTTTGCCAACATCACCTCCTTCCGCGCTCTGGAGACCTACCGCGAGGCGGTCCCTTCGTTCAACGATGACATCGAAGGCACGGCAGCCATGGTGGTCGGCGGCCTCCTCGCCGGACTGCGCCGCATCGGAGGGCGCCTATCCGACCAGACCTATGCCATGTTCGGCGGGGGGTCTGCCGGTACCGGCATCTACCGGCAACTCGTCTTCGAGATGCAGCGCGAGGGTCTCGGTGCCGACGAGGCGGCCGGCCGCATCTTCGTCCTCGACCAGCCCGGGCTGCTGGTGGAAGGGGACAAGGGCCTCGACGAGCGGTGGCGCACCCTGGCCACCAAGCGTGATGTGGTGAAGGGTTGGCACATCCGAGGCGACCGCATCGGCCTGGAGCACGTCGTGGAGCACGCCCGGCCCACGGTGCTCATCGGCGTCTCCGCCCGGCCCGGCCAGTTCACCGAAGCGGTGGTGCGCCAGATGGCCTCCTACACCGAGAACCCCATCATCATGCCGCTCTCCAACCCCTCGGCCAATGCCGAGGCGGTGCCCAGCGACCTCATCGCCTGGTCCGACGGGAAGGCCTTGGTGGCCACCGGGAGCCCCTTCGGCGACGTGACCCACAACGGGCGCCGTCACCGCATCGGCCAGGCGAACAACGTCTTCATCTTCCCCGGCATGGGACTGGGTGTGCTGGTCTCCAAGGCACGACAGGTGACCCGCAACATGTTCAGCGTCGCCTCCCGGGCCCAGGCCTGCTTCGTGGACGAGGACATGCTGGCCCAGGGGGCCCTCTTCCCTCCGATCGCCGAGGTGCGCGACGTCTCGCGGCGGGTGGCTCACGCCGTGGCCGAGCAGGCGGTGGCCGATGGGGTGGCCGATCCGGTCGTGGATGTCGAGGCGGTCATCAACCAGGTCATGTGGTATCCCGCCTACCTCCCCTACCGGCCCGCCTAGGTGCCTCGGCCCCGGCAAGCGCCGGACGAGAGGGGTAATCTGATCTCAGCGGAGTAAGGGGCCCCCGCAAGGGGAGACCTTGCAGCAGTAAGCCCCCGGCGGCGAGACCCGTCACCGGGGGCTTCTGCGTCGCCGGAACAGACCAACCGGAGAGGGGCAAGTGCGGCGCGGTGAGCCGGGGAGCCTGCGGGCGGTGGCCCTCCCTACCGAGCACGGCGGCTGGGGGTTCACCCTGGAGCCGGTGCTGCTCGGGCTGCTGGTCGCTCCCGGCCTGGCCGGAGGAGGAGTGGCTGCGGCTGCGGTAGCCGTCTTCCTGGCCCGCCGCCCGCTGCGGCTCCTGGCGGAGGATCTCCGCCGGGGGCGGCGCCTCCCCCGCACCGCGATGGCGGCCGGCGTGGTGGCCGCCGGCGCGGCGATCGCCATCGCCGGACTGGCCTTCGCCTCCTGCCGGGCCGGTGGGCGGCTCTGGTGGGCGGTGGCGGCCGCCCTCCCCGCCGCCGGCGCGCACGTGGCCGCCGACCTAACGCACCGCAGCCGCAGCTTCTGGGCCGAGGCCGCCGGCGCCGTGGCCATGGGCGCCGCCGCGCCGGCCCTGGCCCTGGCCGGCGGCTGGGAAGCAGGCCCCGCCTTCGCCCTGTGGGCGGTGATCGCCGGCCGGGCGCTGCCCTCCATCCTCTTCGTGCGAGCGCAGTTCCGGCGGGCCCGGGGTGAGCCGGCCGCGCCGGCCGTCGCTCACTTCGCCCACGGCATTGCGCTGGCCGGCTTGGCCGCCCTGGCCGCGGCGGATCTCCTCCCCTGGACCGCTGCTGCCGCCGCCGCCTTCCTGTGGGCCTTCGCAATGTGGGCCCTGGCCCGCCCCCCGGTGCCGGCCCGCACCCTGGGCTGGACGCAGATGGCCGTCGGGTTCCTGGTCGTCGGCCTGGTCGCCACCGGGCACCATCTCGGCTGCTGAGAGCCGGCAGGAGTAGGGTTCCCCCACGCGCATCCGCAACGTCCACGAGCGTGACCTGCCGGCCCCGGCCGAGGCGGCCGGGCGCCTCCTCGACGCTTTGAGCAGCCGCCCCGACCCTCTCTGGCCCGACGGGCGGTGGCCGGCGATGCGCTTCGACCGGTCACTCGAGGTGGGTGCCGTCGGGGGGCACGGGCCGATTCGCTATCGCGTGGAGCAGTACGAACCGGGGCGCCGGGTCCTTTTCCGCTTCACCGGCCCCCCGGGCTTGAACGGAACTCACGAGTGGCGCGTCGCACCGGCCGGAGACGGCTGCCGGATCCGGCACAGCATCGACGGCCGCACCTCCGGCGCCATGCGCCTCGCCTGGCCCTTCCTCTTCCGCCCGTTGCACGACGCCCTCATCGAAGACGCCCTCGACAAGGCGGAAGGCAGGCTCACCGGGGTGCCCGTCCCGGCGCGACCGTGGTCACTCCGGGTACGGGTGCTACGGCGCCTGGCTCGTAGCAGAAGTTGAGCCGGATCTCAGCGCGCCGGGAGGACGTTGCACTCCTCAGTGAGATCGGCGGTGCCGGCGACCGTCTCCACCGCCTCCAGGGCCGACCGCACCTTCAGCCGGATCCGCTCGGGGTCCACTATCGGCAGGTTGCGGAAGTTGAGGTCGTGGGCGTAGTAGGGGTAGCCGAAGGCCACGGTGGCGATGTCGTTGAGATCCAGGGTGGTGGCGTACTCCACCAGATCGGGCAGGAAGGAGAGAGGGATGTTGCTGATGGCACTCTCCCGGACCGCCCGGGCAATCTGGGGGAACCGCAAAGCCACCGTTACCGCGTCGATCTGGGCGGCCAGGGCGCGCAGCGTGCAGCGCTGCCGCTGCATGCGGTAGGAATCGCTGGTGCCGGTGCGGTTGCGCACGAAGGCCAGGGCCTGATGCCCGTCGAGGTGGTAGGTGCCCGGCTCGGCGATGGTCACCCGCACCGGGTCTTCACCCTCCCGCGCCGGGGAGAAGCCGACGTCCATGGTCTCGGTGATGTAGATGTCCAGCCCGCCTAGAGCATCCACCAGGTCCACGAACCCGGCCATGTCGACCAGGACGTAGTAGTCGATACGCAGGCCGAGCAGCAGGCTCAGCGCCTGGCGCAACGCCTCCATTCCCGGGTCCACCGCCTCGGGGAAGGTCCGCACCCAGGCCTGGGTGTAGGTCCAGATGGCGTTCATCCGGTCGGGGAAGCACTTGCAGGACAGCTCCTTGAAGCCCTCCCAGGCGGGCGGCTCCACCCCCTCCTTCTCGGCCGCCGCCACCGCCTCCTCGTACTCCTCCTGCAGGAAGGCGTCATCCCAGTCCTCGGGCAGGGGCGCATAGACCATGTCGCGCGAGATGCTGAACAGCACTGCCTTGCCGGTATCCAGGTTGATGGTGGCCACGATCATCACGTCGGTGCGCAGGCTCCAGCGCCCGGGCCCGGCATCCCCGCCCGCCAGCAGGATCGTCAGCCGGTCCCTGTCCAGCCGCTCATGGAGAGGAACGAAGGGGGCGTTGTAGAAGGCCGGCTCGGCCGGGACGATGACGGGGCGCACCGGGTGCAGGTCGTCCTCGGGAAGCCACCTCTCCTTAGCCCATTGCGAGGCGTTGGGAGGCAGGGTGGACGGGGTGATGAGGGGAATGGTGGTGGTGGTCGGGGGGGCGGTGGTGGTCGTCGGGCCCAGGTCCCCTTCGGTGAACCCCTGGTCGAGCAGGGCCTGCTCCCGCTCCTCCAGCGGAGGCAACTCGCCGGAGACCGTCAGGGCCTCGATGGTGTCGATGGCTTCCAGCCCGTAGTCGAACAGCACGGCGTGGGGAACGACGACGGCGGCGAGCAACAGCACGAGGAAGGCCCGGGCCGGCCACCCTCTGCCCGGCTGTGCACCGGGGTAGAGGCGACGTTCCAGGGCGTAGGCATCGGCCACCGCGAAGACCCGCACCGCCAGGACGACCAGGTTGACCGCCAGCAGGGCCCACAGCCAGCGGGGCTGGACGAAGGTGCGCAGCAGGTAGACCGCCCCCCGAGCGGCGAACCAGATGGTGGCGCCCAGGCCGGCCCCGGCTACGGCCAGGAGCAGCAACGACCGGCGCCGCCGCCCCGCATACCATTGCCCGGCGCCCGGGAGCACCGTCGACAGGAAGGCAGCCAGGGCGGGCCGGCCGCGCCGACCTGCTTCGGGTAGGCCTAGGTTGATCACCGCGCCACTTGTGTGGTCATCGCGGCCACGATAGGCCGGCTCGCGATATGCGGGAACAGGTGGCCCCCAAGGCGTCTCTCAACCGCCGCCGGCGCGCGAGACTCGGGGTCGCGATGACCGCCGAGACCGCCCTCGCCCGTCTGGCGCAGCGCGGGGTGTTCGTGGGCACCTGCTCGTGGACCGACCCCACGCTGGTCGACGCCGGCACCTTCTACCCGAGCCGGGAGATGACCCCGGCCAACCGCCTGGCCTACTACGCCGCGCAGTTCCCCATTGTCGAGGTGGACGCCACCTACTACGCCCCTCCGGCCCAGCGCACCTCCGGGCTGTGGGTGGAGCGCACCCCGCCCGACTTCACCTTCGACGTCAAGGCCTTCCGTCTGCTCACCCAGCACCCCACCCCGCCCCGGTCGTTGTGGAAGGATCTCGCCGCCTCCCTGCCCGACGACCTGCGGGCCAAACGCAACCTGTACGCCCGCGACCTTCCCCGGGAGCTCATGCAGGAAGCCTTCGAGCGCTTCGTCTCGGCCCTCCTACCCCTCCACTCGGCGGGAAAGCTGGGGGTGATCCTCTTCCAGTTGCCCCCTTACGTGGTCCCGTCGCGCGGCGCCTACGGCTATCTCTCCTGGGCGGCGGAGCGCCTCGCCGACTACCGGGTGGCGGTCGAGTTCCGCCAGGAGCGCTGGATGGACGAAGCCCACCGGGAATCCACCCTGGCCTTCTTGGAGGAGCACCACCTGTCGTACGTCTGCGTCGACGCGCCGCAGGGGTTCCGCAGTTCGATGCCACCGGTGGCGGCGGCCACGGCGCCCCTGGCCGAAGTGCGCTTCCACGGGCGGAACGCCGACACCTGGGAGGCGCCGGGGATCGGCGCCGCCGAGAGGTTCCGCTACGACTACGCCCCCGGCGAGCTACAAGAGTGGGTGCCGCGCGTCAAAGCCCTGGCCGACCAGGCCGGCCGAGTGCACGTGCTGATGAACAACTGCTACGCCGACTACGGGGTCAAGGGCGCCCGGCAGCTGGCCATGCTGCTCGAACAGGCGTGGTGAACCGGCGGCCGTGGTCCCGGCACTTCGCCGGGTTGAGTATCTGCGGCCGTAGCCGACTTCGGCTCAGTCTTCGTCCCCGTGATAGCGGAACGAGACGCGAACCTTCGCCCGGTAGGCGACCACGGCCCCGTCGTCGTCGAGCTGCAGGTCGAGCTCCTTGATCTCGGCAATGCGCAGATCCCGGAGGCTCTTGGCTGCCTGAGCCACGGCAGCCCTGGCCGCCTTCTCCCACGACTCGCTGCTGCTCCCGATGAGCTCGACCACCTTGTACACGCTGTCGGCCATCGCCGTCCCCTCTCTGCCGCCGTCACCCTCAAGGATGCCCGATCTCGCGGCACAACGACGCCCCAACGCGCCACTTTCTCCTCGGACGCGCGACTACCTTTCCCCTATGAGGCTCTCATCACCCGCTTTCGGCAACGGCGAGGCCATCCCCTCCCGCTTCACCTGCGATGGCGCCGACGTCTCACCCGCTCTCGACATCGCCGACATCCCCGAGGACGCCACCTGCCTGGCGCTGGTCATGGATGATCCCGATGCTCGCATGGGCACCTGGGACCACTGGGTGGCCTACGACATCCCGGTGGCCGGCACCATCCCCGAGGGGGTGAAGGCCCTCGGCACCCCCGGCCGCAACTCCTGGCGCAAGACCGGCTATGGAGGGCCCTGCCCGCCCTTCGGCGAGCACCGCTACTTCTTCAAGGTCTATGCCCTCGACCGTGCGCTCGGCCTGCCGGCCGGCGCCTCCAAGAAGCAGGTTCTCGAGGCGCTGCGGGGCCGGGTTCTCGCCGAGGCTTCTCTCATGGGCCGCTACTCGCGCCGCTGAGCGCGCCGGGCCTCAGGCCGGCGCCCGGTGGTGGAGGCGATGCACCAGGTAGGCGATCGCCCCCGCAGGTATGGGCAGCCAGAAGGAGAAGAGCCGGTAGGCGAGGGTGGCCAGCAGGGCGTCGCCGGCGGCGATGCCCGACACCGCCAGGGTGGCGGCCAGGCCGGCCTCCACAAAGCCCAGGCCTCCCGGCGTTATGGGGATCATGCCGAGCACCGAGGCCGCCCCGTAGGCCAACAGCACCAGGCTGAGGCGCGGCTCGGCCCCTATGGCTCGCAGGGCGGCCACCAGCACCAGGTAGTCGAGGATCCAGTTGGCGGCGGCGAAGCCCACCGCCTGCCACCAGCGGCCTCCCATGGCCGCCACCAGCTCGTTACGCGTGCGCAGCAGCGCATCGCGGCGCACCCTCCTTCCCCGGGTCAGGTGGTGCGGCAGCAGACGGCTCAGCCGCTCCGCCAGGACCCCGATCAGGAGGAGGGGCCGGTCGAAGCGGACCAAAGCCCCCCCAATGCCGAGGGTGAGGGCAAACAACCCCAGCCCGGCCAGCGCCACCGGGAGCAGGCCGCGGGGCACCGCGGCCGCCGCCGCCGCCGAAATGGCCCCGGCGGCGGGCAGGGCGAACAGCACCATGTTGCTGATCAGGGAGTTGGCGGTGAGGGCCGCGGCGGCACCGGCCGGGTCCACCCCGGAGCGGTGCAGCAGACGAAAGTAGACGGCTCCGCCTACCACCACCCCGCCGGGCACCGCCCGGCTGGCGGCGTTGGCCGCCAGTTGCGCGGTGGCGGCCACCGGCCAGCGGAGCCCCGGGACCGCCACGCGGGCCAGTCCCCAGGCGGCGACGAAGCTGCTGATCTCCAGGCCCAGCATCACTACGAGCCACGGCCACTGCACCCGGCTCAGCTGGGGAGCGCTGGCGAAGACCGAGACCAGTTGGGGAGCCAGGTAGTAGAGGGCTACCCCTCCGGCCACCAGCAGCACCAGGCGGCCCACCAGCGGCCACAACCAGCGTCGCCGTTTCCTGGGAGGCGGCCGGCGCGGCTCGGGTGCGGCGGGATCGGCTTCGGTCATGCCCCTAAGGATGGCGCATCGCGGAGGCCGACGCCGAGTTTGTTCCGGGCCTACCCCCGCCCGGTGACCCGTCAGCCGTCGCGGGCTGCCCCGCCCCCGAGCACCGCGGGCTCCGACCCCGTTCCCTCTTCCAGCACCTGGTGTCGGGCGGGCATCAGGCGCCCCACCAGAGCCGACCCGAGCAGGGCGATGGCGCTGCCCACCAGAGAAGCCAGCCCGACGGCGTCGACAAAGGCCTCACCGGCGGCAATGCCCAAAACCCGGCCCGCTTCGGGGGGGAGCGCGGCGGCTACCTGCATCGCCGCACCCACGGAATCGCGGGCCGCGGCCGCCAGGTCGGCCGGAAGGCCGACCGTCGCTGCGGCCACCCTGCTGCCGTAGATGGTGAACAGCACCGACCCGGTAACCGCGGCTCCCAGGGCACCTGCCACCATACGACTCACCGTGTTCATGGCGGTAGCGACCCCGGCCCGCTCCTGAGGAACCGCCCCCATGACCGCATCTGTTGCCGGGGCCATCACGCATCCCATGGCGTAAGCCATGGCGAAGAAGGTCGCTCCCACCACCCAGTAGTCGGTGCTCGGACCCCAGGCGAGGAAGGAGGCCAACAGCACCCCGAGCAGCGCCAACCCGGCGGCGACGACACGCTGGGTGCCGTACCGCCTGGCGAGACGGTCCGCCCCCCCGGCGCCGACCATCACACCCAGGGAGATGGGGATGAGGCGCACCCCGGCCTCCAACGGGCCGTAGCCCTGCACGAACTGCAGGAACTGGGTGAAGGCGAAGAGGGTTCCGAACAGGGCAAAGGACGCCAGTCCCACCGCAGTCACCCCGATGCTGAACCGGCGCCGACGGAAGAACCCGAATTCGACCAGGGGGTGAGGGATGCGCCGCTCCCACCAGGCAAACCCGCCACCCAGCACGAGCGCGGCGGCGAAGGCCCCCAATACCAGGGGATTCCCCCAACCTCGGTTGGGAGCCTCGATCAGGGCATACACCAGGGTCGATACCACGGCGGTGGACAGGACGAACCCGGGGAGGTCCAGAGGGCGACGCTCGGGGTCCCGGCTCTCGGGGAGCAGCAGGATCCCCACGGCGAGAGCTACCAGGACGACCGGCACGTTGAGGAGGAAGACCGAACCCCACCAGAAGTGCTCCAGCATCACCCCACCTATCACGGGACCTGCCCCGATACCCAGGGCGTTGACCCCCGCCCAGATACCGATGGCCCGGCCCCGCTCCTCGCGCGGGAAGATGGCGGTGACCATGGACAACGAGGCGGTGGCGATCAACGCCGAGCCAACGCCCATCAACGCCCGCCAGGCGATCAACTCGGTCGCGGTACCGGCATAGGCCGCCGCCAGGCTGGCCCCTCCGAAGATCACCAGGCCTACCCGCATGGCGAGAGCCCTGCCGAAGCGATCCCCCAGAAAGCCCATGACGAGGAGGAGGCTGGCAAAGACCACGATGTAGGCGTCCACCATCCAGATGAGCTCGGATGCTGAGGCTCCCAGTTCTGCCTGGATGGTGGGCAGGGCCACATTCAGGACCATGTTGTCCAGGCTCACGGCGATCAGGGCCAGCGACAGCACCCCCAGCGTCCACCAGCGCCGCTGGTAGGTTCCGGCACAGCTCTCCACGGTCATTGCAGTCTCCCGAGATCGGGGACCCGCCCTTCGCGGCGGCCCACAACCCCCCGAAGAGACCACCGGATTGGGGGAGGCCGCCTCCCCCAGTCGGGGGATTTGCGGCCCGTTGGCCCAGCTCAGAGCAGGCCCAAATCCCGGGATCGCTCCACCGCTGCGGCGCGCCTGTGGACGCCCAGCTTGCGATAGATCGACTTGAGATGGGACCGCACCGTGCTCGGCGCCACATACAGCTCCCGGGCCATCTCCGGCACGGTGAGTGTGCCGGCGAGGAACCGGAGCACACGGCGCTCCCGCTCGGTAAGGGGGTCGCTCAACCCAGGGACCACGCGCCGGGGGGGAGAGGAGCCGGAGGCGGCCAGCACCGTCTTGGCGTATGAAGGCAGAACCCCTTCCCCCACTCCTCGCCTCAGCAGTGCAGTCAGCGGCTCACCCTCATCGAGGAAGACCCGGAGATGACCATGGACCGCCGCCAAGGCGACGGCCCGCGCGAGAGCCGCCATAGCGGGCCGGGGGGCTCCGCCCCCATCGAGGGCCAGAGAGCGCAGCATCTCCAACTCGATGATGCTCCCCAGCCGGCCCTGCTCCTCCGCCCGGGGCAGGAGCCGTTCCAGCAACACCAAGGCTCTCTCGGGCCGATGGGTGCGGAGGAACAGACGCGCCAGCGTGGTCATCTCGGCCTCGCCCGGGTAGAAGCCCTTGCTCAGGGACCCCGGTTCAGCCGAGTCGATGCCCTGCCCCTGAGCCCAGCGGCCCGCTCCGACCAGATCCCCCTCCGCCAAGTGCAGGCGCGCTGTCAGGGTGGCCACGTAAGCGTCGTCGGTGTCGGTGACGTCGAACTCCTCCGCCATCATGGCCGCTTCTCCCAGAGTGGCGGCAGCGGCGCGAAAGTCCCCCTGCGCCGCCAGCACTCTGCTCAGAACGACGAGCCCGTCGAGAACGAAAGGCGGCCCCAACCGGCGAGAGAGGGTGATGCCTTCGCGCAGACAGGCCTCCGCCTCGGCCAGCTCATTCCGCTCCCACAACACCTGGCCGAGGCCGGTCAAGCCGAGACCCGCCAGGGGATGCCGGCGCCCCGCCCTCTCCCCGGCGAACTCCACGATCTGCCGGAAGAGGACTTCGGCTTCGGTGAGGTCGCCGCGCAAGGCTGCGACGCCACCGAGCCGCCGCACCGCCATGGCCCAAAACACCAGGCTGCCGGCCGCCTCGGCGGCGCGCCGCATCTCGCCGAAAGCGCCCTCGGCGAGACTGGGGTCACCGTCGTGGAGAGCGGCCAAGCCCAGACTGGCTCCGGCCAGCACCCGCAGCAGGGAACGCTCGGGAGGCAGGAGATCCAAGGCCCGTTGGGCATACTCCCGGCTGCGCTCCCCCTGGCCGCGTAGCACCGCCATGACGGCTCGCAGGGCGGCGGCCGTGCCCTGCGCCTCCGGTGCGACCCCGGACGCCTCGACCTCGGCGAGCACCCCCTCCACCTGCTCGACGGGGCGACCGGTGTAGAAGAGCGCCGCGGCGTAGAGCGCGCGCAGCCCCGGCCGGGCTTCCACTTCTTCACAAGGGAGTGCTTCCACCCAAGCGGCCAGCGAGGCAAACTCACCATCCGACAGGACGGCTTCGGCCATCGCGTCGACCAGATCGGCGGCGACTCGCCAATCGCCCGCAGCCATGAAGTGCCCCACTGCCGCTTGGGAAAGCCCGTGCTCTCGACACCAGACGCCGGCCCGCCGGTGCAACTCAACCTCCATGCCGGGGTGTTCCGCCGCCAGGAAGTGCCTGAGCAGGTCGGCGAACAGCCGGTGGTACCGGTACCACTGCCCGCCTTCATCCAATGCCTCGAGGAACACCGCCCCCCGGTTCAGAGCAGCGAGAGCGGCTGCGCCATCGCTACCTCCCGTGACCGCATCACAAAGCGGGCCGCACAGCCGCTCAAGAATCGAAGTCTGCAGGAGGAATTGGCGCATCGGTGGCGGTTGTCCGGCGAGCACCTCCTCGACGAGGTAGTCGACGACGTAGCGGTGGCTGCCGGTGAACTCCCGGATAAATCCATCCGGGTCGGCGCGCCCCCGCAGAGCCAGGGCTGCCATCTGCAGACCTGCCGCCCAACCTTCGGTGGTCTCGGTCAGGGCTGCCGCCGTTTCATCCCTCACCACCAGCCCCATAGTGCGGCGGAGGAACTCCGCTCCTTCGCCGGTGGTGAACCGCAGGGCCGCCGGGCCCAACTCGGCCAGCCGGCTCCGGGCTCGCCAGCGCGCCAGAGGAAGCGGGGGATCCGACCGCGAGGAGAGGACAAGGTGCAGCGTCGCCGGGAGGTGCTCTACCAGGAATTCCATCGCCCGATGCACCTGGGGAGACTCGATCAGGTGATAGTCGTCGAGCACGATGAAGATGCTCGATTCGGCAGCCGCGGCTTCGTTGACCACCGAGGTGAGAAGCGCCTCGATTCCACCTTGAGGAAGCGCCCCCACGAAGGGCGCCGTCGACGGGGCAGCCGCCGGGCAGGACCTCCGCCAGAGCCGCCATCAGATAGGCGGCGAAGCGCGCCACGTCGGAGTC
Source organism: Acidimicrobiia bacterium (assembly GCA_016932695.1). Taxonomy (GTDB): domain Bacteria; phylum Actinomycetota; class Acidimicrobiia; order Spongiisociales; family UBA11373; genus VGBK01. The sequence continues at coordinate 46,927 of JAFGCH010000071.1, read as the reverse complement.
ACCGGTATCCAGGGACACCCAGGCGACGGTCGCCCCGCGCCTTCCCGCCCACTCGCTCAGCAGGGTGCTCTTCCCGAAGCCCGGCGGAGCGCACACCAGAGTGAGCGGAAGGCAGGCGGCCTCGTCCAAAGCGTCCAGAAGCCTCTCTCGCTCCACTGCGGCCGGCCGGCGCACCGGCACCCGGTACTTCGTGGCGATCAGCGGCGATCCGGCGCCGTCGGTGGCGCCTGCGCTCCGGTTCGAGCCGGCAGCCTTCCCCCGCCCGCGTGTGCTGGATCCCAAGGCCCCTCCTCGGCGGCCCGCCCGAGACTACTTCCGACCGGCCGAGCCGGTTGCCCGGCTACAGCGCCACCACCATCCCGCTCCCGGCCGGCACCTCCTCGAGCACCAGGCTTGCCCCCTCGAGGCGGGCTCGCCCTTCGCCCCACAACAGCCGGGCGTTCCCCCCCGCCACCGGGACCGCCACCCGAGCCAGTGCCGGCCCGCGGTTGACCAGCACCACGACCTCTTCCTCGCCGAGCACCCGGGAGAAGGCGAAGGTCTCCTCGCCCTGCCAGCGCAGCCGCCAATCGCCCCGCCGCAGTGCCGGATGCGCCCGCCGCAAGCCGGCCAGGGACCGCACCATCTGCTGGAGGCCGAGGTCCCAGGCACCCGGCTCGTGCCAGGGGAAAGCGCCGCGCGAGGCCGGCTCCTTGCCCCCGCTCATCCCCACCTCATCCCCGTAGTAGATCCCCGGGGCGCCCGGGGCGGTTAGTTGAAACAGGAACGCCGGCACCACCCGGCGCCGGTCCCCCCCGGCCACGTGCAGGAAGCGCTCCGTGTCGTGGCTGGACAGCAGGTTCTGATTGGCTTCGGTGACCGCTGGGGCGTACTGCGCCAGCATCCGGGTGAACCCGTCCAAGAACTCGGCCGTCCCCAACCCGTGAGCGGCGAAGTAGCTCGCGCAAAGGTCCCGGAACGTGTAGTTCATCGTGGCATCGAAGCGATCCCCTTGGAGCCAGGGGGTCGCATCCCCCATTATCTCGGCGAGCAGGTAGCAGTCGGGGTTCGCCCGCCGGCAGGATCGGCGGAAGTCCGGCCAGAAGCCCGGGTCCACATAGCGGGCCACATCCATGCGCCACCCATCGATACCGTACTCGCGCAGCCAGAAGGCGCCGACTTCCAGGAAGTAGCGGCGCGCCTCGGGGTGAGTCAGGTCGATCCGCGGCATGGTGGGCACCCCGTACCAAGCCTCGTAGGTGGGTTCTACGAGCATGCCGGCGCCGCCCGCCACCTCGACCGCCACCCCCGACTCCGCCTCCAAGCCCTCCAGCACCCGACGCAGGTAAGCCCCCCAGGCCGGCTCCAGTTCGGGGGTCAGCAGGTGGGGCCGCACCTTGACCCGGGGCCGTTCTCCGTTCAGGGCGAACCAGCCGGCATAGGGCGAGTCAAGCCCCCGAGCCAGCACATCGGCAAAGGCGAAGAAGCGCGGGTGGCAGTGGTTGAACGAGGCGTCCAGGATCAGGCGCATCCCCCTGTCGTGCAACGCGGCCACCAGGCGCCCCAGAGCGGCGTTGCCCCCCAGCGCCGGATCGACTGAGTAGAAGTCCGCGACGTCGTAGCGATGAGTGGAGGGTGAGGCGAACACCGGGTTCAGGTACACGACGTCCACCCCCAGGTCCGCCAAGTAGTCGGCCTGTTCGGCGATGCCGGCGAGGTCGCCGCCTTGGAAGCGCAGCCAGTGCGGCTCGCTACCCCAGGGGTCGGCTCCCGGCGGCGTGAGAGCCGGGTCGCCGTTGCGAAAGCGCTCAGGGAATATCTGGTAGATAACTGCCCCTCGGGCCCAATCGGGCACCGCGAGAGGCGCCACATCGTCCAGGTCGAGCGCCCAGCGGTCGAGGCGCTCCACGGCGTTGCCGACGCCGGCGGGCACCAGGTAGACGGCCCTCCCGTCGGGGCGCCTCAGGGCGAACGTATAGGAGAAGCGGCGCCGGCCCGCCGGCACGATGCCCCGGAAAAAGTCGAAGCGGGCTGTGCAAGCCCAGCGATCCATGGGGATCCCGGTGCCGTCGTCGAGGACGAGCACCGCCTCCGCGAAGCCGACTTCGGCGCGCAGGCGGAACAGGACGCTGCCGTCGGACTGCGGGTCACAGCAGGCCCGGTCGTTCGGGTCGTAGTGCAGGTCGGCGGGGAACAGGCAGGCTTCCTCGCCGAAGTAACGGCCGTCGGGGAAGTAGGGGCGGGCCATGGCCTCTCGGTTCGGGCGGCAGATGGTACCGGGGCGCGAACGGTCATTCGCAGGGCGTGTCGCAGGCCCCGGAGCGGCAGCGACCCTCGCACTTCATATCGCCCGACTGCCAGTAGGAACAGGGAGCGCCCTCCTCCAAAGGCCCCTCCGGCCCGCGGCAAGCGCACTCCTCCTTGGTGCCTCCCTCACACAAACGGCAGAAGGCATCCCCCAGCGAGTAGCACACGCCGTCCACGGGGCAGAGGCCCTGCCCTTCGCTGCAGGGGGTGCCGCAGGGAGGCAATACCTCCACCATGGGCACGTAGTTGAAAGCGCAAGGATGGGTGTCGCGCAGGTAGGGCCGGAGCCGCACCGTGGTGTCGGTGAGGACGATGCGAGCGTAGGAATCGGCGCACTCGATATAGGCGTCGCCTTCCCCCACCGCCCCCGCGACCCCCGGATGCAGGACCAGCCCGGCCTGGGGCGAGCAGTCGGGGCGGCTCAGGCAGTTCTCGGGCACGGGCAAAGCCGAGGCGTTCAACGCCACGGTCCCTGTGATCACCAGGTCGGCGGTGACCGGCTTCACCCCCGAGGAGTAGGGACCCCACCCCTCCCAAGTGAGGAGAGCGAGTTCGTCGATCAGGTCCTGGGAATCGATTACCGGTCTCGCCTCGGGGCACTCCAGGTCGGGGAGAGTCGAGGTGGGTCCAACCGTCGCGAGGCCGCCGTCGTCATCTCCACAGCCGGTGACGAACAGCAACGCAAGGCCGACCACCAGCGCCGGCAGGCGGGTCATTGGTCTCCTCCTCGGGCGGGACTTCCCCAGACTGCCACACCTCCTCTCCTCGTGCCCGCTTCCCGCTCCGGGCGTAACCTCCGGCACATGTGCGACACCATGGTGACGGTGAGCCCCGGCCGGGTGCTCTTCGCCAAGAACTCCGACCGGGACCCCAACGAGGCGCAACTGCTCGAGTGGCATCCGCGCCGCTCCCACCCCTCCGGAGCCACCCTGCGCTGCACCTGGATCGAGATCCCCCAGGCACCCGAGACCTGGGCCGTGCTCCTCTCGCGCCCCTTCTGGATGTGGGGCGCCGAAATGGGCGCCAACGAGCACGGGGTGGTGATCGGGAACGAGGCGGTGTTCACCAATCAGCCCTACGCCCGCATCGGGCTCACCGGCATGGACCTGCTGCGCCTCGCCCTGGAGCGTGCCGCCACCGCCACCGAGGCGGTCGAGGTCGTCACCCACCTGCTGGAGCGCCACGGCCAGGGAGGGGGCTGCGGTCACGAGAAGCGCAGTTTCACCTACCACAACTCCTTCCTGGCGGCCGACCCGCGGGAGGCTTTCGTCTTGGAGACCGCCGGCAGGCTCTGGGAGGTGGAGCGGGTCACCACCGGAGCCCGCAGCATCTCCAACGGCCTCACCATCCCCGGCTTCGCCGGAGCGCACTCCGACTTCCTCAAGACTCGCGTCTCGGCGTGCCGGGCCCGCCAAACCCTGACTCAGGCCCGAGCCGGCAGCGCCGCCGGCCCGGCCGACCTCATGGCGATCCTGCGCGACCACGGCCCGGGCGGCCTCACCTACCGGCTGCTGAACGGTGCCATGGCCGCCCCCTGCATGCACGCCGGGGGCGTGGCCACCGGCTCCCAGACGACCGCCTCCTGGGTGGCGGAACTCACCCCAACCGGGGCCCGCCACTGGGTGACGGGCACCGCGGCTCCCTGCACCGGGACCTTCAAGCCGGTGTCGGTGACCACGCCGCTCGACTTGGGTCCGGCGCCGAGCGACCGGTACGACCCGGCCACCCTGTGGTGGCGGCACGAACGGTTCCACCGCCGGGTCATGCAAGACCCGGCCGCCTCCTTCCCCACCTTCATCGCCGAGCGGGACGGGATCGAGGCCCGCTGGCTGGCCTCACCTCCCGAGCCGGAGGCGGCTTTCCGGGAAGCAGACGAGGCCCTCACCCGTTGGGAGGCCCGCCTCCCCGTCCTGCAGGACCGCCGCCCCGCCTTCGTGCGCCGATACTGGGCGAAGCGAGACCGGCGGGCCGGCCTCAGCCTCTGAGCGCCGGCCGGAGCCTCAGCCCCAGAATCCGGACCAGTTGCGGCTGATGAAGTCGCCGGTGGTCGGGATGACCTGCAGCACGGTGTCCACCAGCAGGCCGATGATCAGCCAGCCCCCGAAGCGGCGGTTGTGCACGAAGGCCGCCCCCGAGTACCAGATCGGCCAGGCGGGGTACTCCTCCGGGGGCTCAGCCGGACGAGGCCGGTTCAGCAGCTTGAAGAACCGCAGGGCGTCGGGGAGCGCCAGGGCGACGAGGAGCATGACCGGGGTGAAGTAGCGAGGCACGAACACCAGGAACACGATGACGGCGTAGACGAGCACGATGGCCGCCTGATCCACGCGGCGGGCCACCGCAGGCCCCACCCGAACCGGGAAGGTGCCTACCCCCCGGGCCTTGTCGTCGTCGTGTTTGTCGATGTGCTTGGCGACGTTGATGCTGGCTACCCCGAGGCCGTAGGGCACCCCGGCGAGCACCACCCACCAGAAGTTGCCCAGATCACCGTCGACCACGCGGGCCATAGTGAGATACACGCCGCCCACCAGGATCGGGCCCCAGATGAGGAAGATGGCCAGTTCGCCCACCCCCCAGTACTTGAAGGGGAAGGTGTAGGCCAGGAGTGTCACCGCCCCGAAGGCGAACAGGCCGATGACCCAGGGATCGAAGTCAGAGGCGAAGAGCGCGTAGACCCCGGCCCCGGCGGCCAGCACCCCGCTGGCGGCGAACCACTTCAGCTGGGTTCGGGGGGTCCAGAATCCCTGCACCAGGGGATGGACTCCGTACTGGGTGCGGAAGTAGTTGTCCTTGTCGACCCCGCGCCGGTAATCGGTGTAGTCGTTCAACAGGTTGTTCGTGCCGTGGGCGATGAAGAGCCCCAACGTCAGGACGACGAACGGCACCCAGGAGAAGACGTCGTCGCGCCAGGCGAGAAGGCCGGCAATCACACAGGTGTACACCGTCACCAGGGTGACGGCAGACCGGGTGGCGATGAGCCACTTGGAGACGACGTCGAGGGCCTCCCACTCCCTCTTGTCCTCCATCTTGATCAGCTGCCACGAGGCTTTGCCCCACATTGCGAAGTTGATGCGCATTCCCCTCACGCCTCCGTCGCGCTAGCGGGGGCACGTTACCCGGCCGTCCGGCTCGGGGCGGCCGTCGCGGCCGGGGATTCCGCACCGGCGGCTAGCGTCGCGTCCGCTCCCGGAGTACCTCACGAGCGAAACCAGCGCCCCCGCCAAGCTCAGCCACCGCCAGGTCCTGGTGGTGTTCTCCGGCCTGATGGCCGGCGTCCTCCTGGCCGCCCTCGACCAGACGATCGTGGCCACCGCCCTGCCCACGATCGTCGGCGAACTGGGCGGCCTGGACCATCTCTCCTGGGTGGTCACCGCCTACCTGCTCACCTCCACTGCCTCCAGCCCGCTCTACGGCAAGATCAGCGACCTCCTCGGCCGCCGGCAGGTGTTCCAGTTCGCCATCGTCGTCTTCCTCATCGGCTCGGCCCTGGCGGGCTTCTCCCGCAACATGCCGCAACTGATCGCCTTCCGCGCCGTGCAGGGCCTCGGCGCCGGCGGCCTGATGGCCCTCTCCCTGACGATCATCGGGGACATCCTCTCCCCGCGTGAACGGGGCCGCTACCAGGGCTACATCGGGGCGGTCTTCGCCTTCGCCAGCGTGGCCGGCCCGCTGCTCGGGGGCCTGTTCACCGACCACCTCTCCTGGCGCTGGATCTTCTACATCAACCTCCCCATCGGCGCCGCCGCCCTGGTGGTCACCTCCTACGCCCTGAACCTGCCCTTCGTCCGCCGGCCCCACCGCATCGACTACGAGGGGGCGGCCCTGCTGGTGGCGGCAGTGTCCTGCCTGCTGCTGGTGACGGTCTGGGGCGGCACCCAGTACCCCTGGGCATCGGCCACCATCGTCTCGCTGGGGTTGGCCGGGGTGCTACTCCTCGGCCTCTTCGTGGTGCGAGAGCAGCACGCCGCCGAGCCCATCCTGCCGCTGCGCCTCTTCCGCAATCGGGTCTTCAGCCTCACCGGGGCGGCCGGTTTCATCCTCGGCCTCACCATGGTGGGGGCCACCATCTTCCTGCCCGTCTTCTTGCAGGTGGCCACCGGTGCCAGCGCCACCAACTCCGGCCTGCTGCTCCTGCCGCTGACGGCGGGGGTGGTCACCATGTCGATTACCACGGGCCAGCTGATCACCCGCACCGGCCGCTACAAGCGCTATCCCGTGGTGGGCAGCGCGCTGGTGGGCCTGGGCCTCGCCCTGCTCTCCCTCATGGACGTCTCCAGCTCCCGGCTGCAGTCGTCCCTGTTCATGGTGGTGCTGGGCCTGGGCCTCGGCCTGATCATGCAGGTGCTGGTCATCGCCCTGCAAAACTCGGTGGAGCACCGCGACCTGGGCATCGCCACCTCCACCAACACCTTCTTCCGCTCCCTGGGAGGAGCGTTCGGAGCGGCCCTGTTCGGAGCGATCCTCTCGGGCCGCCTCGCCTACTACCTGCCTCGGCTGCTGCCGCCGGGGGCCGAGGCCATCGATCCGGCGCTGCTCACCGGGAGCCCGGCCGTCATCCGCGCCTTGCCGCCCGACGTGCAGGCGGCGGTGGCCGAGGCGGTGTCCCGCTCCATCAGCACGGTGTTCCGCTGGGCCATTCCCTTTGCCGTGGTGTCGTTCCTGCTGGCCGTCGCCCTCCCGGAGCACCCGCTGCGCGAGACGGCCCACATCGGCGCGACTTCCCCCGCTCGGGGTGAAGGGAATCCCCAAGAGGCCGCGCCGGGCGCTTAGCCGGCGGCGAACTCCAGGGCCCGCCCGTCGGCGGCGGTGATCCGCAGGGCGCTTCCCTCGATCTCCCAGGTGGCCGCGCCGCCGAGCACCGCCAGGACGAACGCCTCCTGCTGCATCACCTCGGGGGCGCAAGCCATCTTGGTGGAGGCCAGGGCACCCACCGTCACCTGTTCTTCGGCGAAGGAAGCCGGCCCGAAGTAGTTGTTGCACCCGGTGCTCCCCGAGATGCGGGCGGCGGTGTCGTCCACCAACAATGTCGGGGTGGTGCCGGCGATGATCGAGGAAGCCACCTCGCCGTCGACGAGGGTGGTCAGGTGCCAGACCGTCCCGGCCAGCGGGCGATCGGGTTCGGGCACGAAGGGATCCAGATCGATCCGCACCGCGCCACCTTCCCCTATCAGGGTGAGGCGGCCGGTGTCCAAAGAGACGGTGTCCACCCGGCTTAGCGCGGCAAGGAAGCGCGCCTCCCGTTCCATGACCTCCGGCTCGCAGGCCATCAAGGTCGAGCCGATGTCGGTGACGGCAACCCCCCCGCCGGTGAAGGCCACCGTGCCGAAGTAAGAGTTGCAGCCGGCGTGGCCGCTCACCCCTCCGGCCTCGTCGAAGTCCAGGGTCGGCCGGGAATCCGTGGGCAGCGCCGGCACATCACCGTCGACGGTGAGCCCGGCCACCACCCAGTGGGTACCCGGCAAGGACGAATCGGCAGGGGGGCTCACCAGCACCTCCTCCTCGGCGCATGCCGTCAACGCCAGCACCAACGCCAGCAGGGCTCCAGCCGTCCCGTTGCTCATCCTGCCTTCTTTCTGCGCATGCCCCTGCGACGCTCCTGCCCCAACGCCCGGTTCCCGGAGGGAAGCCCCTCCGCCCCGCCTAGCATCACACCTCCGGAGTGCCTGCGATGCATGCGTGGACCCGGGCCAAGCACTGGCTGATCGGCGCGCCCCTCGCGTCGGCGGAACACGAGCACCAACTGCTCCCCAAGTTCCTCGCCCTGCCGATCTTCGCCTCCGACGCCCTCTCTTCCGTGGCCTACGCCACCGAAGAGGTCGTGCTGGTACTGGCCCTGGCCGGCGCCGCCGGCCTCGACTTCGTCCTGCCCATCGCTCTCGCCATTGCCGCCCTCATGGCGGTCGTGGTCACCTCCTATCGCCAGACGGTGCGGGCGTACCCCGAGGGAGGCGGGGCCTTCCTGGTGACCCACGACAACCTGGGCCTTCGCCCGGCGATGGTGGCCGCCGCCGCCCTCCTCACGGACTACGTGCTCACTGTGGCCGTCTCGGTTTCGGCGGGGGTGGCCGCCATCACCTCCGCCGCCCCCTCCTCCCTCGGCTACCGGGTGCCCCTCGCCCTGGCCTTCCTCCTTCTGGTCACCGTGGCCAACCTGCGCGGGGCTCGCGAGGCCGGCAGCCTCTTTGCCGCCCCGACCTACGCCTTCGTCGCCATCGTGCTGGTGACGCTGGGCACCGGCTTCGTCCGCTGCCTGGCGGGATCCTGCCCGCAGGCGGTGTCGGCCGGCACCCCACTGGCCCCCGAGGTCGCCGGGGTCACGCTGCTCCTCATCCTGCGAGCCTTCGCTTCCGGAGCCAGCGCCCTGACCGGGACCGAGGCCATTGCCGACGGCGTCCAGGCTTTCCGCCCGCCCAAGGCCCGCAATGCCGCCGCCACGCTGGCGGCCATGGGCGTGATCGCCATCAGCATGTTCCTAGGGATCAGCGCCCTCTCCCGCCTCCTGGACGTGAGGGTCACCGCCGAGTCGGTGGACCGCTACGGGACCGTGCTCTCCCAGATCGGCCGGGCGGTGTTCGGCAGCGGGGCCGGCTTCGTCGTCCTGCAGATCGCCACCGCGGCCATCCTGGTGCTTGCCGCCAACACTGCCTATCAGGACTTCCCGCGCCTCTCCGCCATTCTGGCCGGGCACCGCCTCATGCCCCGTCAGTTCCGCAACCGGGGGGACCGCCTCGTCTTCTCCAACGGGATCCTGGCCATCTCGCTCCTCTCCGGGCTGCTCATCGCCGCCTTCGGCGCCGAAGTCAGCCGCCTGATCCAGCTGTACGTGGTCGGCGTGTTCACCTCGTTCACCCTGAGCCAGAGCGGCATGGTGCGCCACTGGCTCCGCAGCCGGGAGAGGGGCTGGAGGCGATCGGTGGTGTTCAACACCATCGGAGCCGCGGCCACCGGGGTGGTGCTGGTGGTGGTGGTGATTGCCAAGTTCACCCACGGTGCCTGGATCGTCATGGTGGCCGTGCCCCTGTTCGTGGCGGGCATGGCCGCCATGCGCCGCCACTACATGTGGGTGGCCTCCCGGCTGCGCCAGGTGCACCCAGTGGACTGCGGGCAGGTGCGGCCTCATCGGGTAGCGGTGCTGGCTTCCCGCTCGGGACGGCACCTCGAGCGGGCGCTCCGGTTCGGCCGGCTGCTGCGCTCGGACCGGCTGGAGACGTGGCACGTACGCGAAACCGGCGATCGCCGCCTCCGGGTGCACTGGCAGGAGCGCCATGCCGACATCCCTCTCACCCTCCTGGAGGCCGGGCCCGACGGGGTGGCGGCGGCGTTGCGCGATCAGGTGCGGCGAGTCACCGCCGCCGACCCCGACTCGCTGCTGACCGTGGTGGTGGCCGAGGAGGTGGGTACCCACCGCTGGCGCCATGCCTGGTCCCACCGCTCCGGCGCTCCCGGCATCCTCTGGGCGCTGCGCCGGGAGTCGGGGGTGGCGGTGGCCGACGTCAACTACCAGCCCGCCGGCAGGCGGCCCCGTCGCCCCCGCTCCGATTCCCGTGTCACCCTGGTCAGCAAGCGGCTGGTGCGCATGGCCGGCACGGCGTTGGACTTCGGCCACAGTCGCGCCGGGCCGCTGCAGCGCGTCGAGACGGTCGTGCTGGTCTCCGAAGTCACCGCTCCCACCCTACGGGCGGTGCAGTATGCCTGCAGCGTCTCCCCTGCGGCCGTGCGCGCCCTGCACGTGGAGATCGAGCCGGAGCAGCGGGCGCGGGTCGAGGCGGCCTGGGACCAGTACGGGGTCAAGGTGCCCCTCGAAGTCGTGCCCAGCCCGTTTCGCGACCTGACCAGCACCGTGATCGAATACCTGGAAGACGCGGCGCAGCGCGCCGGGGAGGGAGCCGTGCTGAACGTGGTCATCCCCGAGTTCGTGGTGGCCTCCGCCGCCGGAAGGCTGCTCCACAATCAGTCGGCCCTGTGGATCCGCAGCGCCCTCTATGCCGACACCCGCATCGTCGTCACCTCGGTGCCGTGGGCGCTGGACGAGAAACCCGAGGCGGCGGCAGCCCGCTGAGAGGCAGACCCTTGCTCCGTCAGACCGGGCGGCGTCTCTGGGGATAGGATGAGGAAGCAGGCCGAGCACCCGGCCTCACACCCACAAGGAGCTTCGTCATGCACGCTCCCGGTCATCATCCCCCCGACTGCCTCTCAGTGCGCGACGGGCGCCTGTACATCGAGGAGGCCGACACCACCGCCCTGGTCGAGCACTTCGGCTCCCCGATCTTCGCCTTCTCCGAGCGGCAAATCCGGGAGAACTACCGCCGCTTCCGCGATGCTTTCGCTCGCGGCTGGCCCCACGGGCCGGTGGACGTGATGCCGGCTATGAAGGCCAACACGCTCCTCGCCGTCCGGCAGCTGCTCACCAACGAGGGGGCGGGGGCCGACCTCTACTCCCCCGAGGAGCTGGAAGGCGCCTTGCGCACCGGCGTCGACCCCGAGCGGACCTCGGCCAACGGCGGCGGTAAGAGCCGGGCCCACTTGCGCCGCTGCCTGCAGGCGGGAGTGCGCATCACCGTGGAAGACATCCACGAGATCGACTGGATCCAGGACATCGCCGCCGAACTGGGGGTAGTGGCCAAGATCCGCCTGCGGGTGAAGCCCACCATGCCCAACCTCTGGCGGCGCACCGACTTCACCCAGCTCTGGATTCCCATCGACCTGGGAGTGCAGGTGTACAAGTCGGGCATCCCGCCCGAGTACCTGGTGGAGCTGGGCCGCAAGGCCTTCGCCGCCCCCAATGTGGAGCTGGTCGGCCTGCACTTCCACGCCGGGCGTCATCACCCCAGCCTGTGGTTCTGGCAGGGGATGATGGTGCGCTTCGCTCGCCTGGTGGGTGAGTTGTGCCGGGCCTGGGACGGCTGGAAGCCCCAGGAGATCGATATCGGCGGGGGCATGGCCAGCCGACGCGACCCGCACAACAAGGAGTTCAGCCGCTGGGAGTTCCTCACTACCTGCCTGGGCTATCCGTTCCTGGTGGGGCTGCGCGGGCTCGGCGAGCAGCTGTACCACCGACTGCTCGGCATGATCCTCGATGTGCTCACCGAGCACCCCAAGCCCAAGGAAGTGCCCACCATCGAGGACTACGCCGCCACCATCACCCGCACCCTCAGCCGGGAGCTGGCCCGCCAGGGGGTGGATCTCGACGGGGTGCGGCTCCAGACCGAGCCGGGGCGTGCTCTTTACGGCGACACCGCGGTGCACCTCTCCCGGGTCAAGGTGGTTAAGCGCCAGACCCAACCCATCCCCTACACCTGGGTGCTGCTCGACACCAGCTACTTCTTCCTCGCCGGCGGGGTGCTGGAGCACAACCGGCACCCCTTCGTGGTGGCCAACAAGGCCGACCGGCCGGACACCATGAAGGCCGACATCGTGGGGCACTCCTGCTACGCCGACCAGATCATCCTCGGGGCGCATATGCCGGAGGTGGAGATGGGCGACGTGGTGGCAATCCTCGAAGCCGGTGCCTACCAGGAGAGCAGCGCCTCCAACTTCAATGCCCTGCCCCGGCCGGCGACGGTACTTGTCCGCGGTGATCGGGCGGAGCTGATCAAGCGGACCGAGTCGATGGAGGACATCTTCGGCCGGGACATCGTGCCCGAGTGGTTGCGGGTCCCCGCCGGGAAGGGCCGGCCGTGACCGACAACGCCGCTACCTGGGTGACGGCCGGCCTCATGTTCATGGGTGCCCTGGTGTTCGCCGCCTTCTGGGTCACCTGGTTCCGCCAGTCCCACGAGCAGCCCTGGCTACCTCCCGGCTATCGGGAGCACGAGACGCCCTTCGTGTTCAGCGACACGGCGCTGGCTCTCCTGTTGGTGGTTGCCGCCCTGCTCCTGATCCTGGAGGAGCCCCTCGGCGAGTCCCTGAGCCTCGTGGCCGGGGGCATGCTCCTCTTCCTGGGGATCCTCGACGCAGCCTACTTCTGGCGCACCGGGTTGTTTGCCCCCGAGCGCGAGGGGGTGGCCAACCTGGCCATCGTCCTCGCCGTCCTCGCCGGGGGCATGTTCCTGATCGTGCGCTACGCCTGAGGTGAGCATGGAGCCCTTCCGCGACATCCACGCCCTGATCACCGGCGGCTCGAGCGGTATCGGCCTGGCCACGGTGCGCCGCCTCGCCGCTCGTGGGGCCCGGGTCTCCGTCATCGCCCTCGACGACCCCTACCTGGCGGCGCTGCGCGCCGACCCGCCGCCGCGCGCCATCCTCCACCTGGAGACGGCCGACGTCTCACGACGCGACGAGGCCGAAGCGGCGGTGGCCCGCTGCGTCGCCGCCCTCGGCCCGTGTGACCTGCTCATCACTTCGGCGGGCATTGCCCGGCCCGGCTACTTCCAGGAGCTGCCCGGCGACGTGTTCTCCCGCCACATGGAGGTCAACTACCTGGGCACCCTGTGGTGCATACGGGCGGTGGTGCCCGCCATGCTGGCCCGTCGCAAGGGGACCATCGTCGCCATCTCCTCGACCGCCGGCCTCCTCCCCGTGTTCGGCTACAGCGCCTACGGGCCCTCGAAATACGCGGTGCGGGGCCTCACCGACATCCTGCGCGTGGAACTCCGCCCTCACGGCATCCACGTGGCGTGCGTCTACCCCTCCGACGTCGACACCCCCCAATTGGCCGGAGAGGAGCCCTTCAAGCCCGAGGAGACTCGCCGCATCGCCGGCACGGTGAAGCCCATCCCCCCCGAACAGGTGGCCGACGCCATCCTGCGCGGGGTCGTGCGGCGCCGGCCCATCGTCTACCCGGATCCCAAGACGCGCTGGCTGGCCCGCCTGGCCGGCACCGCTCCCGGCTTCACCCGCTTCTACATGAACCAGGCTACGCGGCGCGCCCGGCGCCGCCGGCTGCCGCCCTCCACCTGAGGGCGCCGCAACCCGCCACGGACCGGCCCGGCCGGGGCCACCACGGAGCAGGGCGGGCCGCGCTCAACCTAGGCCGCCGTGGCGCCGATGCAGATATCCAGTCCACCCCCGCGAAGGCATGCCCGACACCACCGGTACCACCACGCGCCGTCCGGCGATTCCCGTCCCGCCCGAGCTCGGCGAGGCTGAGGGAGGCCCTCCCGCGCCGGCGGAAGCAGCCGAGAGCCTGGCGACGGCGGCAGTTGATGCCCTGGCGGTCGCCTGGACTATGTTCCGGGTCTACCAGGATCCCCGGACTCAGGATGCCTTCCGCCGCGCCGTGACCACCCTCGGCGCCTTGCCCTCATATCCCTGGACGCTGGAGGTACACAGCGGAGGCTTCCGCCACGGCGGCCTCCCCGTCGCCACCCGCCGCCAGGGCGCCGCCGCCCTGGCCCGGGCGATCTTCGCCCGCGGCCTTGCCGTGCTGGGCTTCTCTGCTCCCCCCACCGGCGATGACCTCTTGCGCCTGTTCGAAGCCGTCTCCTTCCAGGGAAGCCCTCCCGCCGACTCTCCGGAAGTGGCCGAGGAGCTTCACGCCGCCGGCGCCACCCGGCTCATCGTCGTCGAGCACAGTCGCCTCACGGACACGCCGGAAGGCCTGACCGATACCGAGGAGCTGGTCCCCCCCTCCAGCGACCCGGATCCCGGCGAGCCGCGCCACCAGGACCCCTCACACCGTTACCTCGACGAGTATCGCCTGCTGTACGAGAAACTGGAGGCGGGCGACTTCCAGGGCCTCCAGGAGTTGGTGCACGGCTTCACCGACTCGTTCTTCACCCTGCCCCGGGAGCAGCAGACCCGTCTTTTCGAGCAGTTCCTCACCCGGCACGAGGAAGAGCCCTTCCGCCTGCTGCTCGATCAGTTCTCCCAGGACGACCTCGCCGAACTAGCTCACCTTCTCTCCCCGGGTACGCACCCCCTGCTGCGCGAGTACGCCCGCATCGCTGCAGAACAGGAGGGGCAGACCGCCGTCGGCGGAGAGATGCTCCCGGCGGAGCAACTGGTCTCGGACCGCATCTCCCAGATGCTCCGTTCCGGGCGCGCCGGCCTGCGACGCCAGGTGGGCGAGGCGCTGCGGGCCCAGATACCCGGGCCGCGGGAGAACTTCGCCGCCGGAGTACGGGCCGCCTCCGCCCTCATGGACCTTGCCGACGACGCCGGCTTCGCCCGCCTGGCCCACACCGTGGCGTTCAAGGCCGCCGGGGCCTGCGAGGAAGGCAACCTGGCTCGTGCCGGCGCCTGGGGAGGCACGCTCCTTGCCGCCGCTTCCACCCGTCCGCGCAAGGAGGCAGTTCGCCGCGAGATGGAAGCGGCGCTGCGGCCCGATGTGCTCGACGGGCTCCTGGGGGCACTCGCCGAGGGCGAAGAACCGCCGGCCACCGTCGTGGCCCTGGTTGCTCTGTTCGCTCTCGACCAGGCGCTGGAGCGTCTCACCGTCGAAGCCGACCCGGTTCGGCGCGACGCATTCTTGGCGTTCCTCACCACCGCCGCCCGCCTCCGGCCCGGCCCGCTGGTGCGTCGGCTGGGGGACCCGCGCGGGCCGCTGGTCCTTCGGCTTATCGAGATCCTGGCGGGTACGGGGCGGTTCGAGGCGGTGGCTGGGCTGGGCCGGGCCTGCGCCCACTCCGACTCGCGCGTGCGGCGCGAGGCGCTACGTGTCCTGGAAACCCTCCGCCCCGACGAGGCGGCCTCGATCGCCGTGCGGGCCCTGAGAGATCCCGAGCCGGCCTTACGCCTGCAGGCCCTCGGGATTCTGCGGCGCACCTCGAGTCGAGAGGCCGACGCCGGGCTGGCTGCTTTCCTCGACTCGCGCCCCCCGTTGGCGCAGCGGCTGGCAGCCATCGAGGTGCTGGCCCGGTCTCGTAGCGACACCGCTCACGCCACTCTGCGTCGTCTGGCGCGACGGCGGCCTTGGGCTTCGGCCGCCGTCCGGGAAACGTGCCGGGCGGCGCGGTGCGCCCTGAACGGAGGAGAGAGATGAAGGAACGCGAAACCGGGAGCCTGCTGGCCGCCCTGCGCCGGGCCGCCACCCTTCACCGGCTCTACGGGTCTTCTCACCCCCTCACCGGCGTGGCCCTCGCCGACGCCGCCCGCGAAGCCGACGTCCTGGCGGAAGGACAGCCGGTGCAACTCACCGTCCTGGACGAATCGATCTACCTGGACCGCACCCTGCTGCCGATGGCGTCCCTCACCCACGGGGGCTTCCTGCGCACCATGCACGATCGGGGACTCCGGTCGGTGACCTTCCTCCCCCCGGTCGCTATGGCGGACCTCTCCCGGCTCACCGCCGCCCTGGCCGGGGAGGCTCTCGAGCCCGCCGGCGCCGGTTCGGTCCGCCTCAACCAGGACAACCTGGCCGCCGACGACCTGGAGGAGTCGGGGGATGGCCGCCGCGTCGCCTACACGGCCACCCTCGATCTGCTGCGCGCGGTCAGCCTGGCGGTGTCGGAGCGCGAGCGGGTCTCGCTCTTGGACACGGCGGCGGCGGTGCGCTCTCTGGTGGACCTGTGCCTGGACGACCCGTCGGCCGCTCTCCTGCTCTCCACCATGAAGAGCCACCACGAGTACACCTTCTTCCATTCGGTCAACACCTGCATCCTGACCCTCATGATCGGGCGGATGACCGGTTTGGACCGGGCCGACCAGCTCCTGCTGGGCATGGGGGCGCTGCTGCACGACATCGGCAAAGTGGGCGTCTCCCCCGCGGTACTGCAGCACCCGGGCCGGCTCAGCCCCGAGCAGTGGGCCGAGATCAGGATCCACCCTCAGGTGGGTGCCGAGTCCATCCTGACGGCCTCCGAGCCGGGGCAGGAGGTGGTAGCCGTGGTGGCCCTGGAGCACCACGCCCGCTACGACGGTTCCGGCTATCCCAACCTCCTGTACTTCGAGGAGCCCCCAGAGCACACCGACGGGTACAGCCGTCAACACCCCCTGCACCTGTTCAGCCGTCTGACCGCGGTGGCCGACGGCTACGACGCCCTCACCAGCCGCCGGTCCTATCGACGCGCCGAGTCGCCGGCTCGGGCGTTGCGAGTGCTGCTGTCCGATGCCGGGACCGTCTACGACCCCGATGTGGTGCATGCGTTCATCGACATCATGGGGGAGTTCCCCCCGGGGTCCGTGCTGCGCTTGCAGCGGGGCGAGGTGGTGCTCGTCGACCAGCCGGCCCCCGACGCCGACGGCCCCGTGCCTGCCCTACTGGTGGTCGACGCTGCCGGGCGCAAGCTGGCCCGGCCCGAGCCCCGCTCCTTCCTCCCCGGCGAGGTGGCCGGGTACCTCACCCCGGACCGGGCGGGGGTCGACCCCGCTTTGATCCTGGAGCAGGTGGGCGCCTCGCCGGACGACTGAGCCGGGCCGCCCCGGCCCGTTTTCCTCCCGCCGTGTCGCCGCCTCGGCCCGAATCGACCAACATGGGTGCCGCGCCCCCGACCCCAAGGCGATGCCGGCCAACCTGAGCCCCGAGTACAAGGCCGCCGAGGCGGCCTACCGCGCCGCCCGGGAGCCGCGGGAGAAACTGGAGTGCCTGCGGGAGATGCTGCGCACCATCCCCAAGCACAAGGGGACCGATCACCTCCAGGCCGACATCAAGAGCCGCATCGCCGAGCTGACCGACGAGCTGACGGCGGCCCGACGGGGAGCGGCCCGCACCGGCCCGCCGACGGTGATCCGTCCGGAGGGCACGGCGCAGATCGCTCTGCTGGGCCCCCCCAACTCGGGCAAGTCGAGCCTGCACCATGCCCTGACCGGCTCCCATGCCCCGGTCGGTCCCTACCCTTTCACCACCCAGTACCCCCAGCCGGGGATGCTGCCCTTCGAGGACGTCGCCTTCCAGCTGGTCGACCTACCCCCGGTGACCGCCGAGCATCCGGTGCCCTGGATGGCCAACGCCCTACAGCCGGCCGACGGGGCCTTTCTGGTGGTGGATCTCTCCGACCCGTCCTGTGTGGATCAGGTCGCCCACCTGCGCGGACTGCTTCAGGGCCGCCGGGTGCACCTACTGCCCTCGTGGCCCCGCGGTATGCCCCCAGACCTGCACGACGACGAGGACCCCTTCGCCATCCGCCTCCCCACCGCTCTCATCGCTGCCAAGGCGGACCTGCTCACCGACCTGGAGGGCGAACTCGCCGTCTTCACCGAGCTGACCGGCTTGCACTACCCGGTGCTGGCGGTCTCGGCGACCACCGGAGCCGGACTGGGCGAAATAGGCCCCTGGCTCTTCCGAGAGCTGGGGGTGGTGCGGGTCTACACCAAGGTTCCCCACCACCCGGCCGACCTCAGCCGGCCTTACACCGTGCGCCGCGGGCAGACGGTGCACGACGTGGCGGCCATGGTTCACAAGGAGGTGGCCGGCGGCTTGAAGCATGCCCGGTTATGGAACCGCCGCGGCACGGAGGGGGTGCAAGTGGGACGCGATCACTTGCTGGAGGACGGCGACGTCCTCGAGCTTCACGCCTGAGCCGGGCCGGCGACCCGGGGCTCAGGCGGAGCGGCGCCCCTGCTGCAAGAGGTGCGCCCGCTCGATCATCGCCGTGACGAACACGTCGGCCGGCGCCTCGGCCCCCGACCCGAACCACTCCACCAGGCCGTAGCGCTGCAGAGAAGCGTCGGTCAACAGGTGGGCCACCACGTCGCCCCCGTCGACTACCAGCCAGGGCTCGCTGCCGTCGGGAGCCTCACCCTCGGGACGCACCCCGATCAACTCGCCCACCCGGCGCGCCAGCTTGCGCACGTGGGTGGCCGAACGCCCCCGGACCACCACGGTGTACTCGGGCCCGCCCCGGTCGGAGAGGTCGAAGGCCCCGGCGACGTACGGAGCGCAAGCCTCGAGCACCTCATGGAACCGATCGGCCGGGTTGGGGGTACGAGCAGTGGTCGCCATCCCGGCAGCGTAGCCGAAGGCACCGACTCGCTTCCCGGCCCGAGGCGGCTCACCCCAGCGGCTTGCGCCGAATGGTCCAGGAGCGCACCACCCGGAAGCCCACGCTCTCGTACAGGCGGAAGGCGCCGTGCACGTTCTCAGTCTGCACCCCCAGGGCCGCCTCCGCCATGCCGCGCTCTTCGACCGCCTGCAGGCTCTGCACCAGCAGCGCCCGGGCCAGGCCGCGGCGCCGATAGGGACGCCGAACCGAGATGTTCTCCGTGTAGCCCCGCTTGCGGCCGGTGGCCTCGTTCTCCGCTCTGTTGATGTAGCTGCGCACCTGGCCGGCCACCTCGTCCCCGTCCCAGGCCACCCGCCACAGCGAGGGATCGTGGTAAGGGAAGTCGAGGAAGGCAGCGAAGGCCTCCTCGCCCTGCGGGGCCGCCCCCAGGTGATCGCGAAAGGCCTCCTGGTCCGCCTCCCACACCTTGCGGAGTTCGTCGGCCCGTGGAGGGCGCACCACCAGGCCGGCCGGGAGCGGGGCCTCCGGGATGTCTTCCAGGTCGGGCCGCACCATGTCGGCCCCATGGAGCACCGCCCGGTACCCGGCGGCGGCGTACAGGGCCGCCGCCCCCTCCTCGGCATCGTTCTGGGCTACCTCGAGGGTCTTCTCCCCCGCCGGATGCCCGACGGCGATCGCCCGCAGCCGGCCCTCGTTGTGAGCCAAGAGAGCCGAGCCCAAGCCCCGGTCGCGCCCTTCGGGGGCCACGAAGCAGAAGGGGGCGTAGCGTCGGGCACCGGCGTACTCCTCCCACCAGAACACCCGCCCGTAGGCCACCAACTCCCCGTCGATCTCGGCCATGACCATGTCGGTGGCCGGGTCGCAGTTCTCCAAGTGCCGGTACACGTGGGCAAAGTCCTCCAGGGTGACCGGCTGATCCACCCCGTCGGCGGACTCGGCGGCGAGCTTCACCCGGCGCATCGCCGGGAAGTCCTCCTCGCCGCGGAAGGGACGCAGCACGAGACCCGGGATGGCGGGCGGTTCGGCCAGGAAGGCCCAGTCGCCAGTCATAGCGGCCCGAGCCTACCGACCCGGCGCCGTGGCAGCTCCCACCCCACCCTGAGGACGCTTCTCATGAGGCGGCCACAGTGCCTCCGGGCCGGGCGTAGCCTCCCCCCATCCCCCCAGATCCATTTGGGGATCCCACGCGTCCGGGAGGCAATCCATGCTCACCGAGACCACCACCACCGACACCACCGGGCTGCCCATGGGCCCCTGCAAGCACATCGCCCTGATCGCCCACGACAACCGCAAGCGCGACCTGGTCGAATGGGCGAGATTCAACCGCGACCTCCTCGCCGGCCACAACCTGAGCGCCACCGGGACCACCGGAGCCCTCCTCGCCGAAGTGCTCGGGCTGGAGATCACGCGGTTCCGCAGCGGGCCCCTCGGAGGAGACCAGCAGGTGGGAGCGAAGATCGCCGAAGGCGACCTCGATCTGCTCATCTTCTTCTGGGACCCACTCGAGCCTCATCCCCACGATGTCGACGTGAAGGCCCTGCTGCGCATCGCCGTGGTCTACAACATCCCGGTGGCCTGCAACCGGGCGTCCGCCGACTTCATGATCTCCTCGCCCCTGCTTTCGGAGGCCTACCTGCGGCGGGTGGGCGAGCCCGAGTCCCGGCCCACCGCCCTGTGGATGACCCGGCACGGGTGAAGGCCCCCCGCCTAGCGCGCCGGGTCGAACTCCACCTGGGCGAAGTGGCAAGCCACCGGGTGGCCCTGGCCCCGGTCGATCAGTTCCGGCTCCGTCTGCGCGCAGACCCCTTGCGCCTTCCAGCAGCGGGTACGGAAGCGGCAGCCGCTGAGCGGATCGGCCGGGCTGGGCACATCGCCTTCGAGCAGGATCCGCCTGCCCAGGTGGCGCGCCGCCGGGTCGGGAATGGGCACCGCCGACAGGAGGGCCGTGGTGTAGGGGTGAGCGGTGTTGTCGTACACCTGATACTCGTCCCCGGTCTCCGCGATCTTGCCCAGGTACATCACCGCGATGCGATCACAGATGTGGCGCACCACCGAGAGGTCGTGGGCGATGAACAGGTACGACAGGCCGAGCTCATCCTGCAGGTCTTCGAGCAGGTTCACCACCTGGGCCTGCACCGACACGTCGAGCGCCGACACGGGCTCATCGCAGATGACGATCTTGGGCTCCAGGGCCAGTGCCCGGGCCACCCCGATGCGCTGGCGCTGGCCCCCGGAGAACTGATGGGGGTAGCGGTTGATGTGGTCCGGGTTGAGGCCCACCAGCTCCAGCAGCTCGTGGATGCGAGCCCGGCGGCGGTTCTTGGGCATCACTCCTGGGTGCACCCGCCATCCCTCTCCGATGATGTCACCCACCGTCATGCGGGGGTTCAGCGAGGCGTAGGGGTCCTGGAAGATCACCTGGATCTCGCGCCGCAACTCGCGCATCTCCTTCCCGGAGAGGGTGAAGATGTCCCGCCCCCGATACCAGGCGTGCCCGCTGGTGGCCTTCTCGAGGCGGAGGATGGTGCGGGCGGTGGTCGTCTTGCCGCAGCCCGACTCCCCCACCAGGCCCAGGGTCTCGCCCTCGTGCAACTCGAAGCTGACGTCGTCGACCGCCTTGACCGTGCCAATCTGGCGCTTGAAGACGATGCCCCGGGTGATAGGGAAGTACTTGACCAGGTGCTCCACCCGGAGCACCACCTCGCCGTGGCGAATGGGATCAGGCGCCGGCGCGCTCACGGGACACCTCCTCCCAGAAATGGCAAGCGGAAACGTGCTCGGAGGTCACCGCGGCCAGCGGCGGCTCCTCGGCGGCGCAGATGTCGCGCGCGTACGGGCAACGGGGCCGGAAGGGGCAGCCCGGCGGGATGGCCAGCAGGTCGGGAGGCGAGCCCTTGATGGGACGCAGCCGCTCGGTATGCACGTCGCGGCGGGGCAGAGAGTCCATGAGGCCCAGGGTGTAGGGGTGCGCCGGCCGGTGGTACACGGGCAGGCTGGGCCCCTTCTCCACCTCCCGCCCGGCGTACATCACCACCACCTGATCGGCCACCTCGGCCACCACCCCCAGGTCGTGGGTGATGAGGATGAGGCCCATGCCCGTCTGCTGCTGCAATTCGGCCAGCAGGGCCATGATCTGCGCCTGTACCGTGACGTCGAGGGCCGTGGTGGGCTCGTCGGCGATGAGGATCTCGGGGTCGAGAGAGAGCGCCATGGCGATCATCACCCGCTGGCGCATGCCGCCGGAGAACTCGTGGGGGTAAGACCCGGCCCGGGTGCGCGCCGAGGGGATCTTGACCCTCTCCATCAACTCGATGGCCTTCTCCCGGGCTTCCTTGCGGGGCACTCCGCGGTGCATGCGGAACATCTCGGCTATCTGCCATCCGACCGGGAACACCGGGTTCAGGGCGGTCAGGGCGTCCTGGAAGATCATGGCGATCCGGTCGCCCCGTACCCGGCGTCGGTCCGCCTCGGACAGGTCGAGCAACTCCACCCCGCGAAAACGCACCGAGCCCCCGGTCACGAAACCGGGCGGGCTGTCGATGATGCCCATCACCGCCTGGGCGCTCACGCTCTTGCCGCTCCCCGACTCCCCCAGGATGGCCACGGTCTCCCCTCGCCGCAGGGTGTAAGAGAGGCCATTGACGGCCCGCACCGTGCCAGCTTCGATGCGGAACTCGACGTGCAGGTCTTCGACCACCAGCAGGGGGGCCGCCGGGTCGACGGGCCGGCCGGCGACGGCATCTCGGCTCAGGGTGGTGGCCATCAGCGCAACCTCGGGTCGAGGGCGTCCCGCAGGGCGTCGCCCATCAGGATGAAGGAGAACACGGTCACCGAGAGGAAGGCTCCCGGGAAGAGCAGCAGGTGGGGGGCGGTGAGGATGCGGTTCTGAGCCACGCTGATCATCAGGCCCCAGGAGATGGCCGGGAGCTGCAGGCCCACACCGAGGAAGGAGAGCGCCGCCTCGGCCGAGATGATCACCCCCACCGTGATGGTGGCGTATACGATGACCGGCGCCACCGCATTGGGCAGGATGTGGCGTCGGATGATGCGGAAGTTGCGCACCCCCAGCGCCCGGGCGGCATCGACGTAGTCCATCTCCTTGGTGGCCATCACCGCCGAGCGCACCAGGCGCAGCATGGTGGGCCAGCCGAGCACGATGAGCACCAGACTCACCTGCAGCAGGCCCCGGGTGGAGAAGACCGACCGCAGGATCACGATGCCGCCGAGGATGGTGGGGATGGCGAACCAGATGTCGGTGAGGCGGGCGATCACCGTGTCCACCCAGCCTCCGTAGTACCCGGCCATGGAGCCCAGCAGCACAGCGATCAAGGTGGAGCAGGCGGTGACCAACACTCCGATGGTGATCGAAACCCGGGCCCCCCAGATGGTGCGGGCGTAGTAGTCGCAGCCCTGCACATCGGTGCCAAACCAGTGCTCGCTGCTCGGCCTCAGGAGGGAATCGGCCAGGTTGCAGGCCCGGGGGTCGGCCCGGGTGAACAGGCCCGGCCAGATGGCCATCACCGCCAGGATGACGATCAGGACTCCGGAGATGATGAACATGGGCCGCCGGCGCAACTGGCGCCAGGCATCGGCGTACAGGCTGCCCTCTCGCCGGATGATCGGCTCGGCTTCGAGCTCCTCGAAGGAGGCGACCACGGGGGCCGGCGAACTGGTGAACAAGCGCTCGCGGTCGCGGTCACTCATAGCGGATCCTCGGGTCGAGCACGGCGTACAGAACATCGACGAGCAGGTTGGCCATCATGTACACCAGGACCAGGAAGGTGACGATGCCCACCACCACGGTGCCCTCCTGCCGCTGCACCCCCTCGAAGACGGCCCGGCCCAGGCCGGGGATGTTGAAGATGGTCTCGGTGATGATGGCCCCGCCCATCAGCGATCCCAGGTCGATGGCCAGGAAAGTGACCACCGGGATCATCGAGTTACGGAAGGTGTGGATGCCCACCACCCGCCGGCGCGACAGGCCCTTGGCGGTGGCGGTGCGCACGTAGTCGGCGCGCAGGTTCTCGATGAGGCTGGTGCGGGTCAGCCGAGCGATGTAGGCCAGCGACACCGACCCCAGCACCATGGCGGGGAGGAGGTAGCTGTACAGGCCGTGCTGCACCCCCGACACCGGGAACCAGCCGAACCTCACTCCCAGTAATAGCTGGGCGAGGAAGCCCAGCACGAATATCGGTATGGCAATGACCACCAGGGTGGAGATCAGGACGAGGTTGTCGACGAAGCCCCCCTTGCGCACCCCGGCCAGGATGCCGGCGATGATTCCCAGCACCACTTCGAAGCCGAAGGCGAGCAAGGCCAGGCGCACGGTGATGGGGAGCCGCTGGCCGAGCAGATCGGTGACCGGCCGGCCCCGGAAGTCCTCGCCGAAGTCACCCTGGAAGACCCCGCCCATGTACTTGCCGTACTGCACGATGAGGGGGTCGTCCAGGTTGTACCGATCCCGGATCTGCTGGACCACCTGCTCGGGCAACACCCGGTCCCCGGCCAGCGCGGCGATGGGATCCCCGGGGATGGCCCACACCATGATGAAGATCAGGAGGGTCGCCCCGAAGAAGACCGGGATGAACTGCAGCAGGCGGCGAATCAGGTAGCGGCCCATGGCCTTCCTACCGTCTTCCTCGCTGGGTGGACACGATCCCTACCTTCTCCAAGAGCACGGCTTCGGTCTGGGGAGTGGGGCGGCGGGAGGGGCCGCCCCACTCCTCCGGTGGATGGGTCAGCCGGCAGGGTTCAGCTCGTCGTAGCCGGCGATCCCGGCGTAGAACGAGTTGTTCTGCTGGGCGTTGGCCTGGTCGGCGCCGTAGTTCCAGGCATTCACGTAGGACCAGGCGGTCACCGGCTCACCGTTGTGGAAGGTCCACCCCGGCTTCAAAGTGACGGTCCAGGTGAGGCCGCCGTCCTCGGACGTGATGGACTCGGCGTTGGCGAAGAACATCTCGTTCGTCGCCGCGTCGTACTGGACGAGGCCGGTGAAGAGCGCCCGCAGCGCCTGGATCCCGTTCGACTCGTTCGAGGTGGTCGGGAACAGGTGCTCCGGCTCGGACAGCTGGACCGACACCAAGCCGTCATCGCTGGTGACCTTGGTCACCCCGAGGTCGCTGTACGAGTCGTAGTGGACGTCGCCGATGCCCTCGGCGAAGACGAACTGGTTGGTCCGGAACCACACCGGGGCCACGGGGACGTCCTGGCACAGGATGTCTTCGGCCTGCTGGTAGAAGGGGATGCCGTCGGCCAGGTTGCCGGTAGCGGCCACGGCCGCCTTGCCCTGGGCGATCAGGTCGTCGAACGCCAGGCTGTTGTACCAGGTGTTGTTCGAGGCGATCGGGGGCAAGTTGTACGAGGCGTACAGCGGCTCCAGGAAGTTCAGCGGGGAGGGGTAATCCTGACCCCAGCCGAGACGGAACGGGCCGGTGGCGCCCTGCGCGTCGAGGAGCGGGTTGTACTCCGAGAACTCCAGGCTCTCGAAGGTGATGTCCTCGATTCCCAGGTTGTTGCGCCACATGTTGGCCACGGCCTCGACCCACTCCTCATGACCGCCGCCGGTGTTGAACCAGACGATCAGCGAATCGGGGTGGTCGATGGAGTCCCAGAGCGCCCTGGCCTCGTCGGGGTTGTAGTCCCAGTTGTCGCAGACGTGCTCTCGGGCTCCCTGGAAGATCGGCGGGATGGTCGAGAACGCCGCCACCCGGGTGTTGGCGTAGATCTGCTCGACGATCAGGTCTCGGTCGATGGCCATCGACAGGGCCCGCCGCACATCCGGGTCCTGGTACTCGGGCAGGTACAGCGGGAATCCCATGTAGGTGAACGAAGTCGACGACGACATGCCGTAGCGGTCGCCGAACTCGGCAGCCGCGGTGGCGATCTGATCGGTAGGCAGGGCCGGCCCCAGGATGTCCAGGTTGCCCGCCCGGACTTCGTTATAAGCCGTGTTCAGGTCGTCGATGATGGTCCACTCGAGGCGTTCGATCTGGGCCGGATCGGGCCCGGCATAGGCCTCGAAACGCTTCATAGGGATGACCACATCGTGCTCCCACGGCCCGTCCATCATGAAGGGGCCGTTGCCGATGGGGCTCTCCTCAAAGGCTGCCGGATCGTCGAAGGCGACCTTGGGCAAGGGGAAGTAGGCCGCGTACGCCAGCTTCAGGGGGAACTCAGGATCGGCCCCGGCCATGGTCACCGTGAAGGTGAGATCGTCGACGACCTGTAGCCCGCTGAGCCCGGGTTCGATCACGAAGGGTTCCGTGGTGGTGGTGGTCTCGCCGGACGACGTCGTCGTCGTGCTGGCGGCGCCACCCGTAGTGGTGGTCGCGGCGGTCGTCGTGGTGGTCTCGCCCCCTTCGTCGTCACCGCAGGCCGCGACGACGAAGGCGAGGAGCACCGCCAGGACGAGCAGTCGCCGCAAGGCGTTAGCTCTCAACGTGTGCCTCCACTCTCACAGTCGGCCCCCGGGAATCCCCCGGGGCAACTGCGAACGTACGCCCCGGGGCGTTTCCCTCCCTTTTCCGCGGCGGTAACACTTGTTTCTGCCGGGAGGCCCCTTGGGTAGGCCACGGGACGGCCTACGGTGCCGCCCTGCGATGGAACCCCACCCCCCTGTCGTGGCGCTGGCCCCCGAGGACCACGCCATCCTCGGGCCCGAGGACTTCGGCGTACCCGGCCTGGCCGCCGTGGAATCGATCGGCCCGTTCACCCGCGTCCGCGCCTGCGGCCCCCTGGTCACCGTGCACGACTCGGTCATCGCCGCCGGCCTCGGCATCGGCCACCACCCCCACCGGTACCACGAGCGCCTCTTCTACCTCGAGCGCGGCACCTTCGACCACGACGATGCCCGCAACGGCATCTCCGGGCACGTGCCCGAGGGCGCCTTGGCCCGCTTCACCGAGGGCATGCGGGGCATGGTCCACCAGGAGTGGAACCACGGGGAGGTGGATGCCGAGATCTACATCCTGGTAGCCGCCACCGACCCCATACCCGAAGAGACCAGCTTCGAGGTGCTGCGCCGTGAGGACATGCCCGTCTACCCGGAAGGCCCGGGCGTGGCAACCCGCGAGATGGTCGGCCCCCGCTCTCCCCTCCCCGTCCACTGCGACGTCCGCCGCTTCACCGACACCACGCTGGACGCGGGGGCGGTCTTCTCCTGGGAGCTCGGGGAGGGCGAGGGCGGGATCCTGTCGGTCCGCGCCGGGTCGCTGCACCTAGACGGCGTGGAGTTGGACCTCAAGTGGACCGCCCTGATCCCCCCGGCGGCAGTCGCCCGCTCCCTCACTCTCGACTCCCCGGAGGGCGCCCGGGTGATCCGGGCCACCTTCGGCTCCGGCTACGGGCTGGTAACGGCAGACTGACCCTTCGGGGTACCAGACGAAGAGGTAGCGCATGGCAGCTACGGTCAAGCGAATCGGAATCATCGGAGCCGGGAGGGTCGGCACCGCTCTGGCGCGGGGCCTGGCCGCTGCGGGGCATGAAGTCAGTCTGGGGACGGCCCGCCCCGACGGCGAGTCGGCCCGTGCTGCGGTTGCCGCCCAGCCGGCCATCACGCTGGCCTCTCGCGCCCGGGCGAGTCGCGACGCCCACGTGGTCGTGCTGGCCGTTCCTGCTGCCGCCGTCGCCGCCACCGCCGCCGAAATCGGCCCTCTTCCCGGCGTGGTAGTGGTCGACGCCACCAACGCAGTGGCGACCGCGCCGCCGGCCCCGTTCACCACCCAAGGGGCCTTCGTAGCTTCGCTGTTCCCCGACGCGGCAGTGGTCAAAGCGTTCAACACCATCGGGGCCGAGCACCTGGAAGGAGGCAGCTTCGGCAGCGCCCGTCCGGTGCTCCCCATCGCCGGGGACGACGCGGGCCGGTCGGTGGTAGCCGCCCTAGCCGCGGACCTCGGCTTCGAAGTAGCGGACCTCGGGGGATCGGAAGCCGTCGCCATCGTCGAGAACTTCGCCTCGCTGTGGATCTGGCTCGCCTTCCGCCGGGGCTGGGGACGTGACTTCGCCTTCGCGGTGATCCGGCGGTGAGCGGGAGCGGAATCCCCAAGCGGGCCTCCTTCCTGGAGCTCTTCTTCGACCTCGTCTTCGTATTCGCCGTGACCCAGCTGGCGGCCATGCTGCGGGCCGATCACACCCTGGGAGGCTGGGGCCGGGCGGGGCTCATGGCGTGGCTGGTCTGGTGGGCCTGGTCCCAGTACACCTGGGCCGGCAACGCCATCGACCTGAACCGCCGCGGTGGGCGAGCCGCGATCCTGGCGGCGACCGCGGCGACGCTCCTGGTGGCAACCGCCATCCCGGAGGCCTACGGGGCCACCGGAGCCTGGTTCGCCGTTCCCTACGCCCTGGTCCGCCTGGCCTGCCTAGCTCTGTACGGTCTGGGTCCGCGCCACGACCCCGATCACTGCACCGGCTTGCGCGCCTACTTGCCGGTGGCAGTCGTGCCGCCGGCGGTGGTGCTCGCCGGGGGTTTCGCCGCGCCGCAAGCCCGTCCCTGGATCTAGCTGACGGCTGCCGCGATAGACGTGGCCAGTGCTCTGGCAGCCGGGCGGGGTGAATTCCGGGTGGCCCCGGATCACTTTGCGGAGCGCCACGGGCTCATCGTGATCATCGCCCTGGGGAAGTCGATCATCGCGGTCGGAGTCACTGCGGCACGGATAGGCCTAGCCGGCACCCAGGCCTTGACTGTGGGCCTGGCCGTCGCCCTCATCGCCGCGCTGTGGTGGGCCTACTTCGACTGGTTCCAGGCAGTTGCCGAAGGGGCGCTGGGTGCCGCTCGCGATCTGCACGACCTGGGGCATGTCGCCCGGGACCTCTTCACCTTCGCCCACTTCCCGCTGGTCGCAGGCATCGTGACCTTTGCCGCCGGACTCGAAGAGGCCGTCCAGCATCCTGCGGAGCATCTGGAGCCTTTCGGCCTCACCGCCGTGGCCGGGGGCATCGGAGCAGTCCTCATCGCCTTCTCCATCGCCCATAGGCGCCCCACCCGGCACCTGCCGGCCGAGAGGGCGGTGGCTGCAGGAGTGGTTGCCGGCCTGGCCTGGGGCATCGGCGCTCGGGTGGCGGCCCCGACCTTCCTGGCGATCGTCGCGGCTGTGCTCGCCGGAGCCCTGATGCTCGAAGGCGCCCGCCGCCGCGCGGGCCGCGCCCGGCTCAGCACGGGTGCCACCAGCCGTTAGGGGCATCCTCGAAGTCCCAACGGACGTGTTCGGATTCGAGGAAGCCCTCCCGGTTCCTTTCCCCCAGTTCCCGGGCGTTCCCGCCGGCCTTCAGGCCGCCGAAGGGACCAGCGAAGTTGTCGGTAAGGGGGCCGTTGCCCCACACGGTCCCCGCCCGCACCGCCTCGAAGAGCCGCCCGGCCGGCCGGGCAGCGTCGGTGCGCAGCAACGCCCCAGGCCGCATGCGGTGGCGCCAGCCAACGCGATGGCCTCGTCGAAAGTGCGGTGGCCCATGCTGTCGATGGCGGGCCCGAAGGTCTCCGCCCGCAGGCGGCGCACGTAGTCGGCCGTCGCCTCGGCCAAGTCGCCGGCCTCGCCCGGGGCCGCTTCGACCCCTTCTCTCGCGCCCAGCATGTGCCGTCTGAGGGCTGCTCCTCAGGTTCGCTCCACCGCCGGCAGCCGATTACCGGCTCCCCGACCAAGTTGGGGGAGGCTACCCGGCGGGGCACCAGCCGGCGCGGGGAACCGGCCGAAGGCAGCGGGGCGTCACAGGGGCGTGACCACCCTCACCAGCATCCTGATCAGCCTGACCCTCTTCCTCTCCCTGGGCCTGGGCGTCCTGGCCGCCGGTACCGGCGCGGGGCGGGCCGTGCAGCGTCGCCGGGGCCGCTGAGCCCGGGGTAGAGCGAGCCCCGAGTCAGCCGGCGGCGCCTCCTGCCAACGCGTCGGCGATCTCCCCCGCCCAGGCGGCGATCTCATCCCAGTTGCGCCAGTCCCCCTCGGGAACCTTGAGAGAGCGCACGATCGCCCGCTCTGCCAGGCTCAGCCGACTCTTGTCGAGCCTCCCGGCGAACACCCGGTGGCCGCGGGAACCGACGATGGTGGTGATCTGCGCCACGTCTACAGGGTCTTCCTCGGGCTTGGGCGGATCGCCCACCGGCCCGCTGGAGAAGAGCCACACCGGCCGGGACCGAAGGAACTCGCCGTGGGTCTCGGCCAATTCCCGCGCAGCCTTCTGCCACCGGCCGGCATAGACGGCGCTCCCCAGCACGACGGCGTCGTACTCCTCGATATCCGCTACGTCCCGCGCGTCGGCCACGGTGGTACTGAGCCCCCGCCGCGCCAGGGCCTCTCCCAGGGCCGTAGCGATCTCGGCAGTAGACCCGTGCTTGCTCGCCGCGACGACCAACACCCGCATGCTGCTACCTCCGGAGTTGCTGGCCGTGATTCTGGCCGATCAGTCGGCCCCAAGGAAGCCGGGGGCGCTCACGGGCCGGCGGTGAATCGATCGTCACCTCGGCCATCGGCGTCTTTGCGGCCTCGGAGCCAACCCTCGCCGCTCCCCGGGTACGAGTCGAAGGCGGCGGCATAGGGTTTCAGATCGAGGACGGGGGTGCCGTCGATGAGGTCGAGGTCGGCCACATGCAGCCGCCGCCCCTCGCGTCGCAGCAGCCGCACCGCGGAGATGCCGATCGGATTGGGGCGAGCCGGTGCCCGCGTGGAGAACAGGCCCCGCTCCTCGTAATCCAGGTAAGGGATCACCCGCAGGCGGGCCGCCCCCGCCCGATGGAACCAAGACACCACCCAGATGCGCTCAAAGCCGTCGAGGTCTTCCAAGCCGGCGGCGTACTCCTCGAAGACCTCCACGGTGCCGACGGCATCGGGCCCCGCATACGCGGGCTGCGCCGGAGTCCCACTAGGGGTGAGGAAGGGGCTGTGGACCACCCCGATGAAGCAGAACGGACGCGGAGGGACTCCCGCAGAGCCTCGGGGGACCTCAGTCGTCATGCTCGTGCCGGTGGTGGCGCTCCCCCCGGCCTTGATGGAGGCGGGCCGCCAGGTTCGGCAGCTCGCCCCGGGCGTAGCGCACCGCGGCCGCCTCGATGTCGCGTTCGTCGGTGAGAACCGGTTCGATGCCGGCTGCCTGCAGGGCGGCGAAGGCTCCGCTCCCCATGCCGCCGGCGAGCAGGGCGGCACAGTCTCCGATGGTGTCTGCCATGGCGCGGTGCTTGGCCCCCGGGCCGGGATCGGTGCCCCCGGCGAAATCGTTGTGGCCGACCTTGGCCCGCGTCTCCTGCAGGACGATCACACCCTCCTCTACCGTGACCACCACGTAGTAGGGAGCCCGGCCGAAGTGCTGGGCGATGGTGCGGCCGTTTTCCGACACGGCGGCGATCTTCATCCGGAGGTCTCCTTTTAGGGGTCGGCGGGCCGCGCCGGGCGGCCCGGGCGGGAGGGTAGCGCCGGGCGCCCGGGCCTCAACTCGTCCCCCGCGTCCGGGCAACGGCGGGAAGCCGCCGCCGCTCGTCCCCCCGGGGACGATACTGAGGGCGGCGGCCCGCTACCGAGGAGACGACATGGAGATCGCTTTCGGCCCGGTGCCCTCCCGCCGGCTGGGGCGCAGCCTGGGGATCAACAACATCCCCCCCAAGGTGTGCACCTACGCCTGCGTCTACTGCCAAGTGGGGGCCACCACGGACCGCTCCCTGGAGCCCCGGGCCTTCTATCCGGCCACTGAGGTGGTGGAGCGAGTGGCCGAGAGGGTGGCGGCGATCACCGCCGCCGGGGAAGCCATCGATTACCTCACGTTCGTTCCCGACGGCGAGCCGACGCTGGACACCAACCTCGGTGAGGCCATCGCCCGGCTCCGCCCCCTGGGTATCCCCATCGCCGTCATCAGCAACGCCTCGCTGGTGTGGCGGCCCGAAGTATCCGCCGCCCTGGAGACGGCCGACTGGGTCTCCCTGAAGGTCGACACCGTGGACGAGGCCGCCTGGCGCCGCCTCAACCGTCCCCACCCCGCTCTGCGCCTCCCCGAGATCCTCGACGGGATCCGCCGCTTCGCCGCCCGCTTCCGCGGCACCCTGGCCTCGGAGACCATGCTGGTCGCCGGGTACAACGACGACCCGGCCCGGATCGAGGCTACCGCCGACTTCCTGATGGAAGCGCAGGTGGCCGAGGCTCACCTGGCGCTGCCCCTGCGCCCCACCGCCCTGCCCGGGGTCACCGCCCCCGGCGCCGCCGCCGTGGCCGAGGCAAGGAGCATCTTCGAGGAGCGGCTCCCCCAGGTCTTCTACCTGTTCACTCCCGAGGAAGGAGCCTTTGCCTCCTCCGGCGATGTGGGCCGGGATTTGGTCGGTATCTGCGCCGTGCACCCCATGCGTGAGGAAGCGGTTCGCGACCTCCTGCAGCGCAAAGGCGCCACCTGGGAGGTCGTGGAGAACCTCCTGGCCGGCGGCCTGCTGGTAGCGAAGCAGCACGAAGGCCACACCTTCTACACCTGCCGGCCCCGACGCCGAAACCCCGCCGGCGCCCCGCACCGGGCGACCGAGAGCGGCGACTAGCCTCTGCAGCCACGCTCACCAAGGAGACGCCTATGCGGCGCGCCGTAACCGTCGCGGTCCTGTTTGCTCTCCTGGCTCTGGCCGGAGCCCCGGCGGCGGGAGCCCCACCCGGGCGGGCGGTGTCCGCTGCGGCGGAGGACCGTATCGACAATCCCGAAGCCGACACGGTCCACGGTGACTACTACGCCGACTTCGGTGACCTGGCCACCGTGGACGCCGACGGCATCTTGGTTGCAGCCGGAGCCCCCGGTTACGGTCCCCAGCCGGGCCTGGGCACCAACACGGACAAGATCGGCCGGGTCTACCTGTTCCGCTGCGGCCGGGCGGCGGGGTGCCTGCCCGAGGCGACCCTCAGCCCCTCCGACGGCTCGCCGCTCCTCTTCTTCGGCACAAGCGTGGCGGTCTCGGGCACCACGGTGGTGGTGGGCACCTGGAACCGGGGGAAGGCGTACGTCTACACCAAAGCCGGGGCGGTGTGGCAGGAGACCATCCTGGCTGCCCCCGCCGGGGCCACCAGCCACTTCGGCTACCGGGTCGACATAGACGGCGACCGTCTGGTGGTCGCCGACGATGAGGCCGGGAGCCTCGACGGAGCGGTGTACGTATTCGAGCGCGCCGGCGGCGTGTGGTCCCACACCGCCACCCTGACCCACGCCGAGCCGACCCTCAACGGGTTCCTCGGAGCCGACGTCGCCGTGCAGGGGGACACCGTGGTCGCCGGCGCCACCGGGGCGAATGCGGTGGTGATCTTCACCAAGGGCAGCACCACCTGGGCCTCCAAGAAGATCCTCTCCCCCGACGGATACAGCCCCTTACAGGTATTCGGCCGGGCGGTGGCCATAGACCGCGACCTCATCTATGTGGGAGCGTCGGGAGACGACTTGTTCGTGCTGAGGAAGTCCGGGTCCACCTGGGCGTACCTCGAGAGGAAAACGCCCTCCCCCGCGCCGACCGGGGCCTTCGGCAGCGATCTGGCGGCGGCTGGGGGGCGGGTGCTGATCGCCGATCCGCCGGGGGCCGTGTATCTGGGTGAGCGGGCCGCCGGCAAGTGGCGCTGGGAGCGCATCGTGGGCACCGACCTCATCGGCGACGACACCGAGTACTTCGGCGGAGCGGTGGCTCTCGCCGAGGAACGGGCGGTGGCCGGGGCCCCGCTCAAGTTCGGCGCGTTCGGCATCCCGGCCCGCCTCTACGTCTATCAGATGTGCGCCGGGCGAACGATCAATGTTCGCGGCACCGACGGCCCCGACCGGCTCACCGGGACGGCGGGGAGCGACGTGGTATACCTCTTCGGCCGCCGGGACCGCTACGAAGGCAAGGGCGGCGGCGACTTCGTCTGCGGCGGGCGGGCCAACGACGTGCTCATCGGGGGCACCGGGAACGACACCCTCATCGGCGGCCAGCAGATCGACACCACCAAGGGAGGAGCGGGGACCGACACCTGCAAGGCGGAGAACGAGCAGGACTGCGAGAAGTAGGCCCCGGCCCGGGCCGTAGGCTGCGCCGGGCGGAAACTCCCTCCGTCGCCCGGAACCGAAGGACCAGAATGGGCCCGGCATGACCGCCAGGCCCGTCCTGCCCACCCGTCGCGAGGTCGTGGCCCGCGCCCACGCCACCGGGCTCCGAGTCGCCGGAGTCCTTCCCTACCACTACCCCCGCCCGCTGCTGCGCGCCCACGGCTTCCACCCCGTCGAGCTCTGGGGCCCGCCGGGGGTGTCCCGCGACGAAGGCAGCCGCCACTTCCAGGCCTACACCTGCGACATCGTGGTGCGCGCCACCTCCTTCCTGCTGCAGGGCGGGCTCGACACGGTGGATGCCCTACTCATCCCCCACACCTGCGACGCCCTCCAGGGGATGGGGTCGGTGCTCGGCGACTTCGTGCGGCCCACCCCGCCGGTCCTCACCCTCTACCTGCCCCGCGGCCGCCGGCCGGTCGATGGGGAGTTCCTGGCGGCCGAGCTGCATCGGCTGGCCGAGTCCCTGGCGGGGATCTCCGGAAAGGTCCCCGACGACGACGCCTGGGAAGAAGCCTTCGCCGCCGAGGGCGCCGCCGACCGGGCGCTGGCCTCCCTCTTTGCCCGCCGGGCGGGCCTGGCCGTCACCGACCGTGACTTCTACGCGGTGGTGCGCTCCCGGGAGTTCCTTGCCGCCGAGGACTTCACCGCCGTCGCCGGGTCTCTCCCTGCCGGGGACCCACCCGGGGGCCTACCCCTCATGCTGTCGGGCATCGTGGCCGAGCCCCTCGACCTCTTCGAACACCTCGCCGCCATGGGAGCCCGGGTGGTGGCCGACGACCTGGCGAGCGGGTGGCGGCGTGTCTACCCGCTCGAGGACGGGGGCGACCCGTACGAGCGCCTCGCCGCCCGGCTGCTCGGCGGCCCCCCCGACCCGACCCGCGGGGACCCCATCGCCGCCCGAGCACAGGAGTTGCTGACCCGGCTGCGGGCCACCGGCGCCCGCGGCCTGGTGATCTACGACCCCAAGTTCTGCGAGCCGGAGCTGTTCGACATCCCCCGCTTGCGGGCCCATCTGGGCGCCGCCGGCTACCCCCTGCTCCACCTGGAGGTCGAACTGGGCGGGGGCCTCAGCCAGCAGACCCTCACCCGCTTGGAGGCGTTCATGGAGACGCTGCAATGAGCCGCCTGGGGCATCTGCTGGGCTACCGGCTGGCCGGCCGACCGCTACTGCGCCTGCAGCGCTATCGGGATGAGCGGCGCCTGAACCGCCGCTTCGGCGACCCGGAGCGGCCGCTGGCCCCCCCGCTGCGCAGCATCACCCGCATGAAGGAGATGATGTCGGGCCACTACCTGGAGGGACGCCACGCCTCCGGGGTGCGTCCCGTGGCCTGGGTAACCAGCGGCGCCCCCACCGAGATCCTGCTCACCCTGGGGTTCTTCGTTATCTACCCGGAGAACCATGCCGCCCTGTGCGGCGCCCGCCGCCGGGCCCAGCACCTGTGCGAGGTGGCCGAGGACGCCGGTTACTCGCGCGACATATGCTCCTACGCCCGCACCGACATCGGCTCCCTCCTCTCCGGGGAGACCCCGGTCGGCCGCCTACCCCGCCCCGACCTGCTCCTTTGCTGCACCAACATCTGCCAGACGGTGCTCTACTGGTACCGCGTGCTGGCGGACCACTTCGGCTGCCCGCTGCTGCTGGTGGACACTCCCTTCCAGTACGGGCCGCAGCCACAGCCCCACGAGGTGGCCTACGTCCGCCGTCAACTGGAGGACATCGTGCCCGTCGCCGAGCGAGCGGCCCGCCGGCCCTTCTCGGAACAGGAGTTCATCAGGGTGGTAGCCCGGGCCAAGGAGGCCAGCGAGACCTGGCTGGAGATCCTGGAGCGGGCCCGCCACCGCCCCTCCCCCCTTACCGCCTTCGATGCCTTCACCCACCTGGGGCCCATCGTGGACCTGCGCGGGGAGCAGGCCACCACCGACTACTACCGGATGCTGCTCGCCGAAGTGGACCGGCGCATCGCCTCCGGGGTGGGTGCCGTTCGGGAGGAGCGCTACCGGGTGCTGTGGGACAACCTGCCCATCTGGTACCGGCTCGGCCCACTGTCGCAGTGGCTGGCGCAGCGCGGGGTGAACGTCGTGGCCTCCACCTACGCTCACGCCTGGGGGGAACTGGCCCCGCTGATGGACCCGGCGAACCCCTTCGCATCCATGGCCCGGGTCTACCTGCACCCCATCCTCAACCGCTCCGCCGGGCAGAAGCTCGAGGCGATGCGCGCCATGGTGCGCAACTTCTCCGCCGACGGCGTCATCCTGCATTCCGACCGCTCCTGCAAGCCCTACTCGCTGGGCCAAATCGACCAGCGCGACGGGCTGGTCAACCAGGTCGGGGTGCCGGCGTTGCTCCTCGACGCCGACCACAACGACCCCCGTGCCTTCGCCGCCGAGCAGGCCGCCGGGCGGCTGGAGGCCTTCGTGGAAATGATGGGGGGATGAGTCGAGTGCTGGCTTTCGGGGTCGATGCCGGGTCCACCACCTGCAAGGCGGTGGCGGTGGACGCCACCGGCACGTTGGTGGCTTCCCGCCTCGAGGCGACCCGACCCCGCCTGGAGGAGCAGGCGGCGGCGATGGTGGCCGCCTTGGCCGCGGACCTCGGGACGGCAGAGCCGCCTCCCGTGGTGGCCACCGGCTACGGGCGCCAACTCGTCCGGGTGGCGGTGCGCTGCGTCACCGAGATCACTTGCCACTCCCGGGGCGTGTTCCGAGCCCTGGGCCACGGCGGCACCCTGGTGGACATCGGGGGCCAGGACGCCAAGGCCATCCGCATCGGGGAGGGCGGCCGGCCGGTGGACTTTGCCATGAACGACAAGTGCGCCGCCGGCACGGGGCGCTTCCTGGAGCACACCGCCGGCCGCCTCGGGGTCCCGGTGGCCGAACTCGGGACCCGGGCGCTGGCGGCCCGAGAGGAGGAGCCCATCTCCTCGACCTGCACCGTCTTCGCCGAGTCGGAGATCATCTCCTTGATCGGCCGGGGCGCCGACCTCGACGCCATCATCCGGGGCCTGCACCGCTCCCTGGTGGGGCGCATCGTGGCCATGGCCCGCACCGTGGGCCTGGAGCCGCCGCTGATCCTGTCGGGCGGGGTAGCCCTCAATGCCGGAGTGCGGGTGATGATGGAGGAGGCCGCCGGGATGGCCGTCGTCCTGCCCCCGCATCCGCAGCTGATGGGCGCCTACGGGGCGGCCCTACTGGCGCTGGAGCAGTGAGGCCGGGGCGCCCATCTAGGCGGCGAGGCGGCTGCGGTACCAAGCGACGGTCTCGGCCATCGCCCGATCCAGCGGAGTGACGGCGAACTCGGGGAAGGCCTGCCGGAAGGCCGCGTCGTCGGCCACGAACGGCGCGGTGAACTGGTAGCCGATGCCCAGGATCTCCCGCGAAGGCCTGTGGAAGGGGGCAGCCAGGCGGAGCAGGCCCATCCCCAGGCGGGCGGTCTTCACCGGCCGGGGCAAGGCCCGGTTCACCATGCCGAGAATCTCGCCGCCGGTGACGGCGGGGGCATGGGGCAGAACCCAGATACGGCGCCAGGCCGACGGGGTGGCGGCGAGGGTGACGAAGGCCCGGGCGGCATCGGGCAGATAGGCCACGGAGTGGGGAGCGTCCAGGCTGCCCGGCCAGCGGATGGGCTTGCCGGCGGCCCCCGGAATCACCGCCAGGGCGGAAACCGTGCTGTTGTCGCCGTGCGGACCGAAGTAGTCCGACAGGCGCCCGATGAGCACCGGCAGCCGGCCCTCCCGGTCGGCGGCGAGCAGCAAGCCGGTCATCTCGCGTCGCGTCCGGCCCTTGGCATCGGTCGCCCGCTCGGGACCGGCCTCACTCATCGGTCCCGCGTCCGGTCCGTAGCCGTAGAGGTTGTCCACCATCACCAGCCGGGCACCGGCGGCGGCCGTGGCGTCGACGACCGTGCGCAGCATGCCGGGGAACCTCCCCGGCCACTCGTGATACGGGGGTTGAGCGGCCATGTAGACCACCCCGGCATCGTTGACGGCTCGGGCGGCTCCGTCGGCCGTTTCCACATCGGCGGCCACCGCGGCCACACCGGGCAGGTCGACATCCCCCCCGCGGTTGACCGCCCGCACCGGGAGACCCCGGGAGGCTGCTTCGGCGGCGATGGCCCGACCCAGTCCGCCCCCCGCTCCCAACACCACATGGAGACCGCTCATCTCTCTCCTCCTAGATATGCGAACGCTACTCGCATATTAGCGATACATGTTCGCAGAGCAAACGGTGCCTGCTATGCTGGGGCCATGCCGGTCGGACGACGTGCCCAGCATCGGGCAGCCACTCTCGCCGAGATCAAAGAGGCGGCCCTGGCCCAGATCGCCGCCCGCGGCGCTCCCAACCTCTCGCTCCGTAGCCTGGCCGCCGCCATCGGGATGAGCCCGGCCGGCCTATACCGCTACTTCGACGGCCGCGACGCCCTGCTCACTGCGCTGGTGGCGGACGCCTACCTGGACCTGGCCATCGCGGTGGAGGAGGCCATCGGCGTTGCCGGGCCCTCTCCCCGCAAGCGCCTCGTCTCCGGCATTCTCGCCTACCGCGATTGGGCGGTGGGACACCCCAACCGCTTCCACCTCATCTTCGGCACCCCCATCCCCGGGTACGCCGCCCCCGAAGATGGCCCCACCGTGGCCGCGGTGCGCCGCATGGGCGACGCCTTCTTCGGCACCGCCGCCTACGCCTGGAACCGTGGGGCGCTGCAGGTAGCACCCGCGGCGCGCCCCCCCACCCCCGAGGAGTCCGAGATAGCCGCCGAGATCACCCGGCACGCTCCCGGCTTCCCCGAAGCGGCCGTGCCGGTGATGCTGGGGGCCTGGGCGCACTGGCACGGCCTGGCCGCCCTCGAAGT
The DNA here is from genome assembly GCA_016932695.1 of Acidimicrobiia bacterium. GTDB lineage: Bacteria > Actinomycetota > Acidimicrobiia > Spongiisociales > UBA11373 > VGBK01. The sequence continues at coordinate 8,965 of JAFGCH010000071.1, read as the reverse complement.
TGCCGGCCATCTCCAGTGGGCTTACCCCGACCCCGGCTTGCTGTGGGAACAGGAGGCGGCGGCCATCGCCGATCGCTTCGGCCTGCACGACTGACCTCGCTGCGGGGCGGCAGACCGCCGCCGCAGTCCGTTCCTCTCCCCCTCCCGCGCCCTTTGGGGGTGGGGCGGTCCGGCTACCCTGGCCGCAGGCCCACGACCGCCGCTCGGCGGCGCGGCCCCGGCGAATCTGGGAGGACGGGATGCGGTTCGGGCACTTCGACGATGCCGCCCGGGAGTACGTCATCACCACTCCCGAGACGCCCCACCCGTGGATCAACTACCTGGGTGCCGAGGAGTTCTTCGGCCTGATCTCCTCCACCGGAGGCGGCTACTGCTTCTACCGCGATGCCCGCCTGCGCCGCCTCACCCGCTACCGCTACAACAATCTCCCCGCCGACACCGGCGGCCGCTACTTCTACCTCAACGACGGCGGCGAGGTCTGGTGCCCCACCTGGGCGCCGGTGCGCGCCCCCCTGGACCGCTACGAGTGCCGCCACGGACTCGGCTACACCTCGATAGCCGCCGAACGCGACGGCCTGGCGGCCGAAATCCTGTACTTCGTGCCGATGGGGACCAACGCCGAGGTGCATCGCCTGCGCCTGCGCAACCGGAGCGGCCGGCGCCGGGAGATCCAGGTCTTCTCCCTGATCGAGTTCTGCCTCTGGGATGCCCTGGACGACCAGACCAACTTCCAGCGCAACCTCTCCCTGGGTGAGATCGAGGTCGAAGGCAGCACCATCTACCACGTCACCGAGTACCGGGAGCGCCGCAACCACTACGCCTTCTACGGGGTGAATGCCCCCCTCGCCGGCTTCGAAACCGACCGGGATGCCTTCTTCGGCCCGGGCCGCGGCTGGGACCATCCCGAGGTGCCCTTCGCCGGAGCGGCCTGCAACTCCCGGGCCAGCGGCTGGTTCCCCATCGCCTCCCATCAGGTCGAGGTGAGCCTGGCGCCGGGGCAAGAGGCCGACCTGGTCTTCGTCCTGGGTTACGCCGAGGTCCCTCCGGAGGACAAGTGGGAAGCCCCCGGCGTGGCGAACAAAGCCCCGGCACGGGCCGTCCTCGCCCGCTTCGCCGACGCCGTCGCCGTAGACGAAGCCCGCGCCGACCTGAAGGCCTACTGGGAGGGCCTGCTCGGCATCTGCCGGGTGCGCTCCGACGATCCCCGGGTGGACCGCATCGTCAACACCTGGAATCCGTACCAGTGCATGGTCACCTTCAACCTCTCCCGCAGTGCCTCCTACTTCGAGTCGGGCATCGGCCGGGGCATGGGCTTCCGCGATTCCTGCCAGGACCTGCTGGGTTTCGTGCACCTGGTCCCGGAGCGGGCCCGGGAGCGGATCCTCGACATCGCCGCCACCCAGTTCCCCGACGGCAGCGCCTACCACCAGTACCAGCCCCTCACCAAACGGGGCAACCACGACGTCGGCTCCGGGTTCAACGACGACCCGCTCTGGCTGATCGAGGCCGCCGGGGCCTACGTGCGCGAGACCGGCGACCCCTCCATCCTCGAAGAGGCCGTACCCTTCGACAACGACCCGGCGAACGCCGCGACCCTGTTCGAGCACCTGCGCCGCTCCTTCCACTTCACCCTGGAGAACCTGGGGCCGCACGGGCTCCCCCTCATCGGCCGGGCCGACTGGAACGACTGCCTCAACCTCAACTGTTTCTCCAGCGCGCCGGGCGAGTCCTTCCAGACCACCCAGAACCGGGCGGGGCGCACCGCGGAGTCGGTCTTCATCGCCGGCCTGTTCGTCCATGCCGCTGCCGACTACGCCGGCCTGGCCCAAGCAGCCGGAAGGCCGGAAGAAGCCGCTCTCGCCACCACCGAGGCCGCTCGCATGACCGCCGCGGTGGCCGACCACGGCTGGGACGGCGAGTGGTTCCTGCGGGCCTACGACTACTTCGGGGAGAAGGTGGGCTCGCGGGAGTGCGCCGAAGGCCAGATCTACATCGAGCCCCAGGGGATGTGTGTGATGGCCGGCATGGGCTTGGCCGACGGCCGGGCCGCCCGGGCCCTCGACGCGGTGCGGGCCCGCCTCGACACCCCCCACGGCCTGGTGCTCCACCAACCCGCCTACACCCGCTATCACCCCGAACTGGGCGAGATCACCAGCTATCCCCCCGGCTACAAGGAGAACGCCGGCGTCTTCTGCCACACCAACCCATGGTTGGTGATCGCCGAGACCCGGCTGGGACGCGGGGAGCGGGCCTTCGAGTACTGGAGCAAGATCGCCCCCGCCTTCCGCGAGGAGATCTCCGAGGTCCACCGCCTGGAGCCCTACGTCTACGCCCAGATGATCGCCGGGCGGGACGCCCCGCGGCACGGCGAGGCCAAGAACTCCTGGCTCACCGGGTCGGCGGCCTGGAACCTGGTGGCGATCACCCAGCACCTCCTGGGCGTCCGGCCCGAGTGGGAGGGGCTGCGCGTCGCCCCCTGCCTCCCCGCCCACCTCGCGGAAATCGAAGTCGAGCGCTCCTGCCGAGGCGCCACCTACCGGATCGGAATCTCCAATCACGGCACCGGGGTCGCGCCGCGGGTCACCGTGGATGGGCGCCACCTCGAAGGCACCCTGGTGCCCTACGCCCCGGCGGGAGCCGTGGTGGCCGTGCAGGTGGAGGTGTAGCCCGCCTCAGCCCGCCAAGGCCGGACGGCGGTCCCACCAGGGGCGGGCCGCCTCCAGCTGCGAGGCCAGACGGAACAGCAGACCCTCCTCCTCGAGCCGGCCGATGAACTGGACCCCCACCGGCAAGCCGGCCGGGGTCCAGTGCAGCGGCACCGACATCGCCGGCTGCCCGGTGAGGTTGCAGAGCGGCGTGTTGGGCATCTGGGCCAGGATCTCCCCCGACAGCTGCTTCACCACCGCCCCCAGCAGGGGCCCCACCGGCGCCCGCCCTACGACGCCGAGCATGGCGCGTTGTCCGCCCGTCAAGTCGTACTGGCCGATGGGCCACGGCGGCTGGGCGGTGGTCGCGGTGAGGACCACGTCGTAGGCCTCCATGAAGGCCGCCATCGCCAGGCCGAGATCCCGCATGATCCCGAGGGCCCGACCAAGGTCGGCGGCGCTTCGCTTGTCTCCGATGAGCCGGGCAGTCCAGGTCACCGGCTCGACGTCGCCGGGCCGAACCCGGCGGCCGGTGAGTTGCTCACTCACCCCAAGCTCCAAGGCGGCCTGAACCCCGGCCAGAGTCACGAAGGCATCAACGATGACGGGGATGTCGAGGGGGAGCTGCACCTCCGCGACCTCGTGGCCTAACTCGGCGCAGAGGCGGGCTGCCTCCTCGACGGCGGCAACGCATTCGGGGTCTTGCGGCCGCTCATCCAGCAGGGCTCGCCTTGTGAAGCCAATGCGCAGCTTCCCCGGCGGAGCGCCCACCTCGTCGGCGTAGGGACGTGAGGGAGAAGCCAAGCGGTACGGGATGCCGGGCGCAGCGCCGCAGGTGGCGTCGAGCAGGCGCGCCGAGTCCCGCACACTCCGGCTGAGGCCGTGCTGCTCGGTGAGCCCCAGCCAGTCCTCGACTCGCTCCGGCCCCCAGGTACTCCGTCCCCGCGTCGGCTTGAGGCCGAACAGGCCGCAATGGGAAGCGGGAATGCGGATGGAGCCGCCACCATCGGTGCCGTGGGCCAAGGGAACCATGCCCGCCGCCACTGCCGCCGCCGACCCCCCAGAGGATCCTCCCGGGGTCCGGTCCGGGTCCCAGGGGTTGCGGGTCGGGCCGTGCAATGCCGGCTCGGTGATCACCGCCAGGCCCATCTCGGGAGTATTGGTCTTGCCCAGAATGACCAACCCTGCCCGGCGATGGCGGGAGACGATCTCGTTGTCGGCAGGAGCCACGTAGCCGACGCGCGAATGGGACGACTCGGTGTAGGGGAGGCCGGCCACTGCCGCGCCGATGTCCTTGACCAGGAACGGCACCCCGGCAAAGGCTCCCTCCCGCGGCTCGGCGGCGGCCGCCGCGCGAGCGCGCTCCAAGTCCGGGTAGACGACGGCATTCAACCCCGGGTTTCGCTCCTCGATGCGCCGCGCCGCCGCCTCGAACAGCTCCAACGGGTGCACTTCCCGGCGCCGGACCAGGTCGGCCAAGCCCGTAGCGTCGTGACGCTCATAGTCGCCGAAAGGCTCCATCCCAACCTCCCCACAGATGTGGGGGCAGCCTACGCCGTGATTGCTGCCGGCGCCGGACAGCCTCCCCCATGAGATATCGAGCACGCCCGGCTGCCCTCACTTCTCGAACGGCCAGAATGGCGGCGTGGCGCCTGCAGGTGCTCCCTCTCCCCCATCGCCGCCCTCGACCGCACCCCGCGCCGCTACGGCTATCCGGGCCGGCGGCGGGGGGCTGCGCCGCGTCTTCGTCACCTTCCTGCGCCCCTACCGCGCGCCGATCGCGCTGGTGGTGACCCTGCTCGCCGCCCAGGCCATCGCCAACCTCTGGCTGCCCACTCTCAACGCCGACATCATCGACAACGGGGTGGTGAAGGGCGACACCCACCACATCCTGGTGATCGGCGGCATCATGCTCGGGGTAACCCTCGCCGTCGGGCTGGCGGCGGTCGTGGGTGTCTACGTCGGATCCCGCAGTTCAATGGCCTTCGGGCGAGACCTGCGGGCGGCCCTGTTCCGCCGGGTAGAGAGCTTCTCCCAAATGGAGCTCAACCGCTTCGGCACGCACTCGCTGATCACCCGGGCCACCAACGATGTGCAGCAGGTGCAGATGCTGGTGCTGCTGGCCCTGACGATGATGGTGATGGCCCCGATCATGTCGGTGGGGGGCATCTTCATGGCCCTGCGGGTGAACCGCCGCCTCTCGCTGACCCTGGTGGTCATCCTGCCGGTGATGGCCGGCCTCGTGGCCCTCATCGCCCGGCGCGCCGTGCCCCTCTTCCGCTCGATGCAGGTGAAGATCGACCGGGTCAACCGGGTGCTGCGGGAAACCCTCTCGGGCATCCGAGTGATCCGCGCCTTCGACCGCACCGCTTCCGACCAGGAGCGCTTCGCGGCAGCCAATGCCGACCTCACCACCACCACGCTGCGGGTCACCCGCCTCTTCGCCCTGCTGATGCCGGGCATCATGCTGGTGCTCAACCTTTCCACCGTGGCCGTGATGTGGTTCGGCAGCCTGCTGGTCGGCAACGGGGACCTGCTCATCGGGGACCTCACCGCCTTCCTCACCTACCTGCTGCAGATCCTCTTCTCGGTGCTGATGGCCACGATGATGTTCGTCATGGTCCCCCGGGCGGCAGCCTCGGCGGACCGTATCCAGGAGGTGCTCGAGACCGCCCCCGCCATCACCGACCCCGCCGACCCCGCCCCGTCGCCTCCCCGGCGGGGCACCCTCGAGTTCCGCGAGGTGGCCTTCTCCTATCCCGGCGCCGATGAGCCCGTGCTCTCCGGGGTGTCCTTCTCGGCCGGGCCGGGCGAGATCACCGCCATCGTGGGCAGCACCGGCAGCGGCAAGTCGACCCTGGTCAACCTGGTGCCCCGCTTCTACGACGTCACCGGCGGGGCCGTGCTGGTCGACGGGGTGGACGTGCGCCGCTTCGCTCAGGAGGACCTGTGGAGTCGCATCGGCTTCGTGCCCCAGCGGGCCTTCCTCTTCGGCGGGACCGTGGCCTCCAACGTCCGCGACGGCAAGCCCGCGGCCGGGGACGATGAGGTCCGGCACGCCCTCGACGTCGCCGCCGCCCGCGACTTCGTCGCCGAGATGGGAGGCCTGGAGGCGCCGATCGCCCAAGGGGGAGCCAACCTCTCCGGCGGCCAGCGCCAGCGCCTGGCCATCGCCCGGGCGGTGATACGCCGGCCCGAGATCTACGTGTTCGACGACTCCTTCTCCGCGCTGGACTTCACCACCGACGCCCGCCTGCGCACGGCCCTGCGCGCCGAGACCCGGGAGGCGACGGTGGTGATCGTCGCTCAGCGGGTGGGGACCATCCTCCACGCCGACCGCATCGTGGTGCTCGCCGACGGCACCGTGGTGGGGGTCGGCACCCACCAAGATCTGCTGGATACCTGCGAGACCTACCGGGAGATCGTCTACTCCCAGCTCACCCCGGAGGAGGCGGCATGAGTGGCCGGCCTTCCGGCCCGGTGGTAGGCCCGGGCGGGCCCCGGCGGGGGCCGGGCGGGCCCATGTTCCACGCCATCCCAATGGGGAAGCCCCGGGCCTTCGGCCCTTCCTTCCGCCGCCTCATGGGGTGGCTGCGGCCGGAGCGAGTCAAGCTGGCGGCGGTGCTGGCGCTGGGCATCATCAGCGTGGTGCTGGCCATCATCGGTCCCCGCATCCTGGGCCATGCCACCAATCTGCTCTTCGAGGGGGTGATCGGCGGACAACTGCCCCCCGGGATCAGCCAGGAGCAGGCGGTGGCCGACCTGCGAGCGGAGGGGCAGGACCGGCTGGCGGACATGCTTTCCGCCATGCAACTCACCCCGGGCGGCGGTGTCGACTTCGAGGCGATCGGCGCCACTCTGGGGATGCTGGCGGCGGTCTACCTGTTGAGCGCCGCCTTCGGCTGGGGCCAGCAGTACCTGACCGCCGGGGTGGTACAGCGCACCATCTTCCGCCTCCGCGAGGCGGTCGACGAGAAGCTGGGCCGGCTGCCGCTGCGCTACTTCGACTCCCATCCGCGCGGCGACCTGCTCTCCCGGGTGACCAACGACATCGACAACATCGCCAACACACTGCAGCAGAGCCTCACCCAACTCATCACCGCCCTGCTCACCATCGTGGGCGTGCTGGTGATGATGCTCACGATCAGCCCGCTGCTGTCGCTGATCGCCCTGGGCTCGGTGCCGGTCGCCATGGTCGTCACGATGCTCATCGCCCGCCGCTCCCAGCGTCAGTTCGCCGCACAGTGGGAGCACACCGGCGACGTGGACGGCTACATCGAAGAGGTTTTCACCGGCCACGCTGTGGTCAAGGTGTTCGGCCGCCGGCAAGCCGCTGTGGAACGGTTCGACGAGGAGAACGACCGCCTCTACCAGGCCTCCTTCAAGGCGCAGTTCATCTCCGGGATCATCCACCCGGCGATGATGTTCATCTCCAACCTCAACTACGTCGCCATCGCCGTGGTCGGCGGCCTGCGGGTGGCGCACGGCACCTTGTCCCTGGGCGACGTCCAGGCCTTCATCCAGTACTCCCGGCAGTTCACCCAGCCCATCACCCAGACGGCTTCGATCGCCAACGTGCTGCAATCCACGGTGGCTTCGGCAGAGCGCGTGTTCGAAGTGCTCGACGAGGCCGAAGAGGAGCCCGATCCCCGGGAGCCGGCCCGTCTCGATGGGGTCGCCGGCCACATCTCCTTGCAGGACGTCTCGTTCCGCTACCTTCCGGAGACCCCGCTCATCGAGGGCCTGAGCCTCGAGGTCCCCGCCGGCGAGACGGTGGCCATCGTGGGCCCCACCGGGGCGGGCAAGACCACCCTGGTGAACCTGCTGCTCCGCTTCTACGAGATCGACCGGGGGCACATCCTCATCGACGGTGACGACACCAGACGGATGACCCGCAGTGAGCTGCGCCGCCTATTCGGCATGGTGCTCCAAGACCCCTGGCTGTTCCGGGGCACCATCAGGGAGAACATCGCCTACGGGCGCGAGGGGGCCACCGACGACCAGATCGAGGCGGCCGCCCGGGCGGCCCGGGCGGACCACTTCATCCACACCCTCCCCGAGGGGTACGACACGGTGGTCGACGACGATGCCGCCAACGTGTCCCAGGGGGAGAAGCAGCTGCTGACCATCGCCAGAGCCTTCCTGGCCGACCCGGAGATCCTGATCCTCGACGAGGCCACCAGCTCGGTGGACACCCGCACCGAGGTTCTCATCCAGCAGGCCATGACGGAGTTGATGCGCGAGCGCACTAGTTTCGTGATCGCCCACCGCTTGTCGACCATTCGCCGGGCGCACACGATCCTGGTCATGGACCACGGGGCGATCATCGAGCAGGGAGATCACGAGTCGCTGATGGCCGGCCGCGGCTTCTACTACGACCTCTACCACTCCCAGTTCGTCGAGGCCTTCGGGGAATCTGCCTAGAGGGGCGACACCCGCCGGCCTCAGTGAGGTCGCGGTGTGCTCGCTACCCTGGCACCCCGTCACCTCCCGGAGGAAGTGGGCATGACCATCGACCCCACCCCGCCCGACGATTCCCCGGCCGCCGCCCGGCTGGCCGTCCTGGCCGCCGCCTCCGGCGGTGATGCCGGCGCCGTCTATCAAGTGGTGTCCGGCCTCATGACCGAGGGCACACCGTTCCACACCGTGCTCTTCGAGGTGCTGGCTCCCCTGGAAGCCGAAGTCGGCCGGCGTTGGGAGCAGGGCGACTTCGGCATCTCCGAGGAGCACGTCATCACCGCCACCCTGGAGACGGTGGTGGCTCTGTTGGCGGGTTCTTTCGACATCGAGCCGGGCGCCCGCCGGCTGGTGGTGGCCTGCGCCGAAGGCGACGCCCATTCCTTGCCGGCGCGCATGGTGGCCGCCTACTTGGTCTTCTTGGGCTGGCGGGCGGTCTTCCTGGGGCCGGGCCATCCCGCCGCCGAACTCGAGGCCTTCTTGCAGGAGCAGCCTCCGGAGGCCCTAGTGCTCTCCTGCACCATCACCACGGCGCTGCCGGGGGCCCGCAAGTGCATCCGGGCGGCGCATCGCACCGGCGTCCCGGTGCTGGCCGGCGGGCCGGGCTACGGGCCGGCGGGTCGCTGGGCTTCGGCCCTGGGAGCCGATGCCTGGGCGAATGACCCCGACGACGTGGACGCCATCCTCAACTCATGGGAGCCCGACCCGGCGGCGTCGGAGGCAGCCGCGGTCGACGGCGGGGACGCCCTCCGCCGGATGGGGGCCCGCCGCGCGGACTTGGTGGCCGCCGTCCTAGGCGCTCTCGAAGAGGCAGAGGCCGCCGCCCTGGTGGATCCGGCCCAATTGCGCTCCGACCTGGACCT
>JAFGCH010000070.1 GCA_016932695.1 Acidimicrobiia bacterium | reverse complement strand
GTCTACCACGCCCTCCAAACCGACACCCCCAGCCAACAGCAACCCCAACAAGCCGCCGCTTGACATAGGAGCAACCAGCCTCTCCCGCCCGAGACGGGCGGGAGAGGGAATCAACTGCTCTCAGAGCGCCTGGGCGGCCAGCGAGCGGAATCCCGCCCGGATGTGCCACTGCGCGGCGTGGGCGGTGCGGTGCGCCGCCCGGATCTGAGCGAGCACCCCGTCGCCGATGGCGCCCGGATCGACCCCGGCCAGCACCTCGGCTGCGGTGTTCAGGTCCGTCGCCGCGGCCTCGGCCTGCTCGGTGGCCCGGTTGGTGTCGAGTCCGGCCTCCTCGGCCCGAGCGATCGCCTGGTTCAGGCGATCGAGGCGGTGGTCGAACTTCAAAAGGTCGGTCTCCACGTGGGCGTAGAAGGTCCGCACCCGGGCATGGGCGGCAAACTCCTGGTAGGCCCGGTGCACCAGGCGGCGCACGTCACCCGCCGTGGTGGCTGCGGCGACATCGCCCTTCAGCTGTTCGAAGTCGGCGATGCCCTGGGTGAAGAGGGCGGTCAACTGCTCGGCGAGGGGGCCGTCACGGCCTTCGAGGTCCTCGAGGCGGTCCTCGAAGCTGGCGATCCGGGTGTCGATCTGCTCGGTGACCCGCGCCTTGAGCGCTTCCAGGTCGAGGGGCGCTTCCACCTCCGGTTCAGCGGCGACCGCGGCCCCCACCGCGGCCAACACCATCGCGGCCACCAGAGCGGTGACCAGCATCGTCTTGCGCAGGGTTCGCATGCTGTACCTCCTGTACTCCGCTTCCTGCTGATGGAATCAGCTTCGGCGGAGGGTGTGCGCGCCACGCGAAGCAGGCGTAAGAAGTCTGTGGGCCGAAGGTAGCTGTCGGGTGGCCGGGTCGGGGATAGCGCCGGCGATTGCCGCCACGGTCTCGCCCTAGTAGGGGATGCAGAACCGGCCGACGGTGATCCAACGGACCTTCGCTCCGGCCGGGTCGCTCGCGGCGGTCCAGTCGAGCCAGAACTCGTAGCTGCCGTACTCGTATCTCCAGCCGATTTCGTAGTCGTGCACCAGCGTGGCGCCGGGGTACGCCGCCGCCACTCGGGCTCCGCGGTCGCCGATGCGGATGCCTTCTGGTGTTGACAGTGAGGGAGCCGTGCTGCCGGGAGGGATGGTGGCGAAGGAGTACCCCACGAACACCCCATCCAGGAACTGCGCTTCGACGCCGGCGCTGTTGTTCTGCCACACCACCCGATCCTGCAAGCAGGGATCCCACTCCGAGCCGGGCTCCCACCAGGGCTTTCCGAACACCCCGCCCATGGCCACCCGCACGGCCGCTTCGGCATGGCCGAAGCGTGTTGGTCCCAGGCCGTTCTGCCAGAGCCTCCAAGCGACGGGCCATTCGCAGGCGCTCCTGGTCTCCGCATAGCACGTGTCCCTGCCGGGGCCGCCCCGGGCGGTGTCGGCACCCCGACCGCCGTCGAGCCGGTCGTTGCCCTCCCGGCCCACCAGGACATCGTCACCGCCGAGACCACGCAGCACGTCCGGCCCCCTGGAGCCGTGGATGATGTCGGCGTGGCGGGAACCGTCGACGTTCTCCAGCGCCCGGAGGGTGTCTGTGCCGTCGGCGACCGCCGTCCCCGCGGCCAGGTCCACGGTTGCTGCGAGCGGTGCCCGGTGGTAGTCCACGGTGTCGGTGCCGGGCCCGCCGTTCAAGGTGTCGTCACCCGGGCCGGGCACCAGGGTGTCGTCACCGTCACCGCCCTGCAGGATGTCGTCGCCTCCGGCGCCGTTCAAGGCATCGTTGCCCTCGTCTCCGAATAGCCGGTCGCGCCCCCCGCCGCCGTCGATGGTGTCATTGCCGGCGCCGCCGCAGATGCGGTCGTTGCCGCTGAGGCCGGTGATCACATCGTCGCCGCCGAGGCCGGCGATGACATCCCTGCCGGGTGTGCCCTCGAGCAGGTCCGGGCCGAGCGTCCCGACGATGGTCGCCGTCTCGCCGCGGCAGGTGGACACGCCCCATATCAGCGAGATGTCGTCGAAGAAGGCCCTCCCGCCGGCGCCGTTGTAGGTGCCTAGGGAGAAGATGGTCGACCTGTCGCGTGGTGCCGCCGGGATGTCGGTTGCGACGAGTCCCCCGTCGAGCCAGAAGTCCACGGTGCCGGCCTCGAAGTCGATGTCGGCCCGGCAGGTGTACCACTGATCCGGCAACCAGGTCTCAGTGAGGGTGGTCGTCGTCTCCGGATCGCCGATCTGGGATCCGGTGCCGCGGACCTGGATGCGGTGGTCCGGGACGAAGTGGAACGAGTTGAAGTCCCAGCTCTCGACCGGGCCCGTGAAGACGAAGAAGCCGATCTCTGCGCCGCCTCCCATCCACCCCGGGATCATCACCGAGAACTCGTACGAGAGGCCGGCGGACGCGGCGGGGTCGATGTCTAGGCCGTCGGCGCGTACCCAGTAATCGTGACCATCGAGCACGAAGCTCTTCGCCCCCGAGTGCGCCGCGAGGTCGGTCACTTCGGTCCCGTACCCCAGGCCCGACCAGAGGTTGTACCAGCCTCCGGTGGCGGGGTAGGAGCCGACGGCGTAGCTCTCGAAGCCGTCCGCGAACTCCGTCTGGGTAGCCGCTCCCGGACGGGCAGCCGCCAGCGGCAGTGCCGCGATGAGGATTCCCAGGATCAGCTGCCATGCCTGTGGCTTGCGGTGCATCACTTGCCCCCTAACGAGTTGCTTCCGGAGTGGCTCCCCGCGTAGCCGTCTCTCGGGGGCGCAGGGACGGCCTCACGACGAGTCATCAGCGCACCGTCTGTTCGGTGGTGAGCACCTGCAGCACCCCGCCGTAGTCTCCGGGGGAGAAGGGGGTGAGCGGGTAGAGGACGGTCCCGTCGGTGCCGGTCTGGAAGACGGTGCCGAAGAATCCCTGGCCTTCACCGTCGAACATGGTGTCCAGGACGACCAGGCCGTCTCCTCTGCGCCCGATGAGGTCCGGGGCGCACGGCGGGGAGCCCTGGTAGCCGTCCCAGGCGGTGACGGTGTCGCCGGCGAAGAAGTGAAGGAGCGATCCGCACTCGCAGCAGGTCTCGCTCTCCAGGGCCAGCGCCCCGTCGACCCGGACGGCGTCGGTGTAGGCGGCCCAGTGCTCGGGGGAACCGGTCTCGGGATCACAGGTCACCACTTCGGTGAGGCGGGTGGCGGGGGAACCGTTGAGGGGCACCGCCCACAGGATGCGCCCTCCTCCCGGGCCTATCCCGCCACGCCCCCAGCAGGGTGAGGTCACCCAGTCGGGTTCATAGCAGGCGGCCAGCACGCTGCCCTGATCCCACCAACGGCTGAGGAAGCACCCTATTCCCGGGGTGTCGAGGTGCCGGATGAGCGCTCCCGTGTTGGCCAGCAGCGAGATCCCTTGGGTCGTGGTTACTACCACCTCGGTGCCCGACTCCGCATACAGCCAGGTGAGGTCGTTGATCCCCCGGCCCAGGGTCTGCCAGTTGTCGTCCGGCACGAGGGGGACGAGGTCGAGATCGACTAGTTGGGCGAACCGGGTGCCATCGGTGTGCAGGCCCTCCAGGCGGGCTCGCTGGTTCCACTCGACCAGCCGCACCACCAGGTCCCGGCCGGTGGGTCGGGTGAACCTGGCCCATCGGGCCCAGGGGAGCTCCCACTGATGACTGACGCCGCCGTAGAGACCGTCGGGAACCACCACGGTGGTCCCTTCCCTCAGGTCGGTTACCACCAGCGCCCCCTCCCGGTAGCTGAGGACCCGACCACCGTCCGGGGACCAGTCGAGGATGCGCTCACCGGTCGGCCACCAGGCCGCGAAGTAGGTGGTGTCGGTCGGGCCGATCAGCAGCAGCCCGTGGCGATTCTCCACCCCGGCGGCATGGGGCGGCCCGTAACGCACCAGAAGCCAGCCCTCCCCGATATCCCCCCAGGGGATCCGATCGGGAGGCAGCGCCGCCGGGAAGCCGTCCTCCGCGCCCGGCATGACGACCGTGGTAGTACTGCTCGTGGTCGGCGGCTCGGTCGTGCTCGTGGTCGGCGTCGAAGTGGAGGTGGTGGGCGGCTGCGTGGTCGCCGCGGTGGAAGTAGTCGAGGTCGCCCCGGAGGTAGTGACCCCTGTCGAGGGGGAAGACGTCCCACCGGCACTGGACGAGGGCGAAGCCCCACCTCCGCACGACGCCGCGGCAAGAACTTCCGCCAGGAGCAGCATCAGAAGCTTGCGCATGACAACCCCCCAGTCGCGCGGTCCAGCACTCGGTTTCGCCAAGCCTACGCCGCCCATCGGAAAGCGGACGGCGCGAGACGGGCGGAGCAGTGTCGGCGAGCCTCCCGCCACGGGGAGGCATCCGAGGCATGGTGAGGCTCGCTACAGGCGCTGGAGTCGGCCCGGAGTTCGTTCCCCCAGATTCCGACGAGCGGTAGCCTCCGGCCCGGGCAGCACCGCCCGCTTGCGCCGTGCGCCTGCCGTGCTGGAGGCGGTGGGCGTACCATTCTCCTGAAGGGGAGGGGATATGACCTTCGGACAGTCGATCTCAACGTGTTTTCGCAAGTACGCCGACTTCACGGGCCGGGCGGTGCGCTCGGAGTTCTGGTACTTCGTCCTGTTCGTGTACCTGCTGGTGGGCGTGTTCGCGACGATCGCCGTGTCGGTCTGGGACCCGGACTCCGCTGCAGATGCTCCGACGGGTCTGCTGGCCGTTCTCGGCGTGTTGTGGCTGGGCCTGCTGCTGCCCAACTGGGCGGTGACGGTGCGGCGCCTTCACGACACCAACAGATCGGGATGGTTCATCTTCATCTCGTTGATTCCGTTCGTGGGGGGAATCATCCTGTTGGTGGTGCTGGCCTCGGAAGGCACCCTGGGCCCGAACCGCTTCGGGCCCGATCCCTCGGGCCGAACGGCTCCGGCCTCCTGGGCTCCGCCTCCTCCGGCGCCGCCTGCAAGGCGCTGCCCCTATTGCGCCGAACCCATTCAGCCGGAGGCGGTGGTGTGCCGCTGGTGCGGCCGGGACCTGGGCGGAGGCGGCGGAAGCGTGAAGGCGCCGTATGTCGCCGCTTCGGCTCCGCCTGCCGAGGCCGCCGGCCACGCCTTCGTGGCCGAGGCCGGGAAGTTCTCGGTGTGGACCGCCGATGAGTACCACTGCAAGTACTGCGGCAAGGCGCTGGGGGGTATGGGGGAGATCTGCCGGGAATGCGCCGATGCGGGGCGTCCCTTCTGCAGCATCTGCGGCCGCACCCGGGCGGAGCACCAGGGCTGAAGGCGCCTGTTGCCGGGGGTCGGCCGGGGCGGTCCCGGCCCCGTCGGCTCGACGCACCGCGACGCTCGCCGCTTGAGTGAGCCTCGATCCGCCGCGTAGGCTGCGGTTGCCGGGTGAAGGGAGCGTGATGGCTGAGCGCCAGGGGCACCCGTGGATTGCGGGCCTCGTCGGGTTGGTCACCTTGGAGGCGGTTGCCTTCGGCAGCCTGTTCCTGCTGCTGCTGCGCGAGGAGGGCTGGGCCGTCGGCCTCGATCTGACCACGGTGGGTGCCGCCATCGGGGTGGCGGTGCTCTTGCTGTTCCTGGTCGGAGGGGCCTGGTGCACCTGGCGGGTAGCGTCGGGCCGCTGGGGCCTGCGGGAGGCGGCCACCATGATCGTGGCCCCGAGACGCCCGGCGCCGACCCTGCCGAAGGAGGAGGGGTCCGCCGAGCCGCCGGAAGCGGCCCCGCCGGTCGCCCAACGGGCCACGCCCAAGGTGGTGCAGGTAGAGATGCTGGAAGATTCGGAGACGCCCTCCCCCGAGGCTCCCGAACGGGCCGCTCCGGCGATCGAGGAAGCCGGGGCCCCGATTTCGCAGGAGGCCGAGGAAGCCGGGGCTCCGATTTCGCAGGAGGCCGAGGAAGCCGGGGCTCCGAAGCCCGAGGAGCCCGCGTCGCCGCTGGAGTAGGCCAGCAGCCGCCTGCGCCGGCGGGGGCGGGCGGGGGCCGAGGGGCTGTGCCGTCCTCCCAACGGAGGCCGTTGCCCCCGGGCGCTAGACGAAGCCGTCGATCCGCGCTGCCAAGGCCAGGTCCAGGCTGGTGATGGTCCCCGCCGAATGGGTGGTGAGCCGCACCGTCACCTTGTTCCACCGGATGTCCAGATCGGGGTGATGGTCGGCGGCCTCGGCGGCCAGGGCCACCCGGGTGACGAAGCCCATCGCCTCGGCGAAGTCGGCGAAGGTAAAGGTGCGGACCAGCGCCTCCTCCGCCGAGGACCAGGCGGGATGGGCGGACAGGAAGACGGCTCGTTCTTCTGCGGTGGCGGCGGTGGTCATGCCCCGCATGGTGGCAGGGCACAGTCGCTACGCCCGGGCGCCGGGACCGGCCCTCCGGCAGGGCACCTCAACCCCATGCCCCGGCCGCCCCGAATCACCGCCATCATGCACCCAATGCTTGCGGGTGGCGCGAAGGGTGCCGCCTGAGATGGGGGCGAACTCCTCGACGGGCTACCCGCCCGGACGGCCGGAGGCCCCGACCTCTTCTGCCGCCCTCCGCCGCCACACCGGGCATTGTCGCCGCAGCCGACGGCGGGGGGTTCCGACGGCTACCGGTCGCCGGTCACCGGCTCGACGGCGTCGCTATCCCAGTTGGCTGCCCAAGCTGTTTTCGACGGGGAGAACCGCGCCGGAGCAGGAGAAGCCCTCCCGGTGTGTGTCGAACGGCTCCCCCTCGGTGGTGGGGCGCCCATGCCGGCCGGACCCGGGCAGGCGGCGGCCCCCTTCGCTAGCTTGCTCGGTGATTGCTCATCTACCGCGAAGGGGGCTGCTGTGCGCTCTTCTGTGTTCCGGCATCGATTGCTGCTGCTCGCCGTCGCCGTTCTGGTTGCCGTGCCCGCCTTGTCGGCTCTCGGCGCGGCTTCGCTACCGGGGGACAACCGTCGCCTGAGCGGTACCGCCGCGGTGGGCGACGAGAACTTCCCGGCGATCGCCTACAACTCTGCTGCCGAGGAGTACCTGGTGGTGTGGGAGGACGACCGCATGGCGGCGGCGCGCGGCTCGGACATCTACGGGCGCCGCCTCGACCGCATCGGGCGACCCCTGGGCGAGGATTTCCGCATCTGCGGCCCGTCGGCCTGGGCGGACGACAAGGATCCCTCCGTCGCCTACAACTCCACCGCGAACGAGTACCTGGTGGTCTGGAGCGACCGGCGCAGCTACAGCACCCGAGGATTCGACATCTACGCCCGCCGGGTCAGCGCTGCCGGCGTGCCTCTCGGCGACGCCGACTTCCGGGTGGTCTCGGACCAAGCCGCGGCCGACGATCTGTCTCCCGACGTCGCGTTCAACTCCAAGGCGAATCGATACCTGGTGGTGTGGCAGGACTTCCGCTATGCGGGCACCAGCGGCTGGACGATCTTCGGGCGCCTGGTGAAGCCGGCCGGCACCCCCGTGGGGGGCGATCGCAACATCAGCGGGGCCGGACCTTACGGGAGCGAATGGGCTCCGGCGGTGGCCTACGACTCATCGGCCGACCAGTACCTGGTCGTCTGGCACGACATGCGGAACTACTACACGCGCGGGGCGGACATCTACGGGCGTCGTCTCGACGGCCAGGCCCGCAACCTTGCCGGTTTCCGTATCAGCGGGGCCGGCGGGTTCGTGGACCAGAAGTGGCCCGACGTGACCTACAACCGTACGAGCCAGCAGTTCCTCGTCGTCTGGGAGGACGGGCGTCGTGACGACACGCGCGGGGTGGACATCTGGGGGCGCTTCGTCGCCTCGTCGGGAGGCCCCGCGGGTAAGGACTTCCGTGTCAGCGACAATCCGGCTACGGGGGACGAGAGGTACCCCGCCCTTGCCTGGGACAGCCTCGCCGACCGCTATCTGGTGGCCTGGCAGGGCGACCGGCTGGGCGGCTGGCAGGTCTTCGCCCGGCGAGTGGCGGCGGCCGGTGCGCCGAGCGGGCAGGCGCTCCGCATCAGCGAGCCGCCGGCGGCCGTGGCCTCCTACCCCGCCGTCGGCTACGGAGCAGGGGCCGGCGAGTTCCTAGTGGTCTGGCAGGACCAGCGCGACCTGGCCAGCGTCGGCACCGATATCTACGGCCAGCGGGTGACGGGAGGCTGAGGAAGGTAGCGGTACGCCACCTCAGGGGGCGAAGGTGGCTTCCACGCCGAACAGTCGCGCCCCGGCACCGGGCAGAGTGGGATTGAGCCCGGAAGGGATCACGCCGGATGGCAGGCCGGGTCGGTGCAGCCCCCCTTCCTCCATGGCGACCGAAACCCCTTGCCGGGCAAAGGGTTCCTGTAGTGGTCGGGACCGGGATCGCACCGGCGACCTCGGGCTCTTCAGACCGACCAGGGCCGGTGTCGTGACCTGGGCAGGGTCGTTGAAGTGATTGTCGGATAAGGGAGTTGGTTTCCCCGCGGGTCGCGCGCGTGCCCTCCAATGCCCACCCCCCTGTGGACTCGCGGCGGAATTGGGGTGGGGTCGTCGTGGTCTTGGCCTGTGGTCTGGGTTCATGTCATGGTGGTGAGGACGCCGATGGCTCGTATAGTGCGGCCGAAGGCGGGACGGGGCGACGCCGGTAGGTGAGGGCCCGCAACCGTTTCATCCGTCCCAGGGCGTGTTCTACCGGCATACGCGTCGAGGACAGGGCCCGGTTGAACATGCGGTCGTGGTCAGAGATGGGGTGGTAGCGGTTGGCGTAGACCGGGGTGATCACCCCTTGCCCGCCCAGGTCCTGGATCAGGGTGGGGTAGCCCCGGTCGGCGAGCACCACCGTGCCCGCGGCCACCCCGGCCTGCAGGGCGGGAAGCAGCCCCTGCTGGGAGCGGAGCATGGCAATGTCGCCGGTGCGGCCTTCCCCGGAAGGGTTGGCTTCCACCCAGATAGCACGGCGGCCCCGGTCCGACAGCACAGTGGCTTTGACCACATGATCCTTGGCCTTCCCTGACCAGGCCGCCTTCTGCTCCTCCCACGCCTGCGGGGACCAGCGGCTTATCTTGGTGTCGTCTACCAGCAGGGTCCCATCCCGAAGGCAGGCCAGATAGGCAGCCAGATCCTCCAGAGTGCGGATCGGCCTGGCGGGCCCCCGGCGGACAGAACCCGTAATCGACGAGCAGGCTTTCAATCTCGTCCCGCCAGCGGCGCACCGACCTCTCATGCACCCCAAACAACGCTGCCGTGGCCCGCACCGACGTCCCCTGCCGCAGCAGGGTCAACGCCACCAGCAACCGCAGCCACAGCGGAAGCAATGGCCGTCCCGCCCCCGGCGCCCGCAACCTGCCGGGACGCTCCGCCCGGCGACGGCGGCGTTCCTCCACCAGCGGCGCCAGCCGCTCCAGCAACACCGCGAACTCCTCCGTCGTCGTCCCACACAGCTCACGGGAAGGAACCAGACAAACCCAGCGACCAGCAGCCATGAGCCCCACCCTACGAACCCCACCCCCTACGAACCCCACCCCCCAAACGCGAGCACCAAATACGCCGCACGTCCTAAGGCGGGGCTGACGGGGCCTCCGGTCGGTTCGCTCGGTTTGGGCCAGGCCCGTCCCGGAGTGGGTGGCTACTCGCAGCCCGGAGTCTGCTGTCCCTGCGGCACCCAGCGGAAGCCAGAATCGGCGCCGATAGTCCACACGGTGCCTGGGATGGCGCCGGCGGGAACAGTCAGCCTCATCGTCACTCCGGCCGGCTCACCCGGGGGAACAACCTTGTAGCAGTCGTCCTGACCGTCACCGTTCAGGTTCACCTTCGGGCCGCTGCCGTTCAGTTGGAACCCGTCGAGCACGGCAGCAGTGTTCGAGAAGGCGCTGTTCGTCATAGCCACCCCGATAGTGCAGGTTTCCCCCGGGAACGCCAGCGGCCATTCGATGTTGATCGTGCCGTTAGCGCCACCGACGTGGGTCACCACGCAGGTGCCCTCAATCGTCGAGGCGGTTCCGTCGGCGTAGGCCACCTCCATCCGTCCGATAGTGACCGAGCCGGTGACGCCTCGCAGAACGAAGAACAAGGCCAGGGCAGTGGCTGTGACTGCAAGGAGCCCAAGAGCCGCCGCAACAACGGTGTAACGCCGGAGGTGTCTCATACTCCCCCCTCTCGCCCGAAGAAGCCCGGCGGGGCCTCCACCCATAAAGGTGTCCGACCGGGCCGAAAGGTGACACGGTCTTCTGGCGGCCCGTCGGCGAACCCCCACCCGGATAGACCGCGGAGGGCGCCG
>JAFGCH010000069.1 GCA_016932695.1 Acidimicrobiia bacterium | reverse complement strand
CCTCACCGTCATCCCGGTTGATGGCGAAGGCGTGGCCGACCTCGGCCGCGTGCCCGCCGCCGGTCCCGACCTCGCCCTGCTCACCGTGATCACGGCGCAGAACGAGACCGGCACCCTGCAGCCCGTGCGACGCCTGGCGGATTGGGCCCACGAGCGAGGAGCGGTGGTCCACACCGATGCCGCCCAGGCCGTGGGCAAGATTCCGGTGCGGGTGAACGAGCTCGGGGTGGACCTGCTATCCGTCGCCGGCCACAAGCTGTATGCGCCCAAGGGGATCGGCGCGCTCTACGTTCGCCGGGGGCTGCGCCTCGAGCCGGTGCTGCGCGGCGCCGGGCAGGAGCGCGGGCTCCGGCCGGGCACCGAGAACGTCGCGTCCGCCGTCGGCCTGGGCGCCGCCTGCGCCGCGGCGGCTCGCGATCTCGAGACCGAGGCCGGGCGCCAGCGCGCCCTGCGCGACGACCTCTGGCAGCGCCTGCACGCGGCCATCCTCGGCATTCGCCGCAACGGCCACCTGCTGGAAGTGCTGCCCAACACCCTCAACGTCTCTTTCCCCGGGGTCACCGGCAACGCGGTGCTGGCCGCGGCGCCGCTGGTGGCCGCGGCCACCGGGTCGGCCTGTCACGAGGGCGATGCCGCCCCTTCGCCCGTGCTGGACGCCATGGGCCTGGACGCCGCCACCGCGCTCGGCGCAGTGCGGCTCTCGCTAGGACGGGGGACCACCGCGGCGCAGGTAGAGGCTGCCGCCGCGGCTCTGCTCGCGGCCTATCACCAGGCCGCCGGCCGCTAGGCCGCTAGGCCGCCGCTAGGGCGTATCTACCCGCCAGGCAGCCCAGAAGGCGTCGGGGGCGAAGGGCACCCCGTACTGCACCGCCGCCTCCTCGATCAGTGCAGTGAGGTCCTCGGGGCGCGCCACGCCGAGCCAATGCGCCGCGGCGTAGTCGCTAAGGATGTCGAGGAACCGCGCCGCCCCGAACCTCTTCGCCAGGTTGGCCAGCATGCATCCGCCCCCGTCGTAGACGGTGTCGTACTGGTTGGGATGATCACCCCAGTAGCCCATGTCGTTGCTGAGCCGGGCGGCGCCAGGGAAGTCGTACGAGGCGCACCCCACCCAGGCTCCCCAGGGCAGCTCTTCGGACCAGGTGGCCAGCGATTCGTCGAGCCACGGGTCGGCGTATTGGTCGTTGCCCACCACGCCGTACCACCACTGATGGGCGATCTCGTGGGCGACGGTGTACCGGTTCACCTCCGAGAAGACGATCGTGGGGTACTCCATGCCGCCGAAGCCGGGAAAAGCCCCCAGGACCACATCCAACTCCGGGTAGGGGTAGGCGCCGAACGCCGCCGAGAAGGTGCTCAGGCTCTTCTGCGCCGCAACGAGCATCCTCTGCGCCTGCATTTTGGTGACGGAAGCAGCCCGGTAGGAGACGACCACCTTCGTGGGCCCGGAATTGCCGCTCAGCTGTTCCAGCCGGCCCGCCGCCCAGGCGAAGTCCCGCACGCCCTCGGCGGCATAGGTGCGGGCGACCAACCCGTTGGGCAGGGGCTTGCTCGCCGCCAGAGTCCCGGTGGCCGGGGTGTCCAGGTCGGGGGGGCCTACCAGCGTCACCCGGTAGCGGCCCGTGACCGAGTAGAAGGATTCGCCCAAATCCTCGAACAGGTCGTGGTGCCAGCCTTCGTCGTCGTGCACCTCGAGAGTGGGCAGGGCGGTGCCCACCAGGGCCAGGCCCCCGGAGTAGCCGAAGCGGTCGCTGCGGCGGGGCAGAGTGACGCGCAGCCGCATCGTGAGAGTCGCCCGGTCCCCCGGGCCGAGCGCCGGGCTCAGGATCACCGGCACCTCGGTGCAGTCGAGGGCGGCAGGGCCCAGCGTGCCGCCGGTGAGATCCCAGACCTCGATCGCCCCGGCGGCGCAGCCGTCCACCCCGTTCGACCACAGACGGAAGTAGACGCTGCCGAGAGGTTCATCGGCGACGTTGGTGAACGAGATGCTGATACGACCGGTCCACACCCGGCCGTTCTGGGAGGCGCGCAGCCGGGCCTCGTAGTACGGGTCGCCGGGGTTGCGCACCACCTCTCCCGCGGCCGTGGCGGTAGCGGCCGGGGCGCCCAACACGGCCGCCAGCACCGTCAGGGCAACCAGGCGGCGGAAGGTCCCCACGAGGCTGAGTCTACGGGGCCTGCGACAATCCCCCCGATGGCCCGCTTCGTCGGACCCGAGAACGACTGGCATCCCCTGGCGGCAATCGACCCGGGCGAGCCGCGGCTCACCGTCGCCGTGGTCATCCCCGTCTACAACCGGGTGCAGTTGCTGCGGCGCACCCTGGCCGGCCTGGCGGCCCAGCGGGGCTATCCGCCGCACCTAGTGTCGGTGGTGGTGGCCGACGACGGCTCGGAGGAAGACCTCGCCCCCGCCGTCGCCGAGGCCTCCGCCCGGATGCGGGTGTACTCGGTCCGCCAGGAGCACGACGGCTACGGCGCCGGGCGGGCGCGCACCCTCGGGGCGGCCCGCACGGGAGCCGACGTCGTGCTGTTCGTGGATGCGGACTGCCTACCCGACCCGGAACTGGTCGCCGGGCACATGGCCTGGCACCACCGCGCCGACAACCTGGTGGTGGTGGGCTCGCGCCAGCACGTGGACTCCACCGACTACCCGCCGGAGCAGATCGCCGCCGGCACCATCGACATCGGCCGCGCCGTGAAGGGCGAAGACCCGCCCGACGAGGCTTTCGAACCGGAGGACTGGCGGCGCCGCTTCTACCGGCGCACCGCCCAGCTGCGTCACGGCAATGAAGGCTTCCGCGCCCTGCTCACCGGGAACTGCTCCCTGCCTCGCGACGCCTTCCTGGAGGCCGGGGGCTTCTCTGCCGACTTTCGCCACTGGGGGGGCGAGGACACCGAACTGGGCTGGCGCCTCTTCTCTGCCGGCCTGTTCTTCGTCCCGGCCAACCGGGCGGCCATCTACCACCAGGAGCAGGAGGAGAGCCATCCGGAGGAAGGCTGGCGGCAGGAGGGACGGGCGGCCAATGCCGGCCTCATTCGCAGCAAGATCCCCCACCGGTTCTACCGCCGCCTCACCGACCCCGGACCCTTCGAGGTGCCCAAGGTGTCCTGGGTGGTGCCGGGCCCTGCGGGCCGCCGCCGCGGGGAACTGCTCGCCCAGATGCAGGCGCAGACCTCGGGCGACTGGGAGGCCTTCTTCCCCAACGACTTCCCCCGCGTCCCCGAGCGGCGCCTGCGCGACCTGCCCGACGAGACCGGCACCCCGGAGCAGCGGGTCCTGCGCGCCGTCGCCCTGGCTCGCGGGGAGTACGTCGCCCTGGTCTCGGGGGCGGCCGGCCTCAGCCCCTTGCTCCTCGACCGGGCGGCGCGCTTCCTGGATGCCTCGCCCCGCGCCGCGACTGCCACCGTGGGCTACGCCGGCCTGGACGATCTCTCGGGGGATGCCGCCTGGGGCACTGCCGGCCTGCCCGCCTTCGCCCTGGTGCGCCGCCGGGAGTGGGCCAAGGTGCTGCCCGACGCCGCCGACCTGAGCGACGCCTGGCGCCGGGTGCAGGCGTTTTCCTGGAGCCGCCACCTTCCCGACGCCCTGATCACCCTGCCACTGCCGACCGGGGTCGTGCCCGCCTCGGTCCCGCCGGCCGTGCCCGAGCGCGACCGCATCGTGGCGGCAGGACGCAAGGGCCGAGGGCCGCGCGCCCTCCTCTACCGCCTGGGCCGCTCGTGGCGCCGCCGGCAGGCGGAGGCGGACGATCGACCCGTAATCGCCCACTTCGGAGATGCTCGCTCCGCGGCGGCTTTGACCGACCTGGCCCCCTGGACCCGGGTGACCTCAACCACCCCGGCCGTTGCCCTGGTCCTCGGCGGTGGGGCGAGGCTCGACACCGCCACCTGGGAGCGCGTGCGTGCCGTGGACGCCCCCCGCCTGGAGCGAGCCGTGCTGGGAGCCGCCGTGGGCGACGGGCCTCCCGGCGAGTGGGCCTCCTTCCTGAGCACCTGCCTCTTCGTCGCCGTCGCCACGGACGTCGACGTGGCCGAGGTGCGGTCCTGGGGATACTCGGGCAAGATCGCGGCCGTGGGCCACCCCGCCGAGAACCGCTCCGCCATCGCCCCCCTGCTCGACGCCCTGCGCCAGGAGGCGTCGTGAAGGTCTGCATGTTCGTGAAGAACTCCTTCGAGTACGACGCCCGCGTCACCAAGGAGGCCCGCTCCCTGGTCGAGGGTGGCCACGAGGTAACCGTGGTGGCCATCCACGTCCCCGGGGTCACCGCCGAGCAGGAGACCACCCCCGACGGCATAAGGGTGGTGCGGGTGCACCGCCTCTCCTTCGGCATGCGCCGGGCCCAGCAGGCCCACGCCCGCTTCGTGGTGGACACCGAGGAGCGGCGGGCCCGCCTCACCGGCGACCGGGTGGACGAGGACCGCATCCGCCGCTACTCCGCCCTGCTGCCGGCTTCCACGGCGACTCCCGGAGAGACGCGCGCCGCCGAGGTGCCCCGGCCCGCCCCATCCCCGAGCGGAAGCCGGGGCGACCTCCACCGCACCCGCGTCGGAGCGGCCTGGTCCCGCATCTCCACGGCCGGGCGGGTCGCCCTCTCCCAGACGGTCCGCTTCGGCTTCCGCGCCGCCAAGTTCGTGGTGCAGGCGCCCCTGAAGGCGGTGCGCTCCCGGGCCCTCGACCGCCGCTTCATGGAAGCCGGCCTGGCCACCGGGGCCCAGGTGTGGCACTGTCACGACCTGAACACGCTGGCCATAGGGGTCCGCGCCAAGAAGGCTCGGCCGGGCACCCGCCTGGTCTACGACTCCCACGAACTGGCTACCGAGCGCTCCCGCATGGGACGCTGGGCTAAGCGGCGGGCGGGCCGGCAGGAGCGCCGCGGCCTCCGCCATACCGACGAGCGCATCTGGACCACCCGCAGCCGGGCCGAGTACGTGGTTCGCCGCTACGGCATCCCTTTCCCCACCCTGATCCACAACGTGCCGGAGCGCATAGAGGTGCAGCAGGGCTGGGACCTGCGGGAGCGCCTGGGCATCCCCACCGACCGCCGCATCCTGCTGTACCAGGGATCGATTCAGGAGTTCCGCGGCATCGAGGAGGCCATAGAGGCCG
Source organism: Acidimicrobiia bacterium (assembly GCA_016932695.1). Classification (GTDB taxonomy): domain Bacteria; phylum Actinomycetota; class Acidimicrobiia; order Spongiisociales; family UBA11373; genus VGBK01. The sequence goes on along the minus strand of JAFGCH010000069.1, from coordinate 2,194 downwards.
TCACGCTGCTGGAGCGCTGCGTGCTGGTGGTGATCGGCTACGGCTACCACCGGCCCACTCTGGAGGAAATGGTGCGCCGCCGCGGCCTGCAGGACCGGGTCTACTTCTTCGGGCCCATCCCCAACGACGAATTGCTCTACTACACCGCCAGCGCCGACGTGGGCCTCTGCGTCATCCGGGGGCAGTCGCTGTCGTACCGCTGGTCGATGCCCAACAAGCTGTTCGAGTACATGATGGCCGGGATCCCCATCGTCGCCTCCGACTTCGAGGAGATGGGCCGCGTGGTGCGCGAGGAAGGGGTGGGCACGGTATGCGACCCCGACTCTCCCGCCGACATCGCCGCCGCGGTGCGAGCCATCGTGGACGACCCCGAGGCCGAGGCCCGCTTCCGAGCGGCGACGCGGGTAGCCATCGGCCGCTACAACTGGGACGAGGAAGAGAAGAGACTGCTCGCCCTCTACCGGCGCCTGGAGCCGGCGGCGAGCTGAGGGGAGGAGGCAGGCGTGCTGCAGGCCAAGTACTTCTGGGGAGCGCTGGTCATCATCGCCATGTGGATCGCGGTGCTCGTCGTGGGCGTGGTCAGCGAGGCGGACTTCATGGTCGAGGCCCCCGGAGGCAACGTCAGTATCCCGGTCGTGTGGGGCCTCGCCCTGATGGCCCTGATCGGCTCCTGGGTGGTGGCGGCCTTCGCCTTCCGCAACGGCGCCGCGCCCGAGCCCAAGAAGGAGGAGAAGCCCCTAGCGCCGACGGAGGGGTAGATCCCAGGACTCCCCACGTCGGCCCACGGCGCAACTGCCCCTTCCCTCCTGGGGTGGGGATCCTGGGCGTGTTCCCGGCGGTGGTGGCGGCGGCACAGAAGAGGCTGCCGCACGAAGCTTCCGCGGTGGGATGCCTGGGGGTAGGGGTCGGACCGGGGGCTTCAGGCGGGTGCGACAGGGGTGACAAGAACTCGGCCCTCTCGTAAGGCAACAGCACCCCACGGTGCGGTATGATTTTGTTATATGAAGGCTGTTTCGGTTCGGGCTGGGCTGTACGTGCGGATCTCCGACGACGCCGATGGCCGGGGTTTGGGGGTGGCCCGTCAGGAAGCGGATTGCCGCCGGCTGTGTGAGCAGCGGGGCTGGCAGGTTGCCGACGTGTACGAGGACAACGACCGTTCCGCCTACTCCGGGAAGCCCCGTCCCGCCTACCAGCGCATGCTTTCAGACATGGCCGGGGGCCGGCTGGATGCGGTGGTGGTGTGGGACACGGACCGGCTGACCCGGCGCACCATGGAGTTGGAGCAGTTCATGGTGGTGGCCGACGAGGCGAAGGTGGAGTTGGCGGTGGTGTCCGGGGCGGTGGATCTCGGCTCGGACGCCGGCCGCTTCTTCGCCCGGGTGTTGGGGGCCCGGGCCCAGATGGAGTCCGATGACAAGCGCCGCCGGCTGCGCCGCAAGCACCAGGAACTTGCGGCGGCGGGGAAGGTGTCGGGTGGGGGGTGGCGGCCGTTCGGCTTCGAAGACGACCGCCGCACGATCCGGGAAGATGAGGCAGTGCTGATCCGCCAAGCGGCGGAGTATCTGCTGGCAGGCGGGTCGATGCGCTCCCTGGCAGGCCGCTGGGAGGCGGAGGGGGTGCGTAGCCCGACCGGCAAGATGTGGTCGGCGACGGCGCTGCGGCGGATGATCGGCTCCCCCCGGGTGGCCGGCCTGCGGGAGCATCACGGCGAGGCGGTCGGCCCCGCCGAATGGCCCGCCATCCTGGACGAGGTCACCCACAGGCGTCTCCAGGCCCGATTGAAGGGCACTGGTGAGGCTCGGGGGAACCGAGACCGCCGTTACCTGCTCACGGGCGGCCTCGCCGTCTGCGGCCTCTGCGGCACGGCGCTGGTGGCCCGGCCCCGCAACGACGGGGAACGCTGCCTGGTCTGCGCCAAAGGCCCCGGCGAGCCGGGCTGCGGCCGCATCAGAGTGCTCGCCCAACCCCTGGAAGACCTGGTCTGCGCTGCCGTGATCGAAGCGCTGAACGGCCCCAGGCTGGCCCGGGCGTTGCAGGCTGACGAGGCGACTGATAGCCAGGAGGCCGGTCTGTTGGAACAGATCGCCCGCTGGCAAGCCCAGCTGGAGCAGGCCTCCGCCGACTACTACACCGCCGACCCCGACAGCCGCATCACCCTCGGCGAGTTCCAGGCCGCCCGCCGCGCCCTCCAGGG
>JAFGCH010000068.1 GCA_016932695.1 Acidimicrobiia bacterium | reverse complement strand
TCGTCGGGGTCGTGCCACCCGAGGCGCTCGCCGCGGCCCTCCGCCAGTACGTCCAAACCCGGCCTCCCTTCGTGCGTCGGCGACAGTCTGCCAGGCGCAGAGGGCCGGCGCGCCCTCAGGCCTCCGCCTCGAGCCCGGCCGTGAGCAGGGCGATGGCCCCCCGTTTGTCGAGGGGTTCGTTGAAGTTGCCGCACTTGGGCGACTGCACGCAGGATGGGCATCCCGAGGCGCAGGGGCAGGCGCGCAGGGCCTCGAGGGTGGCGCGCAGGTGGCGTTGCCCGGCCTCCCAGGCGACGGGAGCGATGCCCGCCCCTCCGGGGTAGCCGTCGTAGATGAACCACACCGGCCCCTCGGCATCCGGATGGAAGGGGGTGGAGAGGCCGCCCACGTCCCATCGATCGCAGATGGCGAAGAGGGGCAGCAGGGCGATGGAGGTGTGCTCGGCGGCGTGCAGGGTACCCGGGAGGGCCTTGGCGTCGATGCCGGCGTCGGCCACCAGCTCATCCGGGACGGTCACCCACAGCGCCTGGGTGGTGAAGCGCCGGGGCGGCAAGTCGAGAGGCTCGTAGCCGAGCACGGTGCGATCGGCCAGGCCGCGACGCTTGAAGCCGAGCACATGGCTCTGCACCTCGACCTCGCCGTGGCAGTGGCCGAAGCGCCCCACCTGCCCGGCGGCGGCCACCCGGAGAACCGTCACCCAGGTCTCCTCGTGCGGCTGGGTGAAGTAGGGCACCTCCTCCCGCCGCACGCGTACCAGGCGGGCGCCGAGGTCTAGGGATTCCACCAGGTAGCCGTCCCCCTGGTGCAGGTAGACCGCCCCGGGATGGGCCTGGCTGAAGGCGCGGCCCTCGTCCACCGTCCCGATGAGCTCCCCGCGTTCGTCGACGATGTCGAGCGGTGGGCCTCCCGCGGTGCGGATGTCGATCCCCGGGGCGGGCGCCTCCCGGCGGTCCCAGAAGAGCAGCCCGCCGCGAGGCCGCAGGTCGCCGCTCGCCACCAGGTCGGGGGCCAGTTCCTCGATCTCCTCGCCGAGGAACTCCCGGTCTTCGGGGGCGAGGGGTTTCTCGAAGGCGGCGCAGCCGGCGTGGGCCGCGAGCACCTGCGGGTTGGCCGGGTTGACCACCGCCGCTTCGGAGGGGCGGCGGAACAGCTCCCAGGGATGGTGGGCGTAGTACTGGTCGAGGGCGTCCTCCCCGGCCACCAGCACGGCCAGGGACTCCTCCCGGGTGCGCCCCGCCCGCCCTGCCTGCTGGCGGAAGGAGGCGATGGTGCCCGGGAAGGTGGTGATCACCGCCGCGTCGAGCGAGCCCACGTCGATGCCCAGTTCCAGGGCGTTGGTGGCGGTCACCCCGAGCAGCTCACCGGAGAACAGGCGCTGCTCCACCCGGCGGCGCTCCTCGGCCAGGTAGCCGGCGCGGTAGGGGGCAATGCGCTCGGCCACGTCGGGCTCGAGGCGGTCCCGGGCCCAGCGGTAGACCAGTTCCACCCCCTTACGGCTCCGGGTGAAGGCGATGGTGTGCCGACCCCGGCGCACCAGGTCCACCAGCAGGTCGGTGGCCTCGGCCAGGGGGCTGCGCCGCTCCCCGGAATCCGGGTCGTCCAGCGGCGGGTTCCACACCACCACCTGCTTGGCCCCGGCGGGGGAGGCGTCCTGGTCGACCACTTCCACCGGGAGGCCGGTGAGGCGGGAGGCCAGTTCCCCGGGGTTGCCGATGGTGGCCGAGGAGAAGACGAAAGTGGGTCGGGCCCCGTAGTGCGCCGCCAGGCGCCGCAGGCGGCGCAGCACCAGGGCGACGTGGCTGCCGAAGATTCCCCGGTAGGTGTGCAGTTCGTCCACCACCACCAGGCGGAGGCGGCTCAGGAAGCGGGCCCAGCGAGCGTGGCCGGGGAGGATGCCGACATGCAGCATGTCGGGGTTGGTGAGCACGGCGTTGGCGTGGCGGCGTACCCAGGCCCGGTCCTCCGGCTCGGTATCCCCGTCGTAGACGGCCGGCACCAGTTCCTTCAGGCCGAGCCGGTAGAGCGAGGCGAACTGGTCCCGGGTCAGCGCTTTGGTGGGGAAGATGAGGAGGGCGGTGGCCCGGCGGTCGGCGAGCACCGCCTCGGCCAGGGGGATCTGGTAGCAGAGCGACTTGCCCGAGGCGGTGCCGGCGGCCACCACGGTGTGGGTGCTACCCCGGACGAGCGCAATCGCCCCCGCCTGGTGCCGGTAGAGGCGGTGGACGCCGCGCTCGGCCAGGGACTCGGCCAGTCGGGGAGACAGAGGTGGGTCGAGGTCGGCGAAGGCCGGGTCACGCGCCGGGATCAACTCGACGTGGGCCATGCGAGCGGCGCTCTCCGGATCCTCCAGCCAGGCGGCGACGACATCGTCCACATCGGGGATGGTATTGGGAGCGGGTGACGGGCTGCGGCGAGCGGCACCGGCGGGCTGGCGGACCCCCTTGTCCCGCCGCTGCCGAAAGGGGCATGCGGGGCGGAGGGGCCTACGTCTCGTCCTCGGCCAGCACCACCAGGGCGTCGGCGGCGTTCAGGCGCCATTCGCTGGTCTTTGGGGGAGCCAGCGTGATGCCGTAGTTGCGGTCCTGGCGGTCCTCGTCGGCTTTGAGTTTCACTCCCAAGCAGACCTCGCTCCGCTGCTGGGCCAAGCCGATGAGATCGGAGAAGGTGACCTGCTGCGGCAGGTCGTCGAGATACAGCCAGGCCGGCTTGAGGTAGATCTCCGAGCCTTCCTCGTCGAAGAGCGACTGGCAGACCTCGTGGATGCGAGGCTCTTCGCTGATCTGAGCCAGCAGCATCGACACCAGGCGGCTCGACACCACGAAGTCGTGCACCCCGGTGCTGGCGGCGAGGGCCTGATTCTCCGATTCGATGAGCTCGGTGATGACCGTGGTGCCCACTTCTCTCCGGGCACGCTCCCGCTCCAACTCGCGGCGGATGAGGAGCAGGATCAAGATGGTCTCGGCGTCGATCTGGTCCGGGTTGCGGACCTCGTCGCCTTCGCTCAGGAGGATGATGCTGTTGTAGTCGGCGGGCCGATGCTGCTCCCAGGTCGCCGGGTTGAGGGGGTCGACGTCCAGGGTGGCCACGTTCAGGCCGCCGACCATGCCGCTGATGGCCTTCACCTCCCCTCCGTTCACGGCGTGGTGGTCGCGGGGCATCAGATCCACCGAGCTCCCCGCGGCCACGTACTTGCCCAGTTCCCGCAGCACCAGTGGGGTCTTGTGGGTGTGCCCGACGATCAGGTGCCGCTCCGCCGCCTGATCCAGTCGCCGCGCCGGCAGCCGCCGGGAGCCGGGAGGGGTTGCCGGGGCGGGGAGCAGGGCAATGGTGGAGTCGTCGTCGGCGATCACCAGGAGCTCGTCGGTGGGCTCCATCCTCCGCTGCGGCGCCGGGTTGAAGAGGAGGCCCCCTTCGGCCGGGCAGATGCCGATGGGGACGCTGCGGACGAAGCGGTACTGCAGTTCGCCGAAGGTCGCCCCTCCCCAGTCGGCCCGGAAGAAGTAGATCTCGTTGCCCGCGAAGGACAGCAACTCGTCGTAGACCACCGACAGCCCGATCGATCGGGAGGTCTGGACGAGGATCCGGGAGAGCATGTCGCGTGCGTGCAACGCCACCACGCTGCTGCCCGCCGTCTCCCCGACCAGCGAGCGGATCACCGGGTCGAAGATCTCGGTCACCACGTGGAGCGGGTTCGACTCGGGCCGCTGGTGCTGCACCGCCAGCAGGGTCTTGACCACCCGGGCATCCGACTCCTCGCGCAGCGCCGCGGGGGAGGAGTCGGCGCACCCGCTGAGCACGATCACCGTGCCGGCCGTGCCCACCGCGGCCAGCTGCAGGTTCGTCAGAGAGGAGGGGTTCCCGGACCGGGTGACCAGGGTGGTCGTGGCTCGCCGGGGGACCCCGATGGCCAGGTAGTCATCCATGTACTCCTTGTCCTGGTCGGCCAGGATTACCACTGCCCGGTGCTTGCGGCTCTCGTTGGCCACGATGAGCTCCCGGGTGATCTCCACCACTCGCTGCTCGTCCCAGCCCAGGATCAGGGTGTGGTCCTCCTCGACCACCTGAGAGTGGCCCTTGCGCAGGTCGTGCAGTCGGCGGTCCACGGCGGTGGTGATGAAGGCGATCAGGGCCGACAGCATCACGATGCCGCTGATTCCTGCCGCGATGGCCACCGCCTGGAACCAGCCCCGCGAGGCGGCGTCTTCACCCACGGAGCCGGGGTCCGTCATCTGCAGGAACGTGGTGAAGCTGCTCCACCCGAACCCCCGCGGCTGCTCCCCGGGGAGTAGCGCCGCCAGCAGCAGGCGCACCACGATCAGCAACACGAGCACGAAGAGGAAGATCACCAGGAGGCTGGTGAAGACGGAGCGCCCGCCGCGGGACATGAAGTTATCGAAGCGATAGCGCAGCCGCCGCCGCAGCGGGGACCTGGGCACGGAGAACACCTCCCCCTTCGCTTACCCCGACGATACCCCGGCCGCCCGGCACCTGCCGCGGCCCGCCCCGGAGAGGTACGATCGGTGGCAGGGCCCACTACCCGAGGAGGCGGCCGTGGCGACGTGGAACGACCTGCGCAGCTTCGTGCGGAAGAACTTCAAGGTCATGGAGGAAGACGACCGCTGCATCCGCATGGGTTTCGGGTTCGAGGACGGCCGCTCGCAGTTGGTATTCGTTTGGCGAATGACCCTCAAGGGCGGTACCGAGGAATGGGTGCAGATCGAGTCGCCTGTGGGGGAGTTCACCCCGCAGAATGTGGCCGCGGTGGTGCGGGCGGCAGAGCACGCGGTGGTGGGCGGGGTCGGCTGCTCGGGCAACACCGTCACTTTCCGGCATACCGTCCCGCTGGAGAACCTGGACACCAACGAGTTCCTGCGCCCCCTGCAGCTCGTGGTCGGCTCGGCGGACGACTTCGAGAAGCAGGTGTACGGCGGCGACAAGTTCTAGGGGGTACCGGCCGGGGCGGTTCCCCAAGGCGGTCTGCCCGCTGCGCCGGCCTCAGCCTCGGCCGGCCTCGACACGGGGGTGCTCGCCGGGACCGGCGCGGCCGAGCCGCGCCGATCCGAGGAGCCTCGCGCCCTCAGTCCTCGTGGAAGATGCGGCCGCCGAACTTCTGCTTGATCTCGGTGTCGAGTTTGTCGGCCGTGCCGGCTACCAGCGCCGCGGCGATCATCAGCTCGTCGGGGTCGAGGGTGTCCCCCAGCAGGGTGTGCTTGAAGACGACGTTGACCTTGTCGCCGCGCTCGACGGCCAGCAGGCTGCCGAACCGGTAGGCGTTGTTAGTGGCGATGTAGCGAAACAGCTCTGCGCTCGGCGGGACGTCGTTGTTCGTGGGTGCCCAGATCGCTACCACCGTCTTGTCGTCGCCCAGTTCCTCCACCCGAAGGAAGATGCGGGCGCTTCCCTGGCGGAAGGTGAAGTCACCGTCCCGGTCGATCTGCACCGTGCCGAAGATGTCGGTCAGGTAGCGCCGGACCTTCTCCTTGACGGGCCCAATCCTGTCCGCGCTCATCCGAAGCCTCCCTCTGTGGTGGCGTCTGTTGGTGCCGAGACTAGGACAACGGCGCGGGGCCCGACCGAGCGGCGGGCCTACCCGGCCGGGGCGACCATCCCGTCCTCGAGGTCGCGGTAGACGTCCTCGGCCTCCGGGTTCAGGAAGACCACGCTGGCGGCGCCTACGGTGCCCAGCGTGCCCGGTAGCACGAGGTTCGCCACCGCGTCCGGGTCGAGCTCGTAGGCCCCGGCGGCGAGGGTGAGCAAGTCCCCGGTCGGGAGGTCGGTCCAGGTGTACTGCGACAGCAATGCCAGCAGCTCGGGCAGATCGCCGATTCCCTGCTCCTGCACTCCTCTCAGGGCGGCGGCGATCACCACCCCCTGGTGGAAGGAGCGGGTGAAGTCGCCCCCGCTGATGTGGCGGTTGCGAGAGAAGGCCAGCGCATCCTGGCCTAGTAGTCGCTGCAGCCCCGCCCGGAGGAAAGCGCTCGACTTCGGGTCGTTCATGGCGAAAGGCACATCGACCTCCACGCCGCCGAAGGCATCCACCATCCGCCGGAAGCTGCGGAAGCCGGTCACCAGGTAGCCCTCGAGGGGGAGCCCGGTCAGGTCGCGCACGATCTGTACCAGCGTGGCCGAGTCTGCCAGGGCGTTGACGTGGGTCAGCTTGTCGTTGCCGTAGGGGGCGCTCACCCAGGCGTCCCGCGGGATGCCGACGATCGCCCCGCCGCCGGCGGCAACGTTCGAAGCGAGGATGTGCAGGCTGTCGCCCCGGTAGTAGGGCTCGTTCTGCCCGGGCCGGGCATCGGTGCCGATGACCATCACCAGTCGCACCGGCTCTCCGTACCAGGCCCCCAGGCCCAGTGAGGCCAGCTTGGCCCCGACGATGGCCCAGCCTGCCCCGGCGCCCTCGTCGGCGGCGAGGAGGACGTCGTCCCCGGCGGTGATCACCGCCACCTGCCGGCCGTCGCCCAGGTCGGCAGTGGCGACCTCCCCGGCGAGCGCCAGGTCGGTGGGGTAGGCGGCGTCGGACAGAAAGGCGGCTAAGCCCTCGGCCATGGCAGGAGGCTCCACGGCCCGGCGGTCCCCCAGCCAGGCGTAGAGGTCCCGGGCGGCTTGCTGCAGGGCGCCGTTTCCCTCTAGGTCGAGGATCACCACGGCCGTCGGCCGTGTGGTGGTAGTCGTCGGCGCCCGGGTGGTGGTGCCGGCGGTGGTCGTCGTTTCCGGGACCGCCGTGTTGCCGAGGGTGGTGGTGGTGGCGGCGGTAGCGTCCCGGTCGCCGCCCCCGAAGATCAGGACGGCGCTCACCGAGGCCGCCGCCAGGGCGGCGGCGAGGCCGGCCGCGATGAAGGCGGAGCGCCGATGCACGCCCGCCGACTCTACCCAGGGGTAGCGGTTGTGCTTCTAGCTCGACTCCCCTGGGGGCGCCGGGGCCAGGCGCAGGACCAGGTAGCCGAGCACCCCGGCGAGGATCGACCCGGCGAAGATGCCCAACTTGGCCCGATCGGCAAGCAGGGGGTCGCTGAAGGCGAGCCCGTCGATGAAGAGGGCCACGGTGAAGCCGATGCCGGCGACGGCGGCAACCCCGACGATGTGGCGCCAGGTGGTGAGACTGGGCAGGCGCCCCCACCGCAGGCGCACCGCCACCCAGGTGAAAGCCGAGATGCCGACCAGCTTGCCGGCAAGCAGCCCCAAGGCGGTCCCTAGGGCGACCGGGTGGAGGGCGGCGGCCCCCAGGTCGATCCCGGCAAGGCGCACCCCGGCGTTGGCCAGGGCGAACAGGGGCACCACCAGGAAAGAGCTCCACGGGTGCAGGGCCCGCTCCATGCGGTCGAGCGGCGCTACCGACTCCCGGGCCACCATGGCCAGGGTGAGGGCGTCCTCATCCAGGCGTTCTAGGCCGAAGGGGGCCAGCGAGCTGGCCCGGTGCCCCGCCAGGGTGCGCCGGGCACGATCGCGGTATTCCTCGTCGGAATAGAGGGAACGGGCCGGCGTCAGGAGGGCCAGGGCTACCCCGCTCAGGGTGGCGTGGACGCCGGATTCCAGCAGGCAGAACCAGGCGGCGAAGGCCGCTGTGCCGTAGAAGGCCAGCGAGCGGATCCCGGCGCGATTGGCTGCGCCCACCAGGGCGAGAGCGCCCAGGGAGGCGAGTAGCCACCAGAGCCGGAGGTCGGTGGTGTATGCCACGGCGATGACCACAATGCCCCCGATGTCGTCGGCGATGGCCAGGGTCAGCAAGAACAGCCGGGCGCCGACGGGGACGCGTGGTCCCAGTAGCGACAGCACTCCGAGGGAGAAGGCGATGTCGGTGGCTACCGGGATGGCCCAGCCCCGCGCCGCCTCGCCGCCGCCCACTACCGCGAGGTAGATGACGGCCGGGCCGATCATGCCTCCCAGGGCGGCGAAAACGGGCAGCGCCGCCGTCCTCGGGTCGCGCAACTCGCCACGCACCAGTTCGCGCTTGATCTCGAGCCCCACCACGAAGAAGAAGATGGTCATCAGCCCATCGCCCACCAGGCCGTGCAGGGTCTCGTGCAGGGACAAGGCCCCCAGGGTGAAGTCCACCGGGGTCGCCCAGAACCGGGCGTAGGACTCTCCCCCCGGAAGGTTGGCCCAGACCAGAGCGGCCGCCGTCGCCACGAGGAGCACCAGGCCGCCGGCCGCCTCCACCCGGGTGAAGCGCAGCGCGGGGCGGAGGAACCGCCGCGGCAGGAACCGGTCCGAGTTCAGCCAGGTGCGGTGCAGGCGATCTTCCGGCACCCCACCAGGCTAACGGGGGTGCGGCCGCCGTACGGCGGGCGGGGTGGTACCTACAATCGCGTCCGGCTAATGCGGGTCGTCATCGCCGGTTCGGGAAGGGTGGGCCGTGAGGTGGCCCAGGCGCTGAGCGCCTTGGGTGACGACGTCTCTCTCCTCGACGAGTCGGAGGAGGCCTTCGAGCTGCTGGGACGGACCTTCGACGGCACCGTGCATGTGGGAGTGACCTACGACGTCGATGCCCTGCGGGCCGCCGGGATCGAGGAAGCGGATGTCTTCCTGGCCCTCACCCCGAGCGACAACGCCAACCTCATGGCAGTGCAACTGGCGGAGCGGGTGTTCGGCGTCCCCCGGGCCATCGCCCGCCTCGACGACCCGGCCCGTGAGGCGGCCTACCGGGCACTGGCAGTGGACTTCGTGCCCACCGCCAAACTGGTTTCCCGGGTGCTGGTGGAGCGGGTCCACGAGCCGGAGTTTGCCTACCACCTGGAGTTCCCCGACGGCAACGTCCAGGTGGTGGAGATAGTGCTCGGAGCCGGTGCCGCCGGGCACACCGTGGCCGACCTAGAGGTTGAGGGGGCGCTGCGCGTGGCGGCCGTGCAGCGCAACGGAACCGTGCTGATCCCCGGCTCTTCCGATGCGCTGCAGCCGGGCGACCTGGTGGCGGCGGCGGTGCGCCGCGGCGTGGCCTCTCGCGTCCGCCGCTTCCTGGCCGCCGAGAGCGGGGAAGAACCGTGAGGATCATCATCATCGGGGCGGGCAAGATCGGCCGCCACCTCGCTCGGGAGTTGGCCGAAGGAGGCCACGCCGTCACCGTGGCCGAGGGCAATGCCGAAGTGGCCCGCGAGCTCGCCGAGTCGGTGGAGGCCCTGGTGCTGGTGGGGGATGGGACCAGCATGAGCATCCTCAAGGACGCCGAGGTGGCGCGGGCCGACTGGCTGTTGGCGCTCACCGGCCAGGACGAGGTGAACCTGACCGCCTGCGAACTGGCCGAGACCCTCGGCGCCAAGCGGGTGCTGGCCCGGCTGAACGACCCGCGCAATCGGGCGACGTTCGATGCCCTCGGCATCCCGGTAGTGGCGGTCACCGACTTGATCAGCCAGCTCATCTCCCGGGAGATCGACTTCCTGCACCTGGAGAGGATCGCCCTGCTGGCGCGGGGGCGTATCAGCCTCATCGAAGCCGAAGTGGGAGCCGAGGCCTCGCCCCGCCGGGTGGTCGACCTGGGCCTGCCTCCGCAGACGGTCCTGGTGGCGGTGACTCGCGAAGGGGAAGGGGGAGAGGTGGAGATCCCCCGCGGCGCCACGGTCATCCGCCCCGGCGACCGGGTTCTGGTGGTGACGGCGGTGGCTCAGGAGTCCGAGGTGCGCGCCGCCCTGCATCGGACGATCGTCCCCGGCGACCATGAGCGCTGAGGCCCGCCGCCGCCGCGGCCTGCTGCGCGAGGCCGCCGGGGAGGCATGGGGCCTCGCTCTCGAGGTGGTGATCGTGGGATTCCTGGTAGCGGCAGCACTGGCTCTGGCCGGGCTGATCCTGCTGGTGGCCTGATGCTGGTCCGGCCGGACGTCCAGGACTTCCGCATCATCTCCTACTACCTGGGGCGGGTGTTGCTGGTCGCGGGCGCCTTCCTGGGGCTTCCCCTGGCCTGGGCCCTGATAGGGCGGGAGTGGGCCCCGGTGTCTTCCTTCGTGCTGACCGCCGGGGCGTTCGCCCTGCTGGGCGTGCTGGCTTCCTCGCGCCCGCCCGGCGAGCACCGCCTCGACTGGAGCCACGGGATGGTCGTAGCCGCCCTCACCTGGCTGATCGTGCCCGCCCTGGGGTCGCTTCCCTTGGCGCTCAGCGGCCACTTCGGCAGCCCGCTCGATGCGTATTTCGATGCCATGAGCGGCCTCACGACCACCGGCCTGTCGCTCCTTCAGGACCTCGATCACCTGGCTCCCTCCCTCAACTTCTGGCGGCATCTGCTGCAGTTCATGGGGGGCCAGGGGATCGTGCTGGCTGCGGTGTCGGTCTTCGCCGGCGGGGTGGGCTTGAGCCTGTTCTACGGGGAGGCGCGCGAAGAACGATTCCTGCCCTCGGTGGCCTCGACCGGGCGGTTCATCTGGTGGGCGAGTGTGGTCCACCTGCTGTTCGGGGTCGTGGTACTGGGATCGGTGGCCTACTTCACCCTCGGGTTCTCCCCCGTGCGCTCCCTCTTCCATGGATTGCTGGTCTTCTTCGCCGGCTTCGACACCGGGGGCTTCACCCCGCAGAGCACCAGCATCGGCTACTACCACTCGGCGGTCTTCGAGGCGGCCACCGCCGTGTTCATGGTGGCGGGCGCCATGAGCTTCGGGCTGCACTACGCCCTATGGCGCGGTCCGCGGCGCTGGAGCTCTCTGCGCAACCTGGAGACGCGGACCCTGGCCTTCACGTTGCTGCTCACCGCCACCCTCGCCTTCTTGGGGCTGGCGGTCCTGGGCGTGTACCGGAGCGTTCCCTCTCTGGCACGGCAGGGCTTGTTCCATGTGCTTTCGGCCCATACCGGGACCGGCTTCGCCACCGTCCCCTCGTCCGAGCTCGTCCGCTGGGGAGGGCTGGCCTTCGGCGGGGTGGCCTTGGCCATGGCCCTGGGTGGTATGGCCTCCTCCACCGCCGGCGGGGTGAAGTCGCTGCGGGTGGGCCTGGCGCTGCGCATGCTCAAGAACCAGATCAAGCTGGTGCTCCTCCCCGACAAGGCAGTGATATCCCACGCGTACTTCCAGGGAGGGGCGAAGCGGCTCACGCCTGCCCTTTCTCAGGCAGTGCTGCTGGTGTCCCTGCTCTACGTGGCCCTGTATCTCCTGGGCGCCGGTGTGGGGCTGGCCTACGGCTATCCGCTACAGGACGCCCTCTTCGAGTCGGTCAGCGCCTCGGCCAATGTGGGCCTGTCGGTCGGCGTCGCCGCTCCGTCCATGCCCATCCTTCTCGAAGTCACCTACATCCTGCAGATGTGGCTGGGCCGCCTGGAGTTCGTGGCGGTGTTCGCCCTGCTGGGCTTCTGCGTGGCGGCGGTGCGGGGGAAGTGATGCGGCGCCGCTCGACCCGGGCCTGGCTGCTCTCCTTGGTGGTGCTGTGGCTCGCGGCGCCGGCGGCGACCGCGGGCGGATCGGCGTTCGCCGCCCCGGCCGCCGTCACGGTGGCGGAGTTGCTGGCCGACCCGACGGCCTACGCCGGGGAGGCCGTGGTGGTGCGGGGCGAGCTGGTGGGCGACTTCGGGGAGCGGCGCGACGGCACGGTGTGGACCCAGCTGAATGGAGACCCCTACGCCGAAGCTCCCTTGCTCGGCGGGGGCAGCCTGGCCGGGGCGAACGCGGGCATCGGGGTGCGGATCCCTTCCGAGGCCTGGCCCGGCTTCGACCGGCCGGGCGGCTACCGGCTCAGGGGCCCGGTGGTGGAAGCCACCGGGGTCTGGCGTTATCACGACCCGGCCCGAGGCGGGGAGTCCTATCTGGATGTGACCGACCTGGAACTGATCCACGAGCCCCTGGCCCTCGAGGAAGAGATGCCCTGGCTCCCGCTCCTCCTGGGCTTCGGGCTGTTGGGGGCGGCGGCGGCGGTGGCGGTAGCGAAGCGGCGCCGGGCGGAGGACTGAGCGCGGCCGGCCCGCGGTCTCAATCCTCGCCGAGCCGACGGCGGCGCTCCTCCTGCTCCTGCCGCTTGCGGGCGAAGTACTCGTCTTGGGCGCGGCGCCGGGTGCGGCGCACTACCCACCAGAGGCCGGTGATCACCGCGGCGAAGCCGACCCAGAGGAGCCACTCTGTGGGGCCTTCGGGCAGCCGAAAGCCGGAATCCTCGGCCTGAGCCAGGAGGCAGAACGGTGTCACGGCAGGGTTAGCCTAGGCGGCTGCACCCATGACTGAGATCTGGCTTGTGCGCCACGGAGAGACCACTGCCAACGCCACCGGCGTCTGGCAGGGGCAGGGCAGCGCCGCCCTAAGCGAGCGCGGCCGGCTGCAAGCCGCCGCAGTGGGGGAGCGCCTCGCCCGGACCCCGTTCGACGTGGTGCTGGCGTCCGACCTGGAGCGGACCCGGGCCACCGCCCTGGCGGCCGGGCTGCGCGCCGACTCCGACCGGGCCTGGCGGGAGATGGACATCGGCCGCTGGGAAGGCCTCACCCGGGAGGAGGTGTTCCGCCGCTATCCCGACGAGCTGCAGGCCCTGGCTTCGGGCGAAGACATTCCCATGGGCGGCGGGGAGACCTGGGGCGGCTTCTGCGCCCGGGTAGACGGCGCCCTGGCCGCGTTGCACGCTCGCCTTCGCCCGGCAGAACGGGCCCTGGTAGTGACCCACGGCGGCACCATCCACACGCTGGTCGCCGCACTGCTGCGTTTCCGCGCTCGCGGGCGGCCCTGGCCTCTGGAGCACGGCCACAACACCGCCGTCACCGTGCTGGTGGACGAGGGCTCCGGGCTGCGGGTCCGGTCCCTGAACGACGCCGCTCATCTGGGCACGGCCCCGGTTCCCGACGGGGCGACCACGGTGGTGGGCTTGGCTCGCCATGGGGAGAGCGAGGCCAACACCGTCGGCATCTGGCACGGCATCACCGACGGGCCGCTCAGCCCCCGCGGCCGGGAGCAGGGCGAGGAGTTGTCGGCTCGGTACGACACCGTGGACCACCTCTACAGCAGCCACCTGCAGCGGGCCCGTCTCACCGCCGCCGCTTTCGGCACCCGCCGGGGCCTGGAGCCCACGGTGCGCCCCGACCTGCACGAGATGTCCTACGGGAACTGGGAGGGTCTGACCTCGGAGCAGATCCAGGGGTTGTTCCCCGACGACTGGGCGGCCAACTACGTCCACGGCGGGGATGAGCCCCGGGGTCGCACCGGGGAGACGGCCGCAGGGGCGGCGGCCCGGATGCGCCGGGCGGTGGAGGAGATCGCCGCCGCCCACCCCGGGGCCCGGGTGCTCGCCTTCAGCCACGGTGGGGCCATTCGGGCCTGCGTTGGGGGGATCCTCGGCCTGGGGGCGGCGGCCCGGGACCTGCTGGAGAGCCCGGGCAACGCTTCCGTCACCCACCTGCGGGTGGGGCCGGAAGGCATCGTCGTCATCGACTACAACACCGGCGTAGCCTGAGCCCAACGTGCGGGTGCTCCTCGTCACCAACGACTACCCCCCCAAGCCGGGCGGGATCCAGCAGTACTTGGGCAACCTGGTGGCCGCCTTCTGGGGCGAGGTGCGGGTGCTGGCCCCGGCCGATGAGGGCGATGATTCCCGGGTGGTGCGCCACCCCCGGCCCTTCATGTGGCCCACCCGCTCGGTGCGGCGCTGGGTGGCGGAGCAGGCGGCCGACTTCGGGGCCGACGTGGTGCTTTTTGGTGCGCCTCACCCCCTGGCGCTGATGGGGCCGGCGCTGCGGCGGGCCACCGGCGTGCCCTACGCCGTCATCTGCCACGGTGCCGAGGTGTTCCTGCCGGCGGCCGTCCCCGGGCTGCGCCAGGCGTTGCGGCATGCCCTGCGCCGCGCCGATGCCCTCTTCGGAGTGAGCCGCTACACCCGGGGCCGGGTAGAGCGCTTCGCCGGCCGCCCGGTGCACTACCTGGGGGCGGGAGTGGAGGCCGTCTTCAGCCCCGGAGAGCCGCCGGAAGAGGCGGTGGTGGGCTGCGTGAGCCGGTTCGTCCCCCGCAAGGGGCAGCGCCGGGTGCTGGGCGCGGTGGCGCGGCTGCGGGCCGAGGGACGCGAGGTGAGCCTGCTGTTGGTGGGTACCGGCCGCGACGAGCAGGATCTGCGCCGCCTCGCCGCTCGCCTCGGGGTGCCGACCCGCATGGAGGTGGCGGTGCCCTGGTCGGCTCTCCCCGGCCTCTACCGGCAGATGACCGTGTTCGCCATGCCCTGCCGCTCGCGCTGGTTCGGCCTCGAGATGGAGGGCCTGGGCCTGGTCTTCCTGGAGGCTGCCGCCTGCGGGCTACCGGTGCTGGCCGGCGATTCGGGGGGTTCTCCGGAGACGGTGGTGCCCGGGGTGACCGGGTACGTGGTGCCCGACGATGCCGCCCTGGAGGAGGGGCTGCGCCTGCTGCTCGATGATCCCGCTCGGGCCCGCGAGATGGGGCGGGCGGGACGGGACCGCGTGCTCGCCGAGTACACCTGGGATCAGGTGGCGGCCCGCCTGGCCGAAGGCCTGCGGGAGGCGGCGGCCGGCGCTTCCCCGGGGCGTTCGTCTTGACATAGCGCCCCCGTTTGGTTCATCCTCACGGCGTTCCCCCGTCACCGCGGTGGCTGGTCGCCGTCGGATGAGGTCCACATGCCCGTCAAGCTGGTCATCGTCGAATCGCCCGCCAAGGCGCGGACCATCGCCGGTTTCCTGGGCCCCGGGTTCGTCGTCGAGTCGTCGCTGGGCCATGTGCGGGACCTGCCCGAGGACGCCACCGACATCCCCGAGAAGATGAAGGGCGAGGAGTGGGCCCGTCTCGGGGTGGATGTGCACCACGGCTTCAAGCCCCTCTACGTCGAGGTGAAGGGGCGCAAGGCCCAGATCACCAAGCTGCGCCGGTTCCTCAAGGAGGCGGAGGAGCTCTACCTGGCCACCGACGAGGATCGCGAGGGGGAGTCGATCGCCTGGCACCTGGTCGAGGCGCTGCGGCCCCGGGTACCGGTGCGGCGGCTGGTCTTCCACGAGATCACCCCGGGCGCCATCCGCGCCGCCCTGCAAAGTCCCCGCGACATCGACCGGCGCCTGGTGGACGCCCAGGAGACCCGGCGCATCCTCGACCGCCTCTTCGGCTACGAGGTCTCCCCGGTGCTGTGGAAGATCGTGGGCAAGGGCCTGTCGGCGGGCCGAGTGCAGAGCCCCGCCATCCGCATCGTGGTGGAACGCGAGCGGGAGCGCATGGCCTTCAGGTCGGCGGCCTACTGGGACGTCGAAGGCACCTTCGCCACTCGGGGCGACGAGCCCGGCCGCTTCGGGGCCACGCTGGTGGGTCTGGGGGGCAAGCGGGTGGCCGCCGGCAAAGACTTCGACGCCTCGGGCCGGGCGCGCAACGGCAACGTGGTGGTCCTCGACCGGGCCGGCGCCGAAGCGGTGGTGGCCGACCTGCAGAGCGCCGCCTTCACGGTGCGCTCGGTGGAGCGCAAGCCCTACCGCCGGTCCCCCTACGCCCCTTTTCGCACCGCCACCCTGCAGCAGGAGGCGGGCCGCCAACTGCGCTTCTCCACCGATCGGACCATGCGGGCGGCGCAGAGCCTGTACGAGGGCGGCTACATCACCTACATGCGCACCGACTCCACCTCGCTCTCCGAGACTGCGGTGGCGGCCGCCCGGGCCCTGATCGCCGCCCGCTTCGGGCGGGAGTACCTGCCGGCCCAACCCCGGGTCTACCGCAGCAAGGTGAAGAACGCCCAGGAGGCCCACGAGGCCATCCGCCCCGCCGGCGAGGCCTTCCGCGACCCCGAAGAGGTGGCGGGGATGGTCCCCCCCGACCAGGCGCGGCTCTACGAGCTGGTCTGGAAGCGCACCGTGGCCTCGCAGATGGCCGATGCGGTGGGGGAGAGCGTCCAGGTGCGCCTGGGGGCAGCGGGGGCATCGGGGGTCGATGCCGAGTTCGGCGCCGCCGGCAAGGTCATCTCATTCCCCGGCTTCCTGCGGGCCTACGTGGAGGGGTCCGACGACCCCGACGCCGAGTTGGAGGACCAGGAACGGCGGCTGCCCCCGCTCGCCGAAGGGGAGGGTCTCGACGCCGAGTCGCTGGAGGCCAAAGGGCACGAGACCAAGCCTCCGGCGCGCTACACCGAGGCCTCGCTGGTGCGGCGGCTCGAGGAACTGGGCATCGGACGGCCCTCCACCTATGCCTCGATCATCTCCACCATCCAGAAGCGGGGCTACGTGTGGAAGAAAGGCCCCACCCTGGTCCCCTCTTTCACCGCCTTCGCCACGGTGCAACTCCTCGAGCGCCACTTCGCCGACTTGGTGGACTACCAGTTCACCGCGCGCATGGAGGACGACCTCGACCGCATCTCCACCGGGGAACAGGAGCCGGTCCCCTACCTCACCGATTTCTACTTCGGCGACGGGCATCGCGGCCTCACCGACCTGGTCGG
The DNA here is from genome assembly GCA_016932695.1 of Acidimicrobiia bacterium. Lineage (GTDB taxonomy): Bacteria > Actinomycetota > Acidimicrobiia > Spongiisociales > UBA11373 > VGBK01. The sequence continues at coordinate 32,897 of JAFGCH010000068.1, read as the reverse complement.
GCGGAGCTTGCAGGAGGCCGACGCCCGCGCGGTGAACGCCGTGCCTCTCGGGGAAGAACCGGACGCTCCGGTGGTGCGGGTGGGCCGGTACGGGCCGTATCTGCAGGTGGGCGAGGCCCGGGTGAGCCTCCCCGACGACCTGGCCCCCGACGAGTTGACCGCGGAGAAGGTACGCGCCCTGGTCGATGAGCCCAACGGCGACCGGGTGCTGGGGACCGATCCGGAGACGGGCCTCGAAGTGCTGGTGCGCCAGGGGCGGTTCGGCCCCTACGTGCAGTTGGGCCGCGGTGAGGGCAAGGCCAAGCCCCGCAGCGCCTCCCTGTTCGCCGCCATGTCGCCCGAAACGGTCACGCTCGAGGAGGCCCTGCGCCTGCTGTCCTTGCCGCGGCTGGTGGGCCTCGACCCCGGCACCGGGGAGGAGATCCGGGCCCGGAACGGGAAGTTCGGCCCCTATCTGGAACGGGGCGGGGAGACGCGGAACCTCGACACCGAGGAGCAGATCTTCACCGTGACCCTCCCCGAGGCGGTTGCCCGCTTCGCCGCTCCCAAGACCCGCCGCGGCGGCCGCCGGGACGCCGCCGGGCCTCTCCGCTCCTTGGGGGTGGATCCCGAGACGGGGTGCACCGTCGAGGTGCGCGATGGCCGCTTCGGCCCCTACGTGACCGATGGGGCGGTGAATGCCTCGCTGCGGCGCGAGGATTCCATCGAGGAGATCACGCTGGAACGGGCCCGCGAGTTGCTGGCCCGGCGCCGGGAGCGCCTCGCTGCCGAAGGCAAGGAGGCGAAGCCGTGCCCGCCGGCCTCCGCCGCGCCGGGTCCGGGCCGGGCCTGAGCCGCGGCGGCCGGGGGCTCGGGAGGCAGGTCGGCGGCCTCTGATACGCTCTCGGCGTGACCGAGGCGCCTCCGCGCAGCACTTGGGCCCTGATGAAGTCGGGGCCCTTCGCCCGTCTCTGGAAGTCGGGGCTGATCAGCAGCACCGGCGACTGGGTGGCCATCCTGGCCACCCTCTCCCTGGCCGACGAGCTGGCCGGGGGCAGCGGCATAGTGCTGGCGCTGGTGTCTCGCATCCTCCCCGGCTTGTTCTTCGCCGCTCTCGGCGGGGTGATCGCCGATCGGGTCAATCGCAAGTACGCCATGGTGGTCGTGGAGGTGGGACGGGCGGCCCTCGTGTTCAGCCTGGTGTTCGCCGACAGCATCCAGTACTTGGTCCTGGTGAACCTGGCCATGGAGGGCTTGACCCTCGTCTTTCAGCCGGCCCGGGAATCGAGCGTCCCCAACTTGGTGCAGCGCAACGAACTGGTGCAGGCCAACAGCCTCTCGCTGAGTGCGGCCTACGGCACCTTCCCGCTGGGTGCCCTCCTCTTCCTGGCGTTGGCGCCCTTCAGCGAGAGGATCACCGACACCGCCGAGGGCCTGGCCTTCATGGTGGATGCCGGGACCTTTCTGGTCTCGGCGGCCATCATCTGGACCATCCCCCTGGCGGGTCACGACCTCCCCGAGCGCCGCCGCCGCAGCGGTCGGCTCAACCTCATGGCCCCGCTGCGGGATCTGCGCGACGGGGTGGTGTTCGTGGTCACCCACCCGCGGGTGCGCCTGGTGGTGGGGGCCATGGGCGTGGCTCTGGCGGGCGGCGGGATCATCATCGTGATCGGCAAGCCCTTTGCCACCGACGTCCTGCAGACCGGGCCCACCGGCTTCCCCGCCCTGCTGACCGCCTTCGGCCTGGGGACGGCCCTGGGAATCGTGCTGGTGACGGTGTTCGGCTCGCGCATCGTGCACAAGGACGTGGTGTTCTCCCTGGCACTGCTGATCACCGGTCTCTCTCTCGCCTCGGCAGGCCTAGTACGCACTCTGTTCGGGGGGGCGGCGTGGATCGCCGCCATGGGCTTCGGCACCGGCGGCGCCTATGTGCTGGGCTTCTCTCACCTCCACGAGCAGGTGGTCGACGAGGTGCGGGGGCGCACTTTCGCTGCCCTCTTCAGCCTGATGCGCATCGGCCTGCTGCTATCCATGACGGTGGCCCTGCCGCTCTCCGGCCTCTTCGACGGGGTCATCCCCGGCCTGCTCTCCGAAGGTATGAGGGTCGTGCCGATCCTCGGCGGGGGCCTGATCTTCCTGGCCGGGCTCGCCACCCTGTGGCGGGTGCGCCGCATCCTGGTCGCTCTGGGCCACGCCGATCGGCGATCCACTCTCGAGGCGGTTACCTCGGCCTTCCGCAGCTACCGGCGCTCCACGGCGGGCGAGCAGCTGACGGAGGAGATGAACGGCCTGGTCGGCTCGGGCGAGACGGCGCCCGACCCGGCGCCTCCTTCCGAAGAGGGGGGCCGGTGACCCGCCGCTACGCCGCCTTCGAGGGAGTGGACGGGGCGGGCAAGACGACCGTGGCCGCCCGGGTGGCCGAGCGCCTGGCCGGCCGCGGCTTCGACATCCTCACCGTCCGTGAGCCCGGAGGCACCCCCACCGGCGAGGCCATCAGGAGGATCCTGCTGGGCCTGGGGGGCGATGTGGCCGACTGGGCCGAAGCTCTGCTGTTCGCCGCCGCCCGCTCCCAGCTGGCCTCCGAGGTGGTCGGGCCCGCCCTGGCTGCCGGGCGAGCGGTGGTCAGCGACCGCAGCGTCTACTCCTCCCTGGCCTACCAGGGCGGGGCCCGCGGCCTCGGAATCGAGACAGTGCGGATGGTGAACGAGGCCGGCCTGGGCGGAGTGTGGCCGGAGACGGTGGTGCTGCTCCGCCTCGATCCGGAGCGGGGCCTGGCTCGCGAAGACGGCGCCGACCGCATCAGCACCGCCGGCTTGGGCCTGCAGGTGCGGGTGGCGGAGGCGTACGACCGGCTGGCCGCCGCCGAGGCGGAGCGCTTTGTGGTGGTCGACGCCTCGGCGTCCTTCGATGCGGTGGTCGCGGCGGCGGAAGCGGAGGTGCTGCGCCGATGGTGAGCTCTTTCGCCGGGGTGGTCGGCCACCGGGCCCTCGTGGGGCTACTCGAGGCCGAGGCGGCCTCTCCCTCCCAGGCCTACCTCTTCGTCGGCCCTGCCAGTGTGGGCAAGGCCACCCTGGCCCGGCGTTTCGCCGGCCTGCTGCTCTGCCCCGGGGCCGACTCCGGCTGCCTGCGGCGGGTGGTCGCGGGGACTCATCCCGACCTGTCCCTGGTGGAGCCCGACGGGCGGACTTCCCTCACTGTGGACCAAGCCCGCTCGACCGTGGCCCGGGCGGTGCTCGCCCCCGTCGAGGGGGAGCGGAAGGTGGTGCTCTTCGAGGAAGCCGGGGTGATGACCGACGAGGCAGCCAGCGCGCTGCTGAAGACTCTCGAGGAGCCGAGCCCCACCACCGTCTTCATCCTGGTGGCCGAGGCGGAGCACGATCTGCCGCCCACCGTCGCCAGCCGCTGCCGCACCATCTTCTTCGGGAGGGTTACCGACGAAGAGGTAGCAGCGGCGCTGGTGGAGCGGGGAGTGGACCCCGAGCAGGCGCACCACGCTGCCGTCGCCTCCGGCGGCCGTCCCGGCCTGGCGCTGATGCTGGCCACCCAGCCCCAGGTGGCCGCCTTCCGCCGGGCCTGGCTCTCGGTGCCGGGGCGAGTCGGGTCGCAGCCGGGGGGTGCCTTTCGGCTGGCCGAGGAGCTGGTCGCCGCGGCCGAGCCGCTGCTCGATGCGCTCGACCAGCGGCACCGCTTCGAGCGCGACCAGGTGGAGGCCGAGGGTGCCCTGGGCCGGGCCGTCAAGGAGCGCCAGGAGCGGGAGCGCCGGCGGGCCGCCGCCGCGTTGCACACCACCGGCCTGGAGATCCTGGCCTCGTGGTACCGGGATGCCGCCGCCGCCCAGCTGGGCGCCGAGGTGCGCAACCGCGATGTCCCCCCGGTTTCCCTCACCGCCCTCACGCCGGCCGCGGCGGTGTCCGCGGCCGGTCGGGTGCTGGAGGCGGTGGCCGCCCTGCATGCCAACCAGCGGCCGGAGCTCGCCTTCGCCGCGTTGTTTGCCGACCTTGGAACCGCGGCTTAGCCCCGGCTTCCCCTGGGGGGGTTATACCGCGTGGCGGGCGGTCAGCCCCGTCTTGCGCTTCATCGGCGCCCGCTACTTCCCCTTCAGCTACGCCGGGACGGAACGGGTGCCCCCGGGCCCGCTGGTGGTGGCAGCCAACCACTTCTCGCACCTCGACCCGGTGATGGTCTCCCTTGCCGTGGGCCGGCCCATTCGGTATCTGGCGGTGGACGAGTTGTACGGGCGTTCGGAGTTCTTCGACCGGCTCACTTTCTGGTTGGGGGCCATCCCCATGTCGCGCTCGCGGGCCCCGGTGGGTGCCCTCCGTCTCGCCCTGGCCGAACTGGCCGCGGGAGGCACCGTGGGCCTGTACCCGGAGGGGATGCGGGTGTGGGTATGGGGGGAGGCTCGGCCCAAGAGAGGGGCAGCCTGGCTGGCGCGCCGCGCCGGGGTGCCTCTCCTACCGGTGGCCGTGGCCGGCTCCGAGGAGGCCATGGGCCGGGGTACCGCCCGGGTGAGCCGCCGACCCATTCACGTGGAGGTGGGCGATCCCCTCTACCCGGCGGACTTCGCCCGCGTCCCGGATCCGTTGGGCTCCATGACCGCCGAGTGGGCCCGCCGGGTGGCCGAGGCGCTGCAGCGGGCCTACGGGAGCTCGGCCTCCTAGCCTGCGGCTGGAAGAGGAGGGGCGGAATGCATATTGCGGTGGCGGGGGCAAGCGGGCTCATCGGTTCGGCATTGGTGTCTGCGCTCCAGGAAGCGGGCCACCGGGTGGAGCGCCTGGTGCGGCCCGGGGCCGCGGCGGCCGGGATCCCGTGGGATCCAGAGGCGGGGTCCTTCGACGGCGAGGCTCTGGAAGGGGTCGATGCCGTAGTCAACCTCGCCGGGCGGGGCATCGGGGAGCACCGCTGGGATGATGCCGAGCGGCGGCTGATCTGGGACAGCCGGGTGGGCTCCACGGCGCTGCTGGCAAGCACCCTGGCCGGGCTGAGGCGGCCTCCGGCGGTGCTGCTCAGCGCTTCGGCAGTCGGGTACTACGGGCACCGGCCCGGGGAGAGGCTCACCGAGGACAGCGCCCCGGGAACGGGGTTCTTCCCGGAGCTGTGCCTCGCCTGGGAGGGGGCCACCGCCCCGGCGGCGGCGGCGGGTACGCGGGTGGTCCTGCTGCGCAGTGGGGTGGTGCTCTCCCGGGCGGGCGGCGCCCTGGCGCGCCTCCTGGCCCCCCTGGGGCCGGCCTGGCTGAGCCCTTATCGGTGGGGGTTGGGCGGGTGGCTGGGCGACGGCACGCAGGTGTGGCCCTGGATCAGCCTTGAAGACGAGGTGCGCGCCATCGTCCACCTCCTCGGCAGCGGCCTCGCCGGCCCGGTGAACCTGACCTCCCCCGAGCCGGTGGACAACAAGCGCTTCGTCAGGGCGGTAGGCCGGGCGCTGCGCCGGCCGGTCCGGCTGCGCATCCCGCGTTTCGTCCCCCGGCTCTTGCTGGGCCGGGGGCTGGCCGACACGCTCCTCTTCGACAGCCAGGCGGCATACCCCGAGCGACTGGAAGCCGACGGGTTCCGTTTCCTCCATCCCCGGGTGGAGGAGGCGCTGGTGCTCGCCTTGGCCCGGTGACCGCGGCGTCTCGCCGTCGATTCTGAGAGCCCTCATTCAGTTCCCCGGGCCGCGTTGCGGCATTGGTCAACCCGGTTTAATATCAACAGAGTTGCGAGTAGTCCGCCGAAACCGAAGGGCGGGTGTTCCGTGGCAGGGCGAGTCGAGGCCCTCGAGGCGATAAACGGTCTCCTCGCGAGCGCCACGATCTTCACCACGGCATCTGCCGAAGTACTGGCCGCCGAACTCGGCGAGGTGGCCGGAGACCGTCTCACCTTCACCCAACTGAAGCTGCTGCGCCTGGTGGAGAGACAAGGGCATCTCACCATCGGGGATGTGGCCGCCTTCCTCGGCATCAGCAACGCGGCGGCGAGCAAGGCCGTCGACCGTCTGGTGCGCGGGGGGCTCCTGAGCCGGGCGGAATCGCCCGGCGACCGGAGGGCCACCGAGGTCTCGATAACCGATGAGGCCGAACGGCTGCTGGATGAGTTCGATGCTCGCGCCAGCGAGATGTTGCTGGGCCTGTTGGCGGAAGTTGGGGTCGGCCGGCTGCGCGATCTCGCCGAGGGCCTCGATCGTCTGTCCGTCTCGCTCTCGGCGGCAAGCCGGGATCCCGATCGAGTGTGCTTCCGCTGCGGCCTCTACCTCAGGGACGATTGCCTCTTGCGGATGCTGAGTGACCGCCGGTGCTATCGGCACCTTGGCCCGACGCGCTCCAGTACGGGGAGTTCCCCCCGGCCCGGCCGCAGCAGCACGCAGATTGAAACGACCACAGGAGGGAATGGCTGATGGCTCAGGCGTCCGTGCTGGAGATCCCCGACCTCACGCTCGACGGCCTTCTGGCCACGCCGGCGGGGAGAGAGTTGCTGAGCTGTATTCAGTGCGGCACCTGTGCCGGCACCTGCCCCTACGGCGACTTCATGCGCTACACGCCGCGGCGGCTCATCGGCATGCTGCGGGAGGGGTTCATTGAGGAGGTCCTCTCTACGGACGACCTCCTCACCTGCGTCACCTGCTACGACTGCTGGGCGAAGTGCCCGCGGGGGCTGCGTCTCACCGACGTGCTGCTCCCGGCGGTCAAGGAGCAGGTGCTGCTCCGCCTGCCCGAGGTGCCCGCCGAGCTGCAGAGTGCCCTGGCCAACACCATGCGCTACGGCAACCCTATGGGGGAGTCGCCCCGCAAGCGCGCCGCTTGGGTCGAGAGCGCCGGGGTGCCGGTGCCCATCCTGCGCGACCTGGGCCGGCCGGTGGACGTGCTGTGGATCGTGGAGTGCTACACCGCCTACTACCCCCGGGGCCAGGACAATGCCCGGGCCACCGCTCGTATCCTTCATGCCCTGGGAGTCGACTTCGCCATCCTGGGCAACGAGGAGAAGTGCGTCGGGGAGTGCGCCCGCCTGGTCGGGGAGAAGGGGCTCTTCGACACCCTCAGGGAGCAGAACGCGGCCACCTACGCCAAGTACGAGTTCGGCTCGCTATTGACCTGCGACCCGCACGCTTTCGACGCCCTCGCCTACGTGTACCCGGCCCTCGGCCTGAGCCGGCCGGTGGATCACACGACGCCTTTCGTGGCGGCGCGGCTTGACGCTTTGCGGCCCCTGCTCACCAAGGATCTCGGGTACAAGATCACCTACCACGACTCCTGCGTGCTGGGGCGGCACAACCACATGCACGACGAGCCGCGACGCATCCTCGACGCCCTGCCCGGGGTGAGCCTGGTGGAGATGACCCACAACCGGGACAACACCATCTGCTGCGGCGGGGGCGGGGGCGGCATGTGGCTCGACACCTTCTACAAGGCCAAGGGTTACCCCCGCCTGTCGGACCGCCGGGTGGAGGAGGCCTTGGCCACCGGCGCCGACGTGCTGGCCGTCTCCTGCCCGTACGAGGTGCCCCGGTTCGAGGACTCCCTGAAGGTGTTGGGAGGCGACGACCGCATGGTCGTCCGCGACGTCATGGAATTGGTCGCCGAGGCCCTGGCGGACTGATGGCGCGGCGAACCGAGCGAGCAGCGAGCGAGGAGGGCGGCAAGGCGCCATGAAGACACTGGTACTCCTCAAGATGGTGCCCGACGTTGTCGAGGAGCTGGAGGTCGCCGGTGACGGCGCTTCTCTCAGCCGCGACTTCCTGCGGCTCATCATCAACGAGCGTGATGAGAACGCCCTCGAGCAGGCGCTGATCCTCAAGGAGCGCCATCAGGGGACGGTCACGGTCGTCGCCCCGGATGCTCCCGAGGTCGACGATGTGCTGTATACCGCCTTGGCGAGAGGCGCCGACCGGGTGGTGAAGGTCACCGGCCTGGAGGAGGGCGTCGGGTCTGCAGAGGCCACGGTCACGGTCGCTGCGGCCCTGTCGTCCGTCGCCGGTCTGCTCCCGGTGGACCTGATCCTGACCGGGTGCCAGGCCATCGATGATCTCGACGGCCTGGTGGGGCCGCTGGTGGCTCACCAGCTGGGGCTGCCCTACGTCGGGATCGTGACCGGCCTCGACGTGCACCCCGGAGGGATGGGCCGGTGCCTGCGCGAGTACCCGGGCGGGGTGCGGGGCAGCTTCGAACTCGACCTTCCGGCGGTGGTCGGTATCCAAGGGGCCGAAAAGCCCCCGCGATATGTGCCCATCGCCAAGGTCCGGGCGGCAATGACTTCGGGCACCATTGAGACGGTTGCGGGTTCTCCGCCTGGGGCCTTGCCGCTGCGGGTCGTGGAGATGAAGAAGCCTGAGGTGGCCGAGCGCGCCGAGATGATCGCCGGCGGCCTCGACGACATCGCCTCCAGGGTCTGCGAGATCCTGGCGGGGCGGGGATTGCTGTAGGAGTGACTATGCCGGGAGCTGTCTGGGTAATCGCCGAGCAGTGGCGGGGAGGCCTCTCCGAGGTGACTTACGAGCTGCTGGCGCTCGGCCGGCAGATCGCCGACGACCGGGGCGCCGCCCTGGAGGCTGTGTTGCTGGGGAGCGGGGTGGTCGGCCTTGCGGAGTCGCTGGGCCTGGCCGATCGCGTTCTCTACGCCGACTCCCCGGCCTTTGCCGAACCGGTGGGCGAGGTGGGCAGCCGGGCTCTGGCCGCCCTTGCCACGGAACGGAAGCCCACCGTCGTGCTGGTGCCCATCACCAACGTGAGTTGGGACCTGGTGGGACTGCTGCCGGCACGACTGGGGGTTCCCCTGGTCAACTTCTGCATGGACGTGGCCGCCGTCGGCGACGGGCTGGAAGCCCGTTGCCTGGTGTTCGGGGGCAAGATGGAGGTGCGGGCCGTTCCCGAGAGCGAGCCCGTGGTGATCGGGGTGCTGCCCGGCGCTCGCCGAGCCGATGCCGGGCGGTCGACAAAGCGACCCGAGGTCGAGCCCGTAGCCGCGCCGGCTCCTGAGACCTGCGGGGTACGCCTCCTGGGGTACGAGGAGCCCGAGGCCGGGGACATCGACATCACCCAGCAGGAGGTGCTGGTCTCGGTGGGGCGCGGGCTTCAAGGGCAAGCCAACCTCGACCTGGCCGAGGAGTTGGCGGAGTTGCTCGGCGGTGCAGTCAGCGCATCCCGCCCCGCCGTCGACATGGGCTGGCTGCCCATGACCCGGCAAGTGGGCAAGTCCGGCATGCTGGTCAAGCCCAAGCTCTACATCGCTCTGGGCATCAGCGGGGCCCCGGAGCACGTCGAGGGGATGAAGGACGCGGCGCTGATCGTCGCCGTCAACACCGACCCCGGGGCACCCATCTTCAACGTGGCCCACTATGGAGTGGCCGAGGACTTGCTCGAGTTCGTGCCGGTGCTGATCGACAAGGTCAAGGAGCACAAGTCGTGATCTGGGCAGCCGAAGCCGGTGATCCGGTCTCCCGACCGGTCTTCTACTCGCTGCCGCTCTGGCTCACCATCACCTTCTACGTGGTCGCGGTGGCAACGCTGGTGTGGTTCTTCTACGCGGTGGCCCGCAAGATCCGCCGCTACCGCTCGGGGAGGCAGGACCCGGCCGACCGGCCGGCCTGGCGCCGGCTGCCCGGCGCCCTGCTGGGAGTGTTCACCAACCGCAACGTCCTTCGCGACAACTGGTACGCCGGGCTGGCCCACCTGGCCGTCTTCTGGGGGTTCGTGGGCCTGTTCGTCGCCACCATCCTGGTGCTGGTGGACAATGACATCCTCCACCCGCTGCTGCCGTCGTGGACCTTCATGAAGGGCGACTTCTACCTGGTCTTCTCCTGGCTGGCAGACTTCTCGGGGGCCATCCTGGTGGTGGGCCTGGCGATGTTCGTCTTCCGGCGGGCCGTGCTGCGCCCCCGCCAGTTGCGAGTAGAAGAACGCGACGACGTGGCTTTCCTCAAGCCGCGAGTGGTGCGCTGGGAGGATTGGGCCTTCCTCGTCCTGCTGCTCACTGCCGGGCTGGGCGGTTTCTTCCTGGAGGCCTTGCGGATCCGGGCCACGAACCCGTCCTTCGAAGGGGTCTCCTTCGTCGGCTGGCTGCTGAGCGGGTGGCTGGGAGACACCGGAGTCACCGCGAGCGGCGCCGATACCACCTTCGGCTACCTGTGGGTGTTCCACGCCCTGAGCGCAATGGCGCTCATTGCCTTCATCCCCACCTCGAAGGCTTGGCACATGCTCGCCGGGTGGTACAGCCTGGCGGTGAAGCCGGCCCGAATCGGGGACATGCCCCCAGCGGTTCCCACGGCCGGCGGGGGCTACGGCCGCCTCGAAGACCTCAGCCGAGGTGAGCTGGCGATCCTCGAAGCCTGCATTCGTTGCGGTCGTTGCCACGTGGAGTGCCCGGCGGCCGAAGGTGGCTTCCCCCTCTCCCCGCGCGATCTCATCCTGGCCTTGCAGGTGAGTGCTCGCCGGCTACTGCCCGGGTTGCGTCCCGCCCCGGGCACGACGGCGACGGCACCCGCTCTCGCCGGAGAGGTCATCCCGGCCTCCTGGTTGTGGTCCTGTACCTCATGCCTCGCCTGCGACGAGGTCTGCCCTCTGGGGATCCAGCACCTGCCGCTGATCCTGCAGATGCGGCGCGACCTGGTCGCTCGGGGCGAGGTGAGCGACCGCATACAGGACACGCTCACCAACGTTATGCGCTACGGCAACTCCCTCGGCCAGTCGCCGCGCAATCGGGCGCGTTGGGTCAAGGAGCTGCCCTTCGAGGTGAAGGACGCCCGCAAGGAACCGGTGGAGTACCTGTGGTTCGTCGGGGATTACGCCTCGTTCGACCCCCGGGCGCAGGCCGTCACCCTGGCGGCTGCCCGGGTGTTCCACGCGGCCGGCCTCGACTTCGGCATTCTCTACGAGGCCGAGCAGAACACCGGCACCGATGTGCGGCGCATCGGAGAAGAAGGCCTCTTCGAGATGCAGCGGGACAAGAACCTGCAGGCGCTGGCAAAGGCGCAGTTCCGCAAGATCCTCACCACCGACCCGCACAGCTACCATGCCTTGACTCGAGAGTACGGAAGCCTCAACGGCAACGGTGGGGTACCGGTGCTGCACCACACCGAGGTGCTGGCGGGCCTTCTCGAGAGCGGCAGGCTCTGCATCGTCGCCCCGCTCCGGGGCGACGTCACCTATCACGACCCCTGCTACCTGGGCCGGTACGGCCGGGTGTTCGATGCCCCGCGCCGGGTGCTGACCGCGCTCGGCGCGCCGCTGCATGAGATGCCGCGTAACCGTGAGCGGGCCTTCTGCTGCGGGGCCGGCGGCGGGCGGATCTGGATGGAAGATGTGCCTGGGGTGAAGGAGCGCCCGGCGGAGAGCCGGGTGCGCGAAGCCGCCGGCCTGAAGGGGGTGGGCACGCTGGTCGTGGCCTGCCCGAAGGACTTGGTGATGTTCCGCGACGCCCTCAAGACGACCGGTCTGGAAGAGGTGCTCGCGGTGCGCGATATCGTGGAACTGGTGGAAGACGCCATCGGCGCGACACAGAGGAGCGAGGCATGAGTGCCGACACGAACGGCCAGCCGAGAATCGGGGTCTACGTTTGCCACTGCGGCACCAACATCGCGGCGACGGTCGACGTCGAGGCGGTAGCGGAGTACGCCGCCGGGCTGCCCGGAGTAACGGTCTCCAAGACCTACAAGTACATGTGCTCCGACCCGGGCCAGGAGCTGATCAAGGAAGACATCCTGGCCAATCAGCTGGATCGAGTCATCGTGGCCGCCTGCTCCCCGAGCCTGCATGAGGCCACTTTCCGGCGGGCCACCGCTGCCGGCGGCATCAACCCCTACTACTTCCACATGGTCAGCATCCGGGAACTGGACTCCTGGGTGCACACCGACATCGTTGAGGCCACGGCCAAGGCCAAGGACCTCATTCGGGCCGCGATACACCGGGTCCGCTTCCACAAGCCGCTCGAGCGGGCGCGGGTGAACGTCAACCCGGCGGTCATGGTGGTGGGCGGCGGCATTGCCGGCATCCACGCCGCCCTCACCCTGGCCAACGCCGGGAAGAAGGTCTATCTGGTGGAGCGGGAGCCCTCCATCGGGGGGCACATGGCCCAGTTCGACAAGACCTTCCCCACGCTGGACTGCGCCGCCTGCATCCTCACTCCGAAGATGACCGAGGTCGGCCAGCATCCCAACATCACGCTGTGGACCATGGCCGAAGTCGACAAGGTCGACGGCTACGTGGGCAACTACCAGGTGACGGTGCGCCACAAGCCGCGCTTCATCATCGAGGAGGCCTGTGTCGGCTGCATGGAGTGCATCGAGGTCTGCGTGTTCCGCCGCGGCAAGACCCCCGACGAGTTCAACCTGGGCCTGAACATGCGCAAGCCGGTCTACATCCCCTTCCCCCAGGCGGTGCCGCAGGTGGTGGTCATCGACCAGGACGCCTGCATCGAGTTCCGCACTGGGCGCTGCAAGAAGACTTGCGTGGAGGTCTGCGCCGAGCGCAACGCCATCGACTTCACCCAGACCGAGACCTTCGACACGGTGGAGGTCGGGGCCATCGTGGTCGCCACCGGCTTCAAGACCTTCGACCCGAGGCGGACCCCCTCCTACGGGTACGGGGTCTACCCCAATGTCTACACCGCCATGGAGATCGAGCGCCTAGTGAATGCTTCCGGCCCCACCGAAGGCCACGTCACGCTGCGGGATGGGCGCACCCCCGAGACGGTGGGGATCGTCCACTGCGTCGGTAGTCGTGACGTCAACACCAACGAGCACTGCTCCCGGGTGTGCTGCATGTACTCGCTGAAGCTGGCCCACCTGGTCAAGGAGAAGACCGGCGCCGAGATCTACAACTTCTACATCGACATCCGGGCTCCCGGCAAGGGCATGGAGGAGTTCTACAACCGGGTGGCCGAAGAAGGAGTGCACTTCATCCGGGGCAAGGTCGCCGACGTGTACCCCGAAGCGGGCAATACCGGCCGGGTGGTCCTGCAGGCCGAGGACACCCTGCTCGGCCGGGTGCGCAAGATCCCGGTCGACATGGTGGTGCTGGCCACCGGGCTCGAGGCCCAGGCCGACGCCGACGAGGTGCGGCGCACCTTCAACATCACCTGCGGCGGTGGCGGCTTCTTCATGGAGCGCCATCCCAAGCTGGCGCCGGTGAGCACCTTCACCGACGGCATCTTCCTGGCCGGGTGTTGCCAGGGCCCCAAGGACATCCCCGACACGGTGGCCCAGGCCGGGGCCGCCGCCGCCGAGGCCCTGGCGCTGGTGGACAAGGGCTTCGTGGAGATGGAGCCCAACACCGCTTACGTGGTGACGGAGGAGTGCTCGGGGTGCAAGACCTGCATCCCGCTGTGCCCCTACACCGCCATAAGCCGGGTGGATGGGAAGGCCTACATCAACCCGGTGCTCTGCAAGGGCTGCGGCACCTGCGTGGCCGCCTGCCCCTCCGGGTCGATCCGGCAGAACCTGTTCGAGGATGAGGAGATCTACGAGGAGATCCTGGGGGTGCTGGCCAATGCCTGAACCGATGGACAAACCGGCCGCGCCGGCCACCGCCGACGGCTGGGAACCCAAGATCGTGGCCTTCTTCTGCAACTGGTGCACCTACTTGGCCGCCGACCTGGCCGGCACCTCCCGCATGAAGTACGCCCCCAACACCCGGGTGATCCGGGTGATGTGCTCGGGGCGGGTCGACCCGCAGTTCGTGCTGGAGGCGCTGGCCCACGGGGCCGACGGGGTGCTGATCGGCGGGTGCCACCCCGGCGACTGCCATTACCAGTCCGGCAACTACAAGGCCCTGCGCCGCTTCCGGCTGCTCAAGCGGATGCTGCTGGCTTTCGGCATCGAAGACGAGCGCGTTCGCCTGGAGTGGATCTCAGCGGCGGAGGCCGACAAGCTACGCGATGTGGTGAACGAGATGGTGGCTCAGGTCAAGGCCCTGGGCCCGGCTCGCTTGGGGACTCCCCCGGAGGATTGGGCGGTAGGCCTCGAGGAAGAGGCGGACGAAGAGGTGGAAGGGGTGACGGTCTGATGCCCGACAAGCCGAAGGTCGCCTTCTACTGGTGCGCCTCCTGCGGCGGCTGCGAAGAAGCCGTGGTCGACCTCGCCGAGAAGATCCTCGACGTGGTGGCGGCGGTGGACATCGTGTTCTGGCCGGTGGCGCTGGACTTCAAGAAGTCCGACGTGGAGGCCATGGAGGACGGGTCGATCCTGGCCTCCTTCGTCAACGGGGCCATTCGCACCACGGAGCAAGAGGAGATGGCTCTCCTCCTGCGGCGCAAGTCCAAGGTCCTGGTGGCCTTCGGGTCTTGCGCTCACCTGGGCGGCATCCCTGCCCTGGCCAACCTGTGGGATCGGGAGGCGATCTTCGATACCGCCTACCGCACCACGGCCTCGACGGTGAACCCTGAGGGGACCCTGCCTCAGGTCAGCCTGGCGCACAACGGGGACCGGGTCCACCTTCCCGGCTTCTACAACACGGTGCGCGCCCTCGACCAGGTCACCGAGGTCGACTACTACATCCCAGGTTGCGCTCCCACGCCGAACATCATCGCCGGGGCGGTGGAGACCTTGCTCGGCGGCGACCTGCCGCCGGCAGGCACGGTGCTGACCCCCGATATCGCCCTGTGCGAGGACTGCCCTCGCCTCGATACCAAGCCGCAGGAGCTCACCATCGAGCGCTTCCGGCGGCCCCATGAGGTGATCGCCGACGAGGGGACCTGCCTGCTCGCCCAGGGGCTGCTCTGCATGGGGCCCGCCACCCGGTCGGGCTGCGGCCACCTGTGCATCAACGGCAACATGCCCTGCACCGGCTGCTTCGGCCCCACCTCCAAGGTGCGCGATCAGGGAGCCAAGTATCTCTCGGCCATCGCCTCCATGCTCGGCTTCGAGGATGAAGCCGCCATCGATCGGGCGCTGGACGGGATCCCCGACCCCGTCGGCACCTTCTACCGCTACGGCTTGGCCGGCTCGCTGTTGCGCCGGCGCAAGATGACCCCCGTCGACGCCTGAGGAGCCCAGAGAGATGTCAGAAGAGATGACCACCCAGGAGGCCTGGCACCAGGGCTCACAGGGAGCCAAGGCCGCCTACGCCCGGCGCCGGATTACCGTCGATCCCATCACGCGCCTCGAAGGCCACGGGAAGATCGACATCTTCCTCGATCAGGCCGGAGAGGTAGAGCGCGCCTACTTCCAGGTCCCGGAGCTGCGTGGATTCGAGAAGTTCGCCGAGGGCCGGCCTGCCGAGGACATGCCGCAGATCACCTCCCGCATCTGCGGCGTCTGTCCCACGGCGCACCACATGGCGGCCACCAAGACCCTGGATGCCCTCTACAAGGTCGATCCGCCGCCGGCGGCGAAGAAGATCCGGGAGTTGGTCTATTCGGCGTTCATGGCCGAAGACCATCTGCTCCACTTCTACTTCCTCGGCGGCCCCGACTTCGTGGTCGGCCCCGAGGCCCCGGCGGCGCAGCGCAACATCCTGGGGGTCATCGCCACCGTGGGTGAGGAGACGGGGCGGCAGGTGATTGCCATGCGGCGGCGCCTGCGGGAGATCATCACCATGGTGGGCGGCAAGGTCATTCATCCGGTGCTGGGCCTGCCCGGCGGGGTGGCCAAGCGAGTCACCGCCGAGCAGCAAACCGAGATCCGCCGGACCGCGGCCGACGCCGTCGAGTTCGCCCGTTTCACCCTCGATCTGTTCCGGAAGGTCGTGCTGGGCAACCCCGGCTATGTGGAGCTGATTCTCTCCGACGCCTTCACCCACCGCACCTACTACATGGGCGTCATGGACGAGAAGAACCGGCCCAACTTCTACGACGGGCAGATCCGGGTGGTCTCTCCTGAAGGAGGCGAGTGGGCCAAGTTCGCCCCGGCCGACTACCTCGACTACGTGGCGGAGCATGTCGAGCCCTGGTCCTACGTGAAGTTCTGCTACCTCAAGCCCTTTGGTTGGCAGGGGTTCACCGACGGGATGGAGAGCGGCATTTTCTCCGTGGCGCCGCTGGCCCGGCTGAACGCCGCGGATGCCATGTCCACCCCGCTGGCCCAGGAGGCCTTTGAGGAGATGTACGCCACCCTCGGGGGCAAGCCCGTGCACCACACCCTGGCCAACCACTGGGCCCGGGTGGTGGAGGTCCTCAACGCCACCGAGAGGCTGAAGGAGCTGGCCGACGACCCCGAGTTGATCGACCCCAACGTGCGCACCCTGCCCACCGAGACACCGCGAGAGGGAGTCGGGGTGGTCGAGGCGCCGCGGGGCACCCTCTTCCACCACTACGTCACCGACTCCCGCGGGATCATCGAGAAGGCCAACCTGATCGTGGCCACACAGAACAACTCGGCGCGCATGGCGATGAGCGTGGAGAAGGCGGCCAAGGGCCTCATCTCCAAGGGCGTTGTGTCCGAGGGGATCCTGAACAAGGTCGAGATGGCCTTCCGGGCCTACGACCCCTGTCACGCCTGCGCTACCCACTCCCTGCCGGGGAGCATGCCGCTTGTAGTGGAGGTCCATGGGCCGGCGGGCGAGACGCTGTCGCGGCTGCGCCGCGACTCCGATGGCAGCCTCCACCGCGAGTAGCGCGGCACCGCCGTCTCGAGAAGGCGACCGGGCAGAGCGCCCCATCCGGGTGCTCTGCCTGGGCAACGACCTCATCTCCGATGACGCGCTGGGCATAGTGGTGGCCCGCCGGCTTTGCCGGCGCCTGGCCGCTCTCGGCCGGGTCCGCCCGGCCGGGCCCGCTTTCGACCCGGCGGCCACCGTGCGTGCCTTCGACCATCCCCGGGCGGGGACCGTCGAAGTCGTGGAGACCGCCTTGACCGGCATGTACCTCCTCGAAGCAGTCGTCGGCGCCTCCCGGCTGATCGTGGTGGACACCGTGGTGACCGGGTCGGCCGAGCCGGGCACCGTGGCCGTGCTGGGCGAGGGCGATTTCGCCGCCGTCACCTGGGGTGGGTCGCCCCACTACGTCGGTCTGTTCGAGGCAGTGGGGCTGGCGCGCAGCCTGGGGTTGGAAGTCCCCGCCGAGGTGGCCATCGTGGCGGTGGAGGCCGGGGACTACCTCACCGTTGGGGGCGGGATGACCGCTCCCGTGGGAGCGGCGGTGCCCGCAGTGGTAGAGGAGGTCCTCACCCTGCTCGATAGGGCGGCGGGCGGGGCCTGAGAGCGCGTCGGCGCTCTCGCCCCGGAAGCGCCAAGTATCTCGCCCAAAAGCCACCCCGGGCGGTGCCTCGGGCTTACAATCACACTGTTGTGATTCCCCTCGGAGGCGGGGGACCATGCCTTTGCGCTCGGAGCCGAGGTCGCGGCGAGCCTGGCGCCGCGATGTGGCGGCATATCTGGTCAGCCGGGTGGATGCCACCGGTCACGCGCGCTTCGTGGCCCACACGCTGGAGGCGCGACGCGAGATGCTGAAGGTGGCGCGCCTGCTACCCCCCGATGTGGTCGCCGAGATCTACGCCGACCCGCGCCATCCCAGCCGCACCTACATGGAGGTCTTCCTCACCCCCGCCCCGGCCGAGTTCGAGCCGGGCTTCCGGGTGGTGTACCCCAATCGCGCCGCCGGGTGAGCCGACCCCCGCCCGGGCGACGCGGGTATCGTGACGCGGGTACCGGTTGAGGAGGCGTTGGTGGCGGACGGCTCGGCGGGCACAATTCCCCAGGGGCTGGGCGGGGATGCGTGGGCGGCACGCCGGCGGGCGCTGATCCCGGTGCTCATCGCGCTCACTTCGGTCCTGGGGGCCCTCGGTGCCTGGCGGGCTTCTGCGGCCTCCGGGGCCGCCGCCGGGGCGGAGCGGCGGGCCTTCTCCAACACCGTCGATGCCGAGCAGATGCGCACCATCATCGAGTCGGGTCTGGGTCGGATCGAGCTGTCGTATGCCCGGGCGGTGGCTCTCTATGTGTCGGCCGGAGTCCTGCGCGATGAAGCCGCCGCGGCGGACTCCGGCCAGGCCGCCCGGCTGCTGATCCTGGCCGCGGCCCAGGAGGCCGAGGCGGCGTCCTACTGGATCGATGCCGGAGCGGTCGGCCCCGACGGCAGCCTGGACCTGGAGGCAAAACGTCAGGCCGACTGGACCAGCGCCGCCTACACCCAGGATCTCGACCCGGCACCGGAGATGGCCCAGGCCGCGGCGCTGCGCAGCAAGTCGCAGCGACTGGTCGGCCTGACCGCCTTCTTCATTGCGGCCGCCCTCTTCCTCACCCTGGCCGAGGTGACTCGCAGCACGCGGGCCGGGATCCTGTACTGGTGCGGCGGCGCCTCGGTACTGCTGGTGTCGGCGGCGTTGCTGGTTGTGGTGGAGGCCCTGTGATCGACCCCGACGAGGAGCCCACTTCCCGCTTGGAGGAGCCGCCGGAAGAGCCGCCGGCGCCTCCTCTCGCGTTGCCCGAGCCGCCGGAGGATGGCCTGCAACGGCTGGTAGCGGTGCTGATCATGGTGGTCACCCTGGTGGGGGCGGTGTTCGCCTTCCTGCAGAATGCCGCCGGGAACCGGGCGGCACGGGCCACCCGGCAATCCGACATTGCCGCCGTCGAAGCCCTGGCCCACCTGTCCCGGGCACTGAACCTGATCTCCGGGGAGAACACCATCTGGGATCTGGCCCAAGCGGAAGGGGCCGCTGCCGAGATGCTGCTCGCCCAGGAGGACATTGAGGCCGCCGCCCTGGGCTGGAGCAGCGATGCGGCCCGCTACGTCCTGCTGGGCTACACCGATTTGGCGGGGTCCGAATACCAGATCGGTGAGGGAGAGGTCGACCGGGCTCGCTTCGCCCAAGAGTCCCTCGCCCCGGCCTACCGCGCCGCCGAGTACCAGAAGGCCTACGCCGCCCAGCGCGATGGATGGGGGGCCAAGGGAGGGGTCTTCGTGGTGGTGATCACCGTACTGGCGGTGGCCCTGTTCCTCATCGGCCTGAGCCGCACGTCGGTGGCGGCGGGCTCCGGTGTGCTCCTCGTGGGGGTGGGATCGGCCATCGCCGCCGTCGCCACGGTGTGGGGTGTCGCCGTGCTCGCCCGGCCGGTGGCGGCTCCCTCGGCCGAAGCCATCGACGCCTACGTCGAGGGGTATGTGGCCTTCAACTCGGTCTATGTTGGAGGCGACCCGCAGCGGCTCGAGGAGGGACTGGCCGAGGCCGAGGAGTCGCTGACCCGAGCGATTGCGGCTCGCCCCAGTTATGGAGACGCCTACCTGTTTCGGGGTTTGGCGCGGTTCCGTATCGGCCTCTACGGGCTGGAAGGGCCCGGGGGCTTCGCCGGGGCGCGTGACGACTTCGCCCGGCTGGTCGCCCTGGAGCCGCTGAATGCCGTGGCGTGGAACAACCTGGCCGGTTGCCGGTTCTGGCTCGGGGATCTGGCGGGGGCCATCGACGCCATCAACACCTCGCTGCGACTCGACCCCGACGATCTGCTGGCCAACATCAACCTGAGCGCCTTCCTGCTGGTGGCAGGCGACACCGCGGGCTACGAGGCACAGCTGGCGGCATCCGGGGACCTCGTCGAGGGCGGGGGCGTCACCCAATGGGAGCTGTCCTACGTCGCCCAGGAGTACTCCCAGGTGCTGGGAGCCGCCGCCGCGGTTCCCGGGGCAGATGTCGCTCTCGTCGAGCGGCTGCGCGCCGACCTGGAGGCCCTGCTGGGAGTCGACCTCTAGCCGAGATCTGGACGGGCCAGGAAGCGCTCCAGCACGCCGGGGTCGCCCAAGGTCTCCAGCACTTCGGGCCCGCGCCGGCGGTACAGGACCAGCAGCAAGTCGGAGGCCGGGCCGCGCATGGCGGCGTCGCCCTTGGCGTGCTCCCGGCTGATCACCAGCGCGCCGGCTTCGTCCTCGGCCACCGTCCACTCCCCGGCGGCGTCGGTGGCGTGGAGGTGGACCGTGCCCCCGATCGGCCGGGCCCCTTCGCCGCGGAAGGCGGCGGTGTGCTCCAGGAACTCGTCCACGGCATCGGCGGCCAGGTCGGGGTCGATGCCGAAGGCCCGCCCGGCGGCCGTCTCGGCATCCCAGCGATGCACCGCCGTCTCCTGGGCCTGGTGGCGGATCACGAAGCCGGCGTCCTTCTGCCGGGCCCAGGTCCACACCGGCGTTGTTGGGTCGGCGGCGGCGAGGGTGGCCGCCAGGTGCTCCACCCCGGAGCGGAACCGGGCGAGCAGGGCGGGGAAGGTACCCGGTCGCTCCAGCCGGGGCACGGCCTCGGGGTCGAGTAGCCGCCGGGCGACGATCTCCGCCCAGAAGCAATGCACTTCGGTGAGGTGCCACACCAGTTCGGCTACGTCCCACCCCGGGCAGCCGGCAATCGGCGCCTGGGGCCCGGCGGCCTCGGCCGCCTCGGCCAGGGCCAATCCGTCGCGGCGCACGGCGGCCGAGTAGTCGAGGTGATGGCGCATGTTGCCTCCTCGCGTGAAGCGGCCTACCCCGGCCCGCGCTTCGCCAGGAACTCCCCGAGGATGCCCTCCAGGTTCGGGGTGCCGATCTCCTCGAGGTCGTAGAACACGCGAGTGTGGGGCTTGTCGATGCGGATGACCCGGGCCAGATCGATGGGGGTCCCGATGACCACGGCCTCGGCGTCGACGGCGGCAATGGTGGCTTCCAGGTCGGCCAGTTGCTCCTCGCCGTAGCCCATGGCCGGCAGCAGGGTGCCGATCTCCGGGTAGGTCTCGAAGGTCGCCTGCAGGCGGCCGACCAGGTAGGGCCGGGGATCGACCAGTGAGGCCGCCCCGAAGCGCTGGGCCGCCACGGTGCCCGCCCCGATGATCATGCCGCCGTGGGTGAGGGTGGGACCGTCCTCCACCACCAGCACCCGCTTGCCCGCCACCACGGAGGGGTTCTCCAGGCGCAGCGCCGAGTTGGCCGCTACCACGGCCGCCCCGGGGTTCACCGCGGCGATGTTCTCGCGCACCTCGGCCACCCCGGCCGGGTCGGCGCTGTCGATCTTGTTGATCACCACCACGTCGGCGGTGCGCAAGTTGACCTCGCCGGGGTAGTAGCCGATCTCGTGCCCGGGGCGGTGGGGGTCCACGAGGGTGATGGCCAGGTCGGGACGGAAGAAGGGGAAGTCGTTGTTGCCCCCGTCCCAGACGATCACGTCGCAGCCATTCGGGTCGGTCTCGGCGGCCCGCAGGATGGCCTCGTAGTCCACCCCGGCGTAGATGACGTTGCCGCGAACGATGTGCGGTTCGTACTCCTCCATCTCCTCGATGGTGCAGTGGTGGCGCTCCAGGTCTTCCAGGGTGGCGAAACGCTGCACCCGCTGGGCCGCCAGGTCGCCGTAGGGCATGGGGTGGCGCACCGCCACCACCTTGAGGCCGCGGCGCATCAGGACCTCGATCACCCGGCGGGAGGTCTGGCTCTTGCCACAGCCGGTGCGCACCGCACAGACCGAGACCACCGGCTTGGCGGAGACCAGTTGGGTGTCGCCCGGGCCCGGGAGGGTGAAGGTGGCTCCGGCGGCCTGCACCAGGGCCGAGAGGCGCATGAGGTAGGTGTAGGACACGTCGCTGTAGGAGAAGGCGCACTCGTCCGCGTCCAGGTCTTTGATGAGCCGGGGCAGGTCCTCCTCGGCGTAGATGGGGATTCCCTGGGGGTAGCGAGGCCCGGCCAATTCCGCCGGGTAGCGGCGGCCGTCGATGTCGGGGATTTGGGCCGCGGTGAAGGCCACCACCTCGTAGCCCTCGTCGTCCCGATAGCGCGTGTTGAAGTTGTGGAAGTCCCGCCCCGCCGCCCCGATGATGATCACCCGCCGCTGCGCCATGCTTGCCTCCGTCTGCCGCCGTAGGTGCAGAGATCCAGTCTGCCAGGGGCGCCGCCTCTAGGGAGGGGCGGAAGCCCCTCCCTACAATCGCGTTGTGCCCACCTTGTGTATCCCCGAGGCCCTACGCCGTTACGCCGGGGGGGAGGTGGTCCTTGGGGTGGCCGGGGCCACGGTGGGAGCCGCTCTAGCCGACGCCTTCGCCGGGCATCCCGCCCTGCGGATCCGCCTAGTGGATGAGGCCGGGGTGATCCATCCCCACCTGGCCGTCTTCTGCAACGACACCCAGTTGCGCCGCGACGAGGCGCCGGACGCCCCGCTGGGCCCGGGGGACACCCTCACCTTCCTGGTGGCGGTGGACGGAGGCTGACGGTCCTACAGGAAGTCGGCGGCCGCCACCCGGGCGTCGAAGGTGGCCAGGACCTGCTCCGCCAGGGTGGCGAAGAACTCCTCGGTCACGAAGTAGGGGAGGCGGATCTCGGGCAGATGCTCGTGGGCCTCGGCCGGCAGGGCGTAGTCGGCGGGGACGAAGCCGTGGCGGCGTTCCGAGGCGTAGCCGCGCAAGTAGGTGCGCCCCACCATCGCGCGGAGGTCATCCGCGGTCACCTCCAGGCCCAGAGCAGCCGCCAGCGCCTCGGCTTCCACCTCGGGGGTCAGGTTGGAGAACTTACAGAGGCCGGTGATGTCGTCGAGCATGTACAGGGGGCCGCGATTGGTGATGGCCTCCACCCAGTAGTCCAGGCCGGTCTCCCGCTCCAGGACGAGTAGGAAGAAGGTGCGCATCGACATGTGGCCACCGGCGAGGGCCCAGGGGAAGCCCGGGTTGGTGTGGGGCAGGTAGGCTGGGTACTCGACCCCCTTGGAGTGCATGGCGTAGGCCGTCTCTCCGGTGCTTTCCGCGAGCCGCTTCACCCCGAGGCCCACTTCGGGGAGGCGGCCGGCGGCGACCGCGGCGATGGCCCGGCGGATGCCGGCGAAGTCACCGAAGGACAGGCCGGCCACTAGAGGAGTCTCGGGGTGGCGCCGGTTGTGGTCCATCACGTAGCCGAGGGTGACCCCCAGCGAGATGGCATCCAGGCCCGCCTCGTCGACCTGGGCGATGAGGCTCAGCACCTGGTCGGGGTCGAAGATGCCCAGATTGGGCCCGAGCAAGCCCAGGGGCTCGTGGTCGACCTTTGCCCGGAATCCCGCGGCGGTGCCTTCCGGGGCGTCGTAGACGTTCTTGTGGCAGCGAATCCCGCACAGGTAGCAGCCCTCAGCGCGCACTTCGTAGGGGCCCGCCTCCACGTTGGGCCGGTAGAGCGCCGCCGAGCGGTCGGTGCCGGTGGAGTGGAAGTTCAGCTCGGTGAGCGCCCCGACTTCGTGCATCATCTTGAAGGTGCGCCAGGTGCCGCCCCGGTCGTGGGGGAGGTCCCGGTACCGGGCCGAGCCCGCCCCCAGGTTGATTTCGCGGTTGATCTCTTTCAGCCCCGAGGCGGAGGCCCGCGGGTTGGGGGCGTCGGCGGCGACGGCCAGCAGGTTCTTGGAGGCCAGCACCCCGCCGTAACCGCCCCGACCGCACCAGCGCGGTTTGGGGTCTCCCGTCTCCAACTGCTGGTCGGTGGTGATGGCCACCCCGGCGTAGGCCACCTGCCGGTAGTGCTCGGCGGCCGGGCCGACCAGGGCGAAGTGGGCCGTCGGGAAGCGGCGGTGGAGCAGGCGGGCCCGCTCGTTGGCTTCCCGGCCGCTCAGGTCGGAGGCGTCCAGGAAAGCGAACCGCGCCGGGGCTCCTTCCTCGCCGGGGGTGAGGTGCAGCAGGGTGGGTCGCGGGCACCGGCCGGTGAACACCACCTCGTCGATACCCAGGCTGCGCAGGCGGGTGCCGAAACTGCCGCTCCCCGCCGCCCACATGAGCCCTGGGGCTCCCGAGAGGGAGGCCTTGAGCGGCGAGTAGCCGGTCAGGTAGGTGCGGAGGCCGGTCATCACCCTGGTCCCGGTCAGCGCGCCGATGCTCATTACCAGGGGCGAGGCCGGGTCGTAGGGATCGGTCACCGCCTCCCGCCACAGCAGCTTGAACGCCCGGGCGATCCCCCCCAGCACGTCCTCGAGGTCGGCGCAGGCCACCCGCTCGCGCTGCACCGTTTGGGTGGTGAGGTCCACGAAGTAGCGGTCGAAGGTGAAGTCGGCGGGGCCCATCGGTCCGGCTCGCAGGTTCCTGACCCGGGGAGCCTACCGCCCTCGGGCCGGGCCGCTATCCTCCGGCGGCCCAACCCGGGATCGTCCTATGTGACTTCCTTGTTCCGGCAGATCGCGTGCCTGGGGTAGGCGCGCCCCCGGAAAGAGGAGGTCACCGATGAATCCATCCGACCCCGCCTTCGCCTGGCTCTATGCCGCCGAGCTGGCTGCTTGCGTGCGGGAGGCGAGCCGCTGGGATTGGGATACGGCCCAGCGGCGGCTCCTGGAGGCGGTGGTGCAGCTGAGCGAGCGCCTCTACGAGGGGGCCGAGGCCCCGGACCTGGCCCCCCTCTTCGAGCAGGTGTCGGACGGGTTGCGGTTGAGCGAGGTCCGGCTCTGGCTGGCCCAGCTCGACCCAGACCGCGCCGAGAACACGATGCAGCGGGCCCGGGAGGCCTTCTACCGCCTCCGCTACCACCTCTTCGAAGAGGGCCCGCCTCTGGCGGCATGAAGGGCCGGGGTCTCGAGTCGGTTCACCTGCCGGGGGGGTTTGGGCCGAGAGGGTCACGGCGGGCGCGCCTCTACGGCACAAGGGAGCCGGAGGGGGGATTTGAACCCCCGACCTGCTCATTACGAGTGAGCTGCTCTACCCCTGAGCTACTCCGGCCGGCGGCGGCATGGTAACGGCCGTGCCGAAGCTTGAAGGTCGGCGTTGGTAACCTGGCCGCCCCGCACGGAGACGCGATGGCCGATCCGGCCCGCTTCGAGGACGATGTTGTGCCCCTGCTGCCGCAGCTGTACTCGGCGGCGCTGCGCCTGACCCGCAACCCCACCGACGCCGAGGACGTGCTGCAGGAGGCCCTTCTGCGGGCTTTCCGGGGCTACGGCGGCTTCAAGGCGGGCACGAACCTGCGGGCCTGGCTGTACCGGATCCTCACCAACACCTTCATCAACCGCTACCGCCAGCAGACCCGCCAGCCGGCCGAGGTCGAGCTGGGTGAGCTGGAGGACCTCTACCTGTATCGGCGCCTCGGCCAGGGGTCGGGGGCGGCCCGAAGTGCCGAGGAGGAGGCCCTGGAGCGCTTCGTGGATGCCGACCTGAGGGCGGCGGTGGAGTCCCTCCCGGAGATCTTCCGCATCCCCGTCCTCCTCGCCGATGTGGAGGGCTTCTCCTACAAGGAGATCGCCCGGATCACCGACGTTCCCATCGGCACGGTGATGTCCCGCCTGCATCGGGGAAGAAAGGCCCTCGAGAAGGCGTTGTGGGATATCACCGAGCGCCGAGGCACCGTGGAATCACCGGCATGAGCCACAACTGCGAGAAAGCCCGGGCGCTGGCCTACCGCTACCTCGATCGTGAGATGGTGTGGTACCGCCGCCTCCAGGTGCGCTGGCATCTGCGGCGCTGCCCTCGGTGTGAGCACGGCTTCCATTTCGAGGAGGTGCTCCGCCGGCGGATCCACGAGGGCTGTCACGAAGAAATCCCCACGGCGGTGTACGAAAGGCTGAGGGCCGCGCTCAGGGAATTGCCCATCAAGGCCGATCCCCCCGGGTAAGGTCGCATCGTCCCACCTCCGGGAGGTGACGATGTCTGAGATCCTGAAGGGCAACAAGGTGACCGGGAAGCTACGCGCTCCCCGTTCCCACGAAGGTGAGCGCCTGTGCGCCCATCCCGGCTGCCCTACGAAGCTGTCGCGGTACAACAACCGTGAGTTCTGCTACGCCCACGCTCCCACTCGCTTCCCGCGCCTGCGGGGCCGGGTGGTACGCGAGGCCTGAATCCTCGCCGAGCGGCGGGGGTATCCTCGTCCGATGACCTCGATGCCCCGCGCCCGGTGAGCGCCATCCGCTGGCCGCTGGCGGCGCGGGTCGGGGCGCGTCTCGCCGGGAAGTACCCCCTCGAAGGCACCTACCACTTCGCCCTGCTGGCCCGCCGCGCGCCCGAGGTTGTGGCGCGCGCCGCCGCTCTTGTGGCGGAGGAGACCGGCCTGCCCTGGACGGGAGAGCCGGCGGTGGCGGTGGTCACCCGGGCGGAATGGGCCCGGGCCAACGTGGAGTCGTTCCGCCGCCTGCTGGCCCCGGTCGAAGACAAGCTGGCGGTCTCCGGCGGCCGCGTGTCGGGCTCGGCAGTGGCGGCTGAGGTGGGGGCGCTGGTGGGGTTCCTGGCCCGGCGGGTGCTGGGCCAGTATGAGCTGGTGGTGCCCTCGGGCGATGGGGGAAGCGACACGGTGATGCTCGTCGGCGGCAACCTGCTCGCCCTGGAGCGCCTCCACGAGTTCCGCCCGGCGGAGTTCCGGCTGTGGGTGGCGCTCCACGAATGCACCCACCGCCTGCAGTTCACCGCCGTCCCCTGGATGCGCCCCTACTTCTTGGGGCTGGTCTCCGAACTGGTGCAAGCGACCTCATCCCACGAGGGTCGGCTGGGCCGCGTGTTGGGGGAGTGGCGTTCCGCCGCTCGCCGGGGCCGCCCCCTGCTCGATGAGACCGGGCTGATGGGCTTGTTGGCGACCCCGGAGCAGCGGCAGGTGATCGACCGGGTGCAGGCCCTCATGTCGCTCCTCGAGGGGCACGGGCATGTGATCATGGACCGCATCGGAGGGCGGTTGCTGGTCGGTCAGCATCGCATGGCGCGAGTGCTGAAGGCCCGGCGCCGCGACCCGCGTTACGCCGCCTTCCTGCGGCTGACCGGCCTGGAGATGAAGATGCAGCAGTACGAGCAGGGGGAGCGCTTCGTGCTGGCGGTGGAGCGCCGCGGCGGGTTTGCCGCACTCGATCGCGCCTGGGAGGGGCCCGACCGATTGCCGACGTTGGAGGAGATCCGGGAGCCGGAGCGATGGCTGCAGAGGGTGGCCTGACGGCAGAGGGGGAGGCGATCCTCGGCGCGGTGCGTTTCCCCGAGGCCCCGCTGCTGGTGGCTCTGGGAGGGGGCGCCGACAGCGCGGTGTGCGCCTGGGCCGCGGTGCAGTCGGGGCATCGGGTGCGGGCCGTCACGGTGAACCACGGCCTGCCCGCCTCGCCGGCGCTCATCGCCGCTTCCCGGGCGGTGGCCGCCCGTTTGGGTATCCCGCACCGGCTGTTGGCCCCCGTCGGGGGAGGGACCTCCGAGGCCGCCCTGCGCGTCGCCCGCTACGCCGCTCTGGAAGCGGAGGCCGACCTCGCGGAGGTGATCGTCACCGGCCATACCCAGGACGACCAGGCGGAGACGGTGCTGGGCAACCTGCTCCGCGGCGCCGGAGCCGGGGGCCTGGCCGGGATTCCCCCGCGTCGGGGTCGCTGGTGCCGCCCGCTGCTGGCCTTCAGCCGGGAGCAGGTGCGGCAGGCAGCCGATGCCCTGAGCCTGCCCTACGCCGACGACCCGGGGAACGAGGACTTGGATAGGCGGCGCAACCTGCTGCGCCACGAGGTGCTCCCCTGGCTGGAGGCCCGGCTGGGACCCGGCGTGCGTCCCGCCCTCGCCCGGGCCGCCGCTCTCCTGGGGGCCGACGACGCCGAACTGGAACGGCGGGCCGAAGCCGTGCCGGTGCAATCGCGCGCCGGGGTGATTCGCCTGCCGGCGGCCGCTCTGGCGACGCTGCCGCCGGCGATCGCCGGCCGGGTAGCGCGCCGGGCGCTGCGGCTGCTGCTCGACCCTTACCCGGGGCACGGCGCCGACGTGGCCGCGGTCCTCGCCGCCGCTCGCGGCGGTCCGGGAGCAGCCCGGCCGTTGGAAGGAGGCCACCGGGCGCGGCACGAGGGGCCCTGGGTGGTGCTGGGCCCCGTGGCGGATGCCCCGCTGCCGGTTGCCGTAGCCCTTCCGGTGCCGGGGGAGGTCGACTTCGGCCCGTGGCAGTTGGGGGCGGGTCCTCCGGGGCCTCTGCCGGCGCCCCTCCCGGTGGGGCGGCGCTGGGGCCTCCTGGACCCGGCGGCAGTCGAGCCGGGCCTGGTGGTCCGGGCGGCTCTGCCCGGGGACCGGGTGAGCACGGGAGAGGGGCACAAGCCGGTAGCCGAGGCCCTGCGCGAGGCGGGGGTGGCGGCGGCGCAGCGTCGCGGTTGGCCCGTTGTCGCCTCGGGTGGCACAATCGCTTGGGTGCCCGGGGCTCGCGTCGCCGCCTGGGCGGCGCCTCGCGGGCCGGTCGCCGTCTGTTTGAAGCTGCGGGAGGCAGGGTGAGGATCGGCCGGGTGCTGATCTCGGCGGAGCAGATCCAGGCGCGCCTGGCGGAGATGGGCGCTCAGATCACCGCGGACTACCGGGGCAAGGATCTGCTGCTGGTGGCGGTGCTCAAGGGGGCGTTCATGGTGATGGCCGACCTGTCGCGCCACATCGCCCTGCCGGTGGACCTCGACTTCATGGCGGTGTCTTCGTACGGCGAAGCCACCCGGACCTCGGGGGTGGTGCGCATCCTCAAGGACCTCGACCGGGAGATCTCCGGCCGCCACGTGTTGATCGTGGAGGACATCGTCGACTCCGGCCTCACCCTCCAGTACCTCCGGCGAAACCTGGAAGTGCGCCGCCCCGCTTCCCTGGAGATCGCCACCCTGCTCTCGAAGTCGGGGTTGCAGGTGGTGCCGGTCTCGGTGCGCTACATGGGCTTCGAGATCCCTCCGGACTTCGTCATCGGCTACGGGCTCGACTACCTGGGGCAATACCGCAACCTGCCCTACGTCGCAGTCATGGAGGAGGGGGAGGAGCCCGCCGAGGGCACCCCTTCGGGGGCTTGAGGTTCAGAGCTGCTTCGGCGGCTCCGATGAGACCCGACCGGAGGCGTCGGTGTACCCGCCCGGCGGGAATACCATGGTTGCCGGGGCGCCCCATAAGAGGAGCAAGGTGAGCCGGACGTTTCGCACCGTTCTGATCTATGTGATCGTCATAGTGGTGGCGGTCATGGCGGTCAACGCGTTCGTCAGCAGCGCCACCGCTCCCGAGTCGCTCACCCTCGACGAGTTCGAGCGCCGGGTATCCGTCGGCGAGATCGAGTCGGTGACCATCAAGCAGAAGTCGAACGTCGTCCAGGGAGCTTTGCTGGAGCCTTCTGGTGAGACGCCGCGCTTCGAGACCCCCTACCCGGAGGGCTACGAAGAGGTCCTGACCACCCTGCTCGTTGGGGCCGGGGTCGAGGTGAAGGTGGACGCCGAGAACCCGGGGATCATGCAGTGGTTCCTCGGCACCATCCTGCCCTACATCCTTATTTTCGGCGTGTTCATCTTCATCCTCATGCAGATGCAGGGGGGCGGCAATCGGGTCATGGCCTTCGGACGCTCCAAGGCCAAGCAGGTCACTCGCGACCAGCCCAAGGTGTCCTTCAAGGATGTGGCCGGGCTCGAGGAGGCGGTGGAAGAACTGCAGGAGATCAAGGAGTTCCTCAGCCGCCCGCAGAAGTTCCGCGCCATGGGCGCCAAGATCCCCAAGGGGGTGCTGCTCTTCGGGCCGCCGGGCACCGGCAAGACGCTGCTCGCCCGCGCCGTGGCCGGCGAGGCGGGGGTGCCTTTCTTCTCCATCTCGGGCTCCGACTTCGTGGAGATGTTCGTGGGCGTTGGGGCCAGCCGGGTGCGCGATCTGTTCGAGCAGGCCAAAGCCCAGGCCCCGGCCATCGTGTTCATCGATGAGATCGACGCCGTGGGTCGCCACCGCGGCGCCGGGCTGGGCGGCGGCCACGACGAGCGCGAGCAGACGCTGAACCAGCTGCTGGTGGAGATGGACGGCTTCGACCCCAAGACCGGGGTCATCCTCATTGCCGCCACCAACCGGCCCGACATCCTCGACCCCGCTCTGCTGCGCCCGGGGCGCTTCGACCGGCAGGTCTTCGTGAGCATGCCCGACATCAAGGGCCGTCTGGCCATCTTGCAGGTGCATGCCAAGGGCAAGCCGGTGGCCGCCGGGGCCGATCTGGAAGTGCTGGCCCGCTCCACTCCCGGGTTCACCGGGGCCGACCTGGCCAACACCATCAATGAGGCGGCGATCCTCGCCGCCCGCCGGGGCAAGGACGAGATCACCCAGGACGAGCTGGACGAGGCGGTGGACCGGGTCATCGCCGGCCCGGAGCGCCGCAGCCGGGTGATGACGGAGGAGGACAAGCGCCTCACCGCTTACCACGAGGGCGGGCACGCCCTTGTCGGCCATGCCCTTCCCCAGGCCGACCCGGTGCACAAGGTCACCATCATTCCCCGGGGCCGGGCGGGCGGCTACACCCGCTCTCTCCCCCTGACCGACAAGGTCTACCAGAAGCGCAGCGAACTGGTGGACGAGTTGGCCGTGGCTCTCGGGGGGCGCACCGCCGAGGAGATCATCTACGGCGACCCCTCCACCGGGGCCCACAGCGACATCCAGTACGCCACCAACCTGGCCCGCCGCATGGTCATGGAGTACGGGATGAGCGACCGCCTCGGGCCCATGAAGTACGGCCAGCCGGAGGGCGAGGTCTTCCTGGGCCGTGACTACGTCCGCCACCAGGACTACTCCGATGAGGTGGCCTCCATGATCGATGAGGAGGTGCGCAAGCTCATCACCCGGGCCCACGATGAGGCCCGCGCCATCCTGACCACTCATCGTGATGCCCTGGAGCGCATCTGCCTCGCTCTCATGGAGCGGGAGACCCTCGACGCCGACGAGATCAAGGAAGTGCTGCGCGACGTGCCCAAGTGGCAGCACGCCGTCAACGGTTCGATGCGCATCCAGATGCCCGACGGCGAGGCGGCGAAGAGCGCGGCCGTCCTGCCCGCCTCCGCCGACGAGGCCCCGCCGGCTGCCTGAGGTGGCCGCCACCCTCTCCTCCCCCCGACGCCCGGCTGCCTGGCGGGTACGGGGGCGCCGTCTCGACACGGCCGCCCGCCCTCTGATCATGGGGGCGCTGAACGTCACCCCCGACTCCTTCAGCGACGGCGGCCACTACGCCGAGGCCGAGGCGGCGGTGCGTCGCGGGCTGGAGATGCTCTCCCAGGGTGCCGACCTGGTGGACGTCGGGGGCGAGTCGACCCGGCCCGGGGCGGCGCCGGTGACCGCCGCCGAGGAACTGCGCCGGGTGCTCCCCGTGGTGCGGGCCCTGGCCGGCGCCGGGGCGGTGGTCTCCATCGACACCTCGAAGGCCGAGGTGGCGGCGGCGGCACTCGAGGCGGGGGCGGCGGTGGTGAACGACATCACCGCCCTGGGCGACCCGGAGATGGCGGAGGTGGTAGCCGTCGCAGGAGCGGGGGTGGTGCTGATGCACATGCAGGGCACGCCGCGCACCATGCAGGACGATCCGCACTACGACGACGTCCTGGCCGAGGTGGCCGCCTTCCTGGCCGGCCGGGCGGCGGTCGCCGTGGCCGGCGGCATCGCGGCCGACACCATCTGTGTGGACCCGGGGATCGGTTTCGGCAAGCGCCTGGAGCACAATCTCGCCCTGCTCGCCGGGGTGCCCCGGTTGGCGGCCATGGGCTACCCGGTGCTGGTGGGGGCCTCGCGCAAGCGGTTCCTCGCCGAGATCCTGGGTCCCCTCCCGCCCCTGGAGCGTGACGCCGCTACCGCCGCCGCTCAGGTGCTGGCCGTTGTCGGCGGGGCCTCCGTCGTCCGAACACACAACGTGGTCGTAGGACTACAAACAGCGCGCGTTGCCGACGCTATCGTGAGGGCAGTGCCCGCGAGCGAAGGGTGAGCATGACCGGCCTGGAGCCAAGGGGGTTCACCTGGGTGATTTCCGGGCGCCTCGCCGTTGCCGAGCGGGTGGGCGGCCACGGCTTCCAGCACCGGCGGGTGCGCCGCGAAGAGGAGATCGCCTGGCTCAAGGGTGCCGGGGTCGACACCGTGCTCTCCCTGCTGCCCGGCAACCAGAACCTGGCCTCCTATGCCGCCGCCGGTCTCACCGCAGTGCACGAGCCGCTCGCGGAATTGGAGCCGGCCGCCGCCGAGAGGGTGTTCGCCACGCTGCGTTCCCTGCTGCGCGATCGGCGAGTGGTGCTGGTCCATCGCGACACCATCGACGACGCCGTGGCCGGGATCCTCGCCGGGTATCTGGTCTACTCGGGCCTCGTCGACGACCCCATCAAGGCCACCGCTCTGATCCAGGAGATCCTGCGCCGCCCTCTCGGTCCCGAGGCCCGGGCGATCATCCCGCAGACGGCGGGCGCCTGAGCCGTGCCCCGGGCGGCCATCGGGCTCGGTTCGAACCTGGGCGATCGGAGAGGGCGCCTGGCGCGGGCGGTGCCGCGGCTGGCCGAGGCCGGCAGCCCGGTGGCGGTTTCCTCGCTCTACGAGACGGCACCCATTGGGGGCCCGATGCAGGGGGCCTTCCTCAACGCCGTGGTGGTGCTGGACACCGATCTTCGGCCCCGCCCTCTGCTCGCGAGGTGCCTGGCGATCGAACGGGAAGCCGGGCGCCGGCGGCGGTTGCGCTGGGGGCCGCGTTCGCTGGATCTCGACCTGTTGCTCTACGGTCGGGAGACGGTCGACGAGCCGGGGCTCCAGGTGCCCCACCCTCGCCTCACCGCTCGCCGCTTCGCCCTCGAGCCGCTGGCCGAGGCCTGGCCGCAGGCGGTGCTCCCCGACGAGACCCCGGTGTCATCGCTGCTGCAGGCGGTGTCCGACCAGGTGGTCGCCGTCGTCGCCGGCCCGGGGTGGTGGCAGGGGTA
Organism: Acidimicrobiia bacterium; assembly: GCA_016932695.1. Taxonomy (GTDB): domain Bacteria; phylum Actinomycetota; class Acidimicrobiia; order Spongiisociales; family UBA11373; genus VGBK01. The sequence continues at coordinate 508 of JAFGCH010000068.1, read as the reverse complement.
GCGCCTAGCCCAGGCCGCGGGCGTCCTGCTTGAGGGCGGTGTCGACCCCGACCGCCGAGGCGAAGGCCAGCAGGCGCAGCGGCCCGGCGAGGCTCGGGTTGATCTCGAGCAGGTAGTCGTCGGCGGTGGTGAACAGGGTCTTGGCGAGGCCTTCCCACGTCTTGGTGATGCGCCCGACTTCGGCTCCCCGATCATCGACGATGGCGAAGTTCCAGGCCCGCCAGTTCTCCGCCCGGATCTCGCCGATCTTCTGCTCGGCGGAGTCGTGCAAGCCGAAGCGGATCTTGCCGAAGACGTTCTGCTGGCGGATGGTGCCCGCCAGGGCGCCGGCTCCGTCGTAGACCTCAACCCACGATTTCACGATCTTGCGTGGCCGCACCAGTTCCAGCACCTTGGCGCCGGACAGGTCGTAGGCGGCGAGGCGGTGGGTCATGAACTGGTCGAGGGAGCTGACGAAGCGGGCCACCTTCTTCAGGGTCGACTGGCCCTCCTGGCGGATGACGCCGAT